>NZ_BAAGTM010000016.1:0-40556 GCF_054781915.1 Aquaspirillum soli | reverse complement strand
ACAAGCGCTCGAACAACCGGCGCAAGGCAGTGAAAGCGCTGGCGGCGGAACACCGCCGAATTGCCAATCGGCGCAAAGATTTCTTGCATCAGACCAGCGCAAAGCTGGTAAGCCAATGCGGCCTGATCGCCACTGAGCAATTGAACGTCAAGGGTATGACCGCCAGCGGTGGCGAATACAAGAAGGGATTGAACCGCAGCATTCTGGACACCGCACCGTCCACCTTTTTAACCCTGCTAAAGAGCAAAGCGGAAGAAGCTGGCTTGCAGTGGTGTGAAGTGCCGACCCGTCAGGTTAAACCAAGCCAGACGTGTCACCGGTGCGGTGTCCAGCGTAAAAAAACGCTCGCGGAGCGCATTCATCGTTGTAGTTGCGGGGCTGAATGCAGCCGCGACGAAAATGCGGCGCGAGTGATGTTGAATTGGGCGCTGACAGGTAGCGCCTCCGGTCAGGAACTGGCCGAGGTGGGGAGCGGTGGACGTTTCGCCGTGCTGAACCACGAAACTCACGCTGTACCGGCGCTAGCCGGTCAGCGGGAGTAGTTCATCAACTGTAAGAGTATTTAATGTCTAGCTTGAGGCAATGCTAGTGGCTGTCATAGGACGCCCTAGTAAATACCCCTGCAAAAAATCACATCCCTCGGTGGTGAGTAGGGCTTGTTGAGTTGCTGTCTCGACTCCCTCGGCAACGACCTTCAAACCCAAACTGTGACCCATTGCGATGATGGCTTTGACCAGTGAACGGCTGCGGTCGTTCCCTTCTATTTGTGAAACAAAGCTGCGGTCGATTTTCACGGTGCTGAGTTTGAAACGAGAAAGGTAGCTAAGAGAGGAATAACCGGTGCCAAAGTCATCTAGTGCTAACCCAACGCCAATATCATGTAGTCGCTGTAGCAAAGCCGGCATGTCAAATCCCTCACTAGCAAACAGTGTTTCGGTAAGTTCCAGTTCAATTTGATTCGCGGCAACACCAAACCGGTTAAGGATAGCGACCAAATGCTGATCAAAGTCCTTTTGCATAAATTGACGTACGGATACGTTAATACTGACGACTGGCGGTGATTGCATTTCGTTTGACCATCGGGCTGCTTGTTGGATGGCTTCATTGAGTACCCAATCCCCTAAGTCGAGAATCAAAGCCGATTGTTCTGCAATGGGAATAAATCGTGCAGGAGAAACTGCCCCTAATGTTGGGCTATTCCATCGTAATAAAGCCTCAACCTTGACCAGTTTGCCACTGTGTGCATCAACAATCGGCTGGTAAGCAAGCTGTAATTGCTCTGGTTGGTGTAATGCTAAACGCAGTTCGGATTCTAAGCGCAAGGCAGATGCCAGTTTTTCATCCATATCTGGCTCAAAGAAACACCATCCCCCTCTTCCACGCGCTTTGGCTTCATACATCGCCATTTCCGCGTGTTGTAATAAATTAGTAGGAGAATCCCCTTCCGAACCGGATAAGGCAATGCCAATACTGGCGCCAATCATCACTTGCAATGTGCCTTGTCGAATTTCTCGACTCAATTGTTGGCACATGCTCCGTGCGCGTTCTTCAATTGCTAAGATGTCGCTGTTTGATTGTATGTCTGAAATGACTAATGCAAATTCATCGCTATTGATACGGCCAAGTACATCACGATCTTGAGACATTGTCCGCAGCAAGTTAGCCGTTTTCTTGATGACTTTATCACCCTGTGCGCGCCCCATCATATCATTGACATGTTTAAGGTGATCCAGATCAATTAATAGAACGGCACATTGTGTTTTTTGGCGTTCACATTCCCATAAGATGGTTGCAAGCTTGTGTTCTAGGTGCTGTCGATTGGGTAGACCGGTCATGTCATCCGTGGTGGATAGACGCAGTCGTTCTTGTTCTGCCTGTCTGCGTTCTGTGAGATCGCGAATTTGTCCAATGAGTATCGTTTGGCCAAAGTTCTTAAATGCTGAAACGCTAATTTCTGCTGGAAAGGCAGCGAGAGCAGACATGGGTTGAATCATTCTCTCTAATGCGATGGGTTTGGTTAACGCATCGGCTTGCGCCAATTTTTTCATTTCATGCAACATCGACAACGCTTCATCATGATCGTTGGCCAGCAAGGGGAGGGGTTGCCCAACTAATTTTTCCGGCTTGGAAAAACCTGCCATTTTGGCAAAGTGATCATTGCAAAATAACACCTTGCCTTGAAGATTGCTTGCAACTAAGGCATCGGGTAAGTGATGCAATACCTGTTGTAACCAACGATGAGACTGTCGTGCCGCGATAAAAACCAATCCTAAGGCTAAAACTAAACTCATACTCCAATTGAACACGGTATAAAAGAGGGGTTGGGCTAGGGTGGAACTGGTCGTGGGATCGACAATTGCTGGTACGATCAACACCATCGCTTTAAGAATAAAAATGATGCCTATCCAATATTCTTTTTGTTGTCGAGCGAAGGTAAATCCCGCCCAGAGATAAATCATCATCATCAATAAGCTCACCAAAAACCGAGCAATATCTTGGCTCATGCCAAAGCCGATGATGCCAATTGTTATTGTCATCAAGATGGTTTGTTGCCCGATGAAACGCCATTTTTGTATGCGACCGATGAGGGCTTGAGTACCTGCCAGCAGTAGGACGAGAAATAGCGCTGTACTGACCAGCGATACTAAGGCTAAAGGAAACCACTGTGAGTGTTGGTATTGATAGCCGGTCAAGCTGGCCACACCGAGGTTGAGATGTGCAATACCCCACAACAAGGCTGCGCGATTGAGACGATCACCGATCCAAACCATGAAAAATGCCAAGCCTAGAATACCGAATAAGATCGAGGCTAAGTAATAGTAATAAGGCATGGTTAGATCATCCCAATGGTTTGAAGAATCAAAATTCTCTTCCTGTTTGGTTGCTTTTACGATCAAAAAATCAATCTTTGTTAATTTTGTTATTGATTTCATTTTTTATCAATAAAAATTTCCATTACCTCTTTTAAGTTTTTGAGATGAAATGATTTTCCTTTTGAAATTTTTTGCTTTGTGGCCATCATCATCTGCTCTGTGACAAGAGGTGTGATTTTGGTTTAACTAATTTTAAATACTTGCCTTATATTAAATAGTTTTTTTGGTGTTTTTTTGCGATATTTCGCCCACTTTTGTTGTGAGACGTGGCCGAAAAATATCGACCTGTCAATCTGATGCACAATTTGCGGTTATTGTGAGCGGTTAGAGGCGAGTGCTTCGCCTCAAATAGTGCCGTCTCTATTCTTGTTTGAACGCTCTTTTTAAATAAAATTTCTTTTTATTTTCAAGTGTTTATTTTTAATACTGCCTCTCTCGCACCTAATTGGTGCCAGCAATTTTGCGACATTTAATAAACTTCTATAGAATGTCAAAAACAACAAATCTCTTTGACGGGCTTGCGCTGTGACTAAGAAAAGTTTTTTTCTTGACAAAGTGGCGTGAGTTTTTTGTCTAACTGCTCTATTCTTCCTCCGACGCACTCCCGTTCGTTTGCTAAAAGGATACCCCGCATCATGGCGCTTGTTAAAAAAACCCTGACTTCTTCCGCTCCCTCTTCTTCCTCCGACCGTCGCACCAGCCCGCTTGCCAGCCGTGAAGCAGATGCCCAGCGCAAACGTGCTCGTACCTTGGCGAAACAACAACAAGCGGCAGAACGAATTTCCTCTGCCACGACTCAGCTTGCCTCGGGCATTAACGAAGCTGCTTCGGCTGCAGAAGAGCTCAAACGGGCCGCTGACCAAATTGCGACAGGGGCAGAAGAAGCCTCGGGCGCTGCGCAAGAATCTCTTGCTGCTTTCCGCCAAGTTGGTGTGGCATTAGGCCGACAGTTAGAAAGCGCCAATCTGTCACAAACCAAAGTTGATGCCACACAAAATTTAATCGGTAAGGTATCGGGTGAAATTACCACCTTGATTGGCAATGTGGGGGTGGCGGCGCAACGCCAAGCAGCCTCGGTGGACATGGTTGGAGAGTTGGAAAAACAAGCAGCAAATATCGGTGATATTGTCAAAGCCGTGGCGCGGATTGCTGACCAAACCAATTTATTGGCGCTAAATGCAGCCATTGAAGCGGCCCGCGCAGGGAAACATGGCAAAGGCTTTGCCGTGGTTGCGGATGAGGTTCGTACCTTGGCCGAAACCTCCGAGAAAAGTGCCAAACAAATTCAAGATTTAGTGGCGCAGATTCAAACTGAAGTCAAAGTGATTTCCGAGGGAATCAATACTTCGGCCAAAGATGTGCAGCAGGAAATGGAGAATGGCCGTGTGATTACCAGCCAGCTTGAGCAGATTCGCGCCGATACCACGGAGATGGCACGCGGTATTCAAGAAACTGCCGCAGGTGCTCAACAATCGAACGCCGCAGCCCTGCAAGCGCTAAAAGGTACTGAAAGTATTGCAGCAGCGGCTGAAGAACAATCAGCAGCCACAGAAGAAGCAGCAAAAACCATCGAAGAACAAACCCAAGCCTTGTCCGAATGTGAACAAGCGGCACAAAACTTGTCCGAGTTGGCAGAAGAGTTGAAAAACTCGACCGACATCAGCAAGAGCGCAGAAGAAGTGGCTTCTGCTGCAGAAGAATTATCCTCGGCTGTGCAAGAAATCAATCGTTCTAGCACGCAAATCATGGCTGCTATCGACCAAATTCGTAAGAGTGCACAAATCCAAGGCACCGCCACTGAAGAATCTGCTGCTGCCATTGGTCAAATTGAAAAAGGTTTGGAAATCGGTCAACAACGTGCACGCAATGCCAACGAAAAAGTGGAATTGATGATGCAAATGCTGACCAACAATAAAAACAGCATTGATCGCTTGGTCGAAGGCATCCATCGTTCGGTCGGTTCTTCTCGCACCAGCCTGAAACAAATCAAAGAGTTAGAATTGGTGTCGCGTCGGATTGATAAAATTGTCGATGCCATTACCACCGTCTCGATTCAAACCAATATGTTAGCCGTGAATGGTTCGATTGAAGCGGCGCGGGCGGGTGAGTTTGGTAAAGGCTTTGTGGTGGTAGCAACAGACATCCGTAACTTAGCGCATGACTCAGCAGAAAATGCAGATCGGATTAAAGATTTAGTCAAAGCGGTACAAGATCAAATTGGTATCGTGTGGCGTGATTTAGAAGAAATTATCAGCGCGGCCAGTTCCGAAGCAGAAAAAGCGAAAACCGTGACATCGGCTTTGGTATCGATTGAAAGTGATCTATCTGAAGTGGGCCGGAGTTCGCGTGACATTCTGAGTGCTGCGACTGAAATTGCTGCTGCCATTACCCAAGTTAAAACCGGTGTTGATCAAATTGCCGCCGCCGCACAAGAAGCCGAACGTGCTTCCGATGAAGCCGCTGCCGCTGCTAAACAACAGGCACAAGGCGCAGAAGAATTGGCTGCTGCGATTGAGGAAATTGCATCTTTGGCTGACGAGCTGCAAAGCGCGTAATGCCTCGGTGTGATCTGACTCAAGGAGCAGCAAAGTATGAACCATGATGAAAACGCCGTCCTCGCGCCGCCGCTGGCGGATGGCGAGGATGTAGACAATCATGATGCCGAACATGATATTCGGCAGTTTGTGATTTTTTTGTGCGGCAATGAAGTCTTTGCTGTCGATATGACGCCGGTACAAGAAATTATTCGAGTGCCGGATGTGGTGCGGGTGCCTTTGGCTCCACCAACCTTAGATGGGTTGGCGAATCTGCGGGGCAAGGTATTACCCATTATCAGCCTCCGGCGCATTTTTGGCTTTGAGGAATGCGAACGCGATGATTCCAGCCGTGCTGTGGTGATCGATCAGGGTCAACCACTCGGTTTTGTGGTGGATCGCGTGAGCAGTGTGATTGGCGTAGAGCCTGCTCGGGTCGAGCATGTTGGTGCGCTAAGCACCACCATTAACACCGATCTCCTCGCTGGTTTGCTGAAAGATGTCGGTGGCTATCCGATGGTGATGGTGTTGAATTTTGAACGCCTGATCAGTAAAGAGTTTGCTGATATTGCCAACTTATCGCGTTCGATGGGACATGCTGCGTTCAGTGCTGCACAAGAAGACGCTGACGAAGAAGAAAATAGCGATGAACTGCAGCTGGTCAGTTTTGAGGCCGCCCATCAGGAATATGCAATCCCAATTGAGCATGTGCAAGAAATTGTGCAAGTGCCTGAACATATTGTGCATGTGCCTCGTTCTGATGCCTATGTCCTCGGTGTGATGACCTTACGCAATCGCTTATTGCCCTTGGTGTCATTGCGTCGCATGTTCCATCTACCTAATCAAGACATGGATGAGCACAGTCGGATTGTGGTGGTGGGGATTGCTGGGATGTCGGTTGGTGTGGTGATGGATAGTGTCAACGAAGTTTTGCGCGTGCCGCGTGACCGTGTTGATACCATGCCCAAGCTGTTGGCAAAAGAAGGTCAACTCTCTGATATTTCAGCGATTTGCCGTTTGGAAGGGGGCAAGCGTTTGGTGTCGATTATTGCCACCGATCATCTTTTCCGCCATTCCGCCATTCAAGAGGCTTTGAATAACGTGAACAGTAAACAAGACGCTTATCTGCAACAACATCACGAGCAAGACGAAGAGCTGGCTGATGATGAAGAGCAAGTGGTGGTGTTCCGCTTGGATAAGGAAGAATTTGGGGTACCGATTGAAAGTGTGCAAGAAATTGTGCGGGTGCCTGATGAATTAACCCATATTCCAAAAGCGCCTCCTTTTGTCGAAGGGGTGATCAATCTGCGCGGTTCCGTGCTACCAGTGATTGACCAACGCCGCCGTTTAGGTCTGTCTACCATCGAGCGCAGTGATCGTCAGCGCATTATGGTGTTTTTACTTGATGGCGTACGCACAGGCTTTATTGTCGATTCTGTCGCGGAAGTTTTGAAAATCCATAAATCGGCGATTGAACCAGCACCAAGTCTGTCGAGTGAACAAGCACATTTGATTGGTCGTATCGCCAATTTGGAAACCCAAAAACGCCTGATTCAGCTGATTGAGCCCAACCGTTTAATCAGTGGCGAAGACCGCGCACAACTGGTTTCCTTGTCCTAGCTTTGCCTCCCCCGCTTTGCCGCTGTGAAGTGGGGGATATCAACACACTATAACGACTATTTCGTCTCTGACCCAATGCGACAGAGGCGGCAACCACTTGGATATTTTTCATGATTAAGCTGCTCATCGTTGATGACTCGGCCCTGATGCGGCGTCAGCTCACCCGTTTGTTTGAATCTGAAGGCGATTTCATCGTGCGCGTGGCCCGTAATGGCCGTGAAGCAATTGAAGAAAACCTGTCTTTTCAACCAGATGTAATCAGTCTTGATATCAATATGCCAGAAATGGATGGCCTCACTGCCTTATCGTTATTGATGGCGCAGCGGCCCGTGCCGGTGGTGATGGTGTCGTCGTTAACCGAAAAAGGCGCGTTGGCAACATTCGAGGCATTGAATCTAGGTGCTGTCGATTTTGTGACAAAACCCGGCGGCACCATCTCTTTGTCATTGCAAGAAGTGGAAGCGGAGATTGTCGCCAAAATTCGCTCGGCAGCAAAAGCGCGGCTGAAAAAAGGCCGTGGGCGTACTGTTGTCGCTGCGCCACCCCCCGAACCTGCGCCAACGACCCGCACTTTCCCATCACGGTTGGTGCGGAATGGTGTGGTGTTGATTGGTGTATCAACCGGCGGCCCGCGCACCTTAGAAGATATTTTGCCCTTATTGCCAGCCGAATTTCCGTGGCCGGTGGTGGTGGCACAGCACATGCCGCCCAGCTTTACCCGTCCCTTTGCCGAGCGCATGAATAATTTGTGCGAATTAGAGGTGAGCGAATTAAACCGCCCCACCACGTTGCAAGCAGGACAGGTGTATATCGCCAAGGGTGGGGCAGATGTGGTGTTGAGTGATCGTACTGGCCGCTTAATGGCCAATCCACGCCCAGAAAATCCACAATTGCTATGGCACCCTTCGGTTGAGCTATTAGGTCGTTCAGCGTTAGAGCATTGCAATCCAGAGCATGTGATTGCAGTGATGCTAACCGGCATGGGTGATGATGGGGCGGAGTCGTTCGCCGAACTTAAACGGCGTGGGGCACGCACTATCGCTGAATCAGAACAAAGTGCTGTGGTATTTGGGATGCCGGCGGCGTTGATTGCGCGTGACGGGGCATCCATCGTGTTGCCATCCGATCAAATTGCGAAACAACTGCTGTCTTGGTTGAGCTGAGAATAAGAGGGGATAAGAATGGCACTGATTAAAGCACAAATCATATCGGATGCTGGCGCTGAGGCTGGCTATACCTTAGAACAACTCCTGCAAGCGTTACAACACGATGAGGCAAGCTGTCGCCGGCAAGCTGCACGCGATTTGGTTGCCTATCCTGCTGCCAGTGCCGCCTTATTCAATCAACTGGCTCAAGAACAAGATACCAGTGTGCGCGAGGTGATTTTTACCTCGCTGACGCGAATTGGCAATGAAGAGGCCGTTGCTGGCCTGATTACCTGTTTGCGTTCTGAAGATGCCATGTTACGTAACGAAGCCATTGAAGCAATGAAGCAATTACCGCAGGAAATGGCACCGATTATGAGCCAACTATTACACGATCCTGATTCCGATGTGCGTATTTTCGCGGTCAATGTGTTGGAGTCGTTATGCCATCCCGAGGTGGAAAATTGGCTCATTGAAGTGATTAGCCAAGATTGTCATGTCAATGTCTGTGCGACTGCGGTTGACTTATTAGGTGAAGTCGGTTCGCCTCGTGCCCATGATGCGCTGCAGGCATTGAAACAACGCTTTGCTGGTGAGCCGTATATTCAATTTGCTGCTGATATTGCGCTCAAACGCATTGCCCACGTTTAAGGACGACATGCACGATGGCTGATTTGACCTTAAGCGACGATGATTTCTTTAAGTTTCGCGAATTTTTTTATCGCAAAACTGGCATTTTATTTGAAGATTCAAAACGTTATTTTGTTGACAAGCGTTTATTAGAACGTATCGCTGCCACCGGCAACGATAGTTTCCGCAGCTATTTTATTATGTTGCGTTTTCAAGCCTCTGGCGAAGAGTTACAGGCGCTGGTCAATGCCATGACCGTCAACGAAACCTATTTCTTCCGTGAAGACTATCAATTTGATTGTCTGACTCGCTCGATGCTGACTGATATTATCACCCACCGTGATCATAACGAGCCGATCCGCATTTGGTCGGTGCCGTCGTCTTCGGGTGAAGAGGCTTATACCATTGCCATGTATCTGCTTGAAGCATGGCCGTATTTGTCGGAGTGGGATGTCGAGATTATCTCATCAGATATTGATACCGACATTATCAACAAGGCAAAACAAGGTCTGTATTCGGCACGCTCGGTGCAGCATGTACCGGCGGATTTGCTACAAAAATATTTCCGCCGCAAGGGGGATTTCTATCAAATCAATGACGCTTTACGCGAAGTGGTCGAATTCACGCGAGTGAATGTGATGGACCCAGCGGATATGCGTTCTTATCGCAACTTTGATGTGATTTTCTGCCGTAATTTATTGATTTATTTTGATGACTTGTCCAGAAAGCAAGCGGCAGAGGCGTTTTATGATGCGCTCCGACCGGGTGGTTTTATTTGTTTAGGGCATTCTGAATCGATGAGCCGAATTTCATCGCTGTTTCGTGTGCGGAAATTCCCCGAGGCCATCGTCTATCAAAAACCACATGAGGGTAAGCGATGAAACAAATCTTGGTGATTGATGATGCTGCCACGGTGCGGATGTATCACCGCAGTATTTTGGAACAAGCCGGCTATCAGGTCGAAGAGGCAGTGAACGGTGTCGAGGCACTTGAAAAAGTCGCCCGCCACACCTTTGATTTGTATTTGGTCGATATCAATATGCCCAAACTCGATGGCTATGGCTTTCTGCGTGAATTGCGTAGCAAGCCGATGCCACAGGCACCCGCCATCATGGTCTCAACCGAAGCGGCGGCCAACGATCAAAAACTGGCCTATATCACCGGTGCCAATCTATATCTGATTAAACCGGTGCGCCCTGATCGTTTGCTTGCTCATGTCCATACCCTGTTGGGAGTGCCTCAGTCATGACGCCCTTGCTCGAACAATTCTTATCCGAAGCCCGTGATTTTTTACAGGGAATCGGGGAAAAACTGCTGCAACTAGAAGACCGTCCCGACGATAACAGCATCATGGGTGAACTGTTTCGCTTGGTGCATACCCTGAAGGGCAATAGCGGTTTATTTGAATTTCCTGAAATGACCCGCGTGCTGCATGCGGCAGAAGATTTAATGGATGCGGTGCGCGACCAACAAGTGCCCTATTCCGCGCCATTGGCCGATCAATTGCTTGAAGCGATGGATTTCGTCACAGAATTATTAGATGAAATTGAACAAGCAGAGGCCATTTCTTCTCATCGAATGCCACAAGCGCAGCATTTTGCCGAAGCCTTGCGCAAACTGCTCCATGCCGCCAGCGAGGAAGCCCCTGCGGTTCCCGAACCTGCCGCCGCACCGACGACAAATGCCGTGGTGGATAGTGTGTTGCAACATCAGCAACAACGTTGCAGTGTGATGCCAGATGACATACGGCTGGCGCTTTATCAGCGAATGATGGCGGGGGAAACACCGCTGTGGGTGTGTTATCAACCCGAGGAAGAATCGTTCTATAAAGGCGAAGACCCTTTCTTCCAAGTGTTACAACTTCCGCAACAAGAATGGCAATGGGTGACCTCTCGCGAGCCGTGGCCAGCGGTGGAAGAACTCGATGCCTATCGTTGTATCCTGAGCTTTGAGTGGATCAGTGGTCAAAATGAACTCGAATTGCGTGAACATTTCCGCTATGTCCCCGAACAGCTGACATGTACGCCGTTGCTGGCAGAGGCTTTGTTGCAAGTCAGTGGTGAAAGCGAATTGCGCCCAGAATTGGCCGAATTTATTGGTCAGTTACAGCCACTGTTGGTACAAAAACAGTTTGCTGAAGCGGTGGCTGCGATTGAACGCGCCTTACAGCTTTGTGCCCAAGATTTGCGGATTAGCTCGGCTTTGCGTTGGTTGGCCGTGGTATTGACACATCAACCCCAACGGCACGATTTAATTGAACAGCTGTTGGCTGTGTTGGCAGAGGAAAGCGGCAGTGTATTAGAAACCGTGTTGGCGGTGACACCACCGACCCCTGTACCAACGCCCACCCCCACCGCGTTGGAACAACACGCCGAAGACAGTGCTTGGTCTTTCCATGTGGTGTTGGAAGCACAACGCGAAATTTTAACGTTGCCCGACCGTCCTGCTTGGTTGGCGGGTCGCTTGCAATCGGTTGCCCAGAGTTTGGCAGCCGCCTTGCAAAGTATGAATCTGCAGGAACAACTGCCGGCTTTAGAACAGGCTTTACAAGCAGCATTAGCCCAGCAATCCCCTGCCCCATTGCTGTATTGTGTTGACCACGTCTTGCAAGGGCAAGAGCCGCATAGCCTTGAACCCACTGCCGCCGTTATATCACCACCGGCGTTGCCATCCGCTGCCGTGGTACCACAACAAGCCCTTCCTGTAACTGCAAAGCCAGGGTCAGAAGACGACAATAAGCCGTTGGCACGGCGCAATGAAGAAACGCCCTATACCACACCGCGTACACTCAAAGTCGAACAAAGCAAAATTGATCGCCTAATGAATTTAATCGGTGAGATGGTCGTGGCAAAAAATGCGCTGCCTTATTTGGCAGGGCGAGCAGAAAGTGTGTTTGGCAGTCGCGAGTTGTCACGCGAGATTAAAGCGCAATACTCGGTGATTAACCGCATTGCTGAAGAAATGCAAGACGCCATCATGCAAGTGCGGATGATGCCGGTTTCGTTTGTCTTCCAGCGGTTTCCGCGTTTGGTGCGGGATACTGCCCACCGCCTTGGTAAAGAAGTGCATTTGGTGATGGAAGGCGAAAACACCGAAGCCGATAAAAACATTATCGAGAGCTTGGCCGACCCGTTAATTCACATTGTGCGTAACAGTCTCGACCACGGTATTGAAATGCCTGCTGAACGGCAAGCGGCAGGTAAGCCAGCCGAAGGCCGGTTAAGTATCCGTGCCAGCCAAGAAAGCGACCGTGTCATTATTGAAATCGCCGATGATGGGCGCGGTATTGATCCACAGGTTATCCGTCGTAAAGCCTATGAACGTGGCTTGATTGATGAAAACGATTTGGAACGCTTAACCGATCAACAAGCGATTGAGCTGATTTTTGCCGCTGGATTCTCCACTGCTGAAACGGTGACCGACCTATCGGGTCGTGGAGTCGGCATGGATGTGGTGCGTACGGCGTTGGCGCGGGTGAAAGGGGGCGTCGAATTATCGAGCGAAGCCGGCAAAGGCACCCGTTTGCGCTTATCGTTACCGCTGTCGATGGCGGTGACCAATGTGATGATTGTTGAATCGGATCAGCAAGTGTTTGGTGTGCCGATGGATGCGGTGGTCGAAACCGTGCGCGTGCCGCGTGAGCAAATTCGTTGGATTAAACAACGGCAAACGACTGTATTGCGTGGGCGAATTGTGCCATTGGTGTCGTTGAATGAACTATTGGCTTTGCCAACGCCGCAACGCATGAATGCCGATGGTGAATACGCCGCGCTGGTGGTGCGAATTGATAAAGACCATCTCGGCATTTTAGTGGATGATTTCCGTGAGACCGTTGACATTATCCTCAAGCCTTTAAGTGGGGTATTAAGTGGGTTGGCCGGTTATGCCGGTTCTGCGTTGTTGGGGGATGGTTCGGTGTTGATGGTGCTCGATCCGAAGGAGCTCGTGTAATGGCGATCAGTTTTCGTAAAAACCTTGCTGTGGTCAGCGATACTCTGGGTGTAGAAGACGCTGATGCTTTATTAGAATGGCTACAAAAGCAGGCAAAAGGTAAAATCGATCTTTCCGCCTGCACCCATCTACACTGTGCCAATTTGCAAGTTTTGATGGCACTGCGCCCGAGCATTCATGCTTGGCCTACCTATCCACCTTTGGCGCGTTGGTTACAAGCCGCCCTACTGTAAGGAGAATGTTTCCATGACAAAAACGATTATGATCGTTGACGACTCTGCAACCATGATTATGAGTTTGCGTAACAACCTAGAAATTGCTGGTTTTAAGGTGGAAAGCGCCCAAGACGGTTCACAAGCCTTAGCACGTTTAAAAGCAGGGGTGAAGCCAGACCTGATTATCACTGACATCAATATGCCGAATATGGGGGGGCTGGAGTTTATTCGTGCCGCCCGTGCCCTGCCAGGGTTCCGCTTCATACCCATTTTGGCCTTGACCACCGAAAGCCAACAAACCAAACGCGATGAAGCGAAGAAGTTGGGGGCAACGGGTTGGTTGGTCAAACCTGTTGGTGGTGCAGACTTGTTAAAAGTCATTCGCCAAGTGTTGCCGGGAGCCTAAACACGGTGAGGGCTGATACAGCAAATTCATTCTCAAACTCGCCAGAGCCGCAGACCTCTTTCGAAAAAACCCGCCGTTTGCGTCGCAATATGGCCGTGATGACCTCTGGCGTGAGTCTTTTCATTGGCGTTTTATTTTATCTGACCCACGATATATTCAGCCGGCTGGCGCTTGATGTTGGGATGGATCCCACCTTGCTGTTATCAATCATGGTGGTTATCGCGGTGCTGGCAACAAACTTTGTTGCCGCTAGGGTGTTTTTGCGGCGCAATTTTCGCTTGGCAGGCGGGTTGGGAGAAACGCTAGATTTACTGGAAACAAAACAAACGGCGCTTGAGAAAAAAGAACAGCTATCACACGAGTTGATTCAACAAACCACTCAACTGGACAGTATGTTTCATGCCAATTTACAGCGCGCTATTGATGACAGTGAATCTTCAGCGCTACAAATTATGTCCGATGTGCGACAGCTGAATGATATGGCAGTGCAACTGGTGAATTATCTACAAACCTCGAATCTGAACGCCCATAATATGGAGGACGAGATTCAGACTGGGGTGGACTATATTCGCGATATTGGCCGCTTTGTGGAAGAGTTACCGGACAAAATTCGCCACGATATGTCGGCTATCCATACTGCCTTACAGGATATTAAACGGCTAGAAGGCTTGGCCGGTAGTATCAAAGAAATCAGTGATCAAACCAATTTATTGGCGCTGAATGCGTCGATTGAAGCGGCACGTGCCGGTGAAGCCGGACGTGGCTTTGCCGTGGTGGCGGATGAGGTACGCAAATTGGCGGTGCGTTCGACCACCGCAGCCAATACCATCGAAGCCGGTTTAAATCAGGCATTATCTGGGGTTGAACGTAGCCTATCCTTAAATTTGCTAGGTGACTCAAATAAACAGCTGATGCAAGCGTCGAATGCGGTGTCAATTATTAACCGCTTGCAAGAAAACTACGATGACATGCGGCAGTTCTATAAGACCTTGTTCACAGTGGTGAATCGCCACAATGTCAATATTGCTGAGCAAATTGGCGAGGTGATGGGGCTGTTGCAATATCAGGATGTGATCAGTCAACGCCTGGGGCGGATGCAATCGGTGTTGCAAGCCAGATTAACCAGCTGTGAACAAGCCGAAGACTATGATCATCACTTCGATCATGCGCAACTGCTTGAACAGTGGCAACAACTGATTACCGACTATCGAGAATATGAGTCACATCATACTCACCCGAAAGATCAGCCAACACGCGGTGGGGCTGCGGCCTCAACACCGAATATTGAGCTGTTCTAACTGATTTGCCTTTTTGGATGGCTGCTAATGGATACCTCTTCTTTGCTGAAACAAGCACTCGATTATCGTGCGGATAGTCTGTTACAAGACTGGACATCGCATGTAATCGCACATTGGCACAGCCAGCATAGCCTAAACGACTATGAACAACATAATCTGCAACAGCGGATGACGGTGATTGTTCAAGCGCTGACGCCGATTTTGCTGCGTACACCGGTTGAGCGTTTTGAATTTGACCCCGAGTGTGCCTTAGCCGAAGAAGTGCGGTTGTTGGTCGGGGAACAAGCCCGATCAGGCATTCAACCAGCACAAACCTCGTATTTAATCATTGCCTTAAAACAAGTGCTGACACAGCGGTTGATTGCTGTGGCCCCCTCGGTTGCTGAACTCTCCGCTGCTTTGCTGTGGCTCGAACAAGTATTAGATCGTTTGGCGATGTTTAGCTTTGAGGCCTTTGTTGAAACCCGAGAGCGGATTATTGTGCAGCAGAGCCTATCACTGATGGAGCTCTCGACGCCGGTATTACGTTTGTGGCACCAAGTGTTACTGCTGCCCTTGGTTGGGGTGTTGGATACAGCGCGCGCGCGCCAACTTACCGAGCGTTTGCTTGAAGCGGTCACTCGACATGAAGCCTTGGTGACCATTATTGATGTCACCGGCGTACCGGTGCTTGATACCAGCGTGGCACGTCATCTGATGAAAACCATTGATGCCGCCCGTTTATTGGGCACCAGTATTGTGATGACCGGTATCAGTCCTGAAGGGGCACAAACTTTAACTAAGTTAGGGATTAGCTTTTCGGATGTTACCAGCCGCGCTTCGTTACGGGCAGGGATTGCCGAGGCGTTATATCTGGTAGGCCGACGTATTTCACCGATTGGGCAAAATGGGGATGTGAAACCATGAAAATCCCCATCCTGCGCCTTGGGCGCATTTTGTTGGTGTCGATACAAATCGACCTAACCGACAATGATGCCATGCAGTTTCAGTCCGACTTGGTCAATTTGGTGGCGGAAACCGAGGCGTTAGGGGTGGCGATTGATATCACTGCCCTCGATGTTGTGGATTCTTATATGGCACGAGTGATTAACGATACCGCGAGTATGGTGCGTTTGCTTGGGGCCGAAGTGGTTATCTGTGGCATTCAACCGTTTGTGGCGTTGACTCTCGTTGAGATGGGGCGCGACTTATTCGGTGCCGATTGTACTTTTAACCTCAGCCAAGGCATGGATAAGCTTCATGCCAAGATTGCGTTACGGGCTGATGCACGTTATCTCGAGGAAGACGATGCTTGGCCCTCAGCTCAGTGAAACCCTGCCCATCAATAATGCGATGGATATTGTGAGTGCGCGCCGCACAGCGCGTTCTTTGTGTCAACAACTGGGTTTTAGCAATGCCGATCAAACGCGGCTTGCCACCGCTGTCTCAGAACTCACCCGCAATGTCATTCAATACGCAGGTCATGGGGAATGTCTTATTGAAGACTGCTCGGATGAACTTTCGCGCCGGATTCGAGTCTGTGTTCGAGATTGGGGCCCCGGTATTGCTGATGTAGAACAAGCATTGCAAGATGGTTTTAGCACCAGCGGTGGACTGGGCGCTGGCTTGCCCGGGACACGGCGTTTGGTCGATGAATTTACCATTCTCTCTGATCATGAAGGTACACGTGTTACTATCGTATTGACCCGTCCTTATCGTATGCGTTAAGGATGACGTTGATTGCACTGCCAGCATTAAGAAGTTTATCCATGTGTTTTTATGCACCTGTCTCTGTCGAAGACCCCCATCTTGTGAAAGTGCCTGTGAGCAGTGAAATTCATATTATGGAGGCCTCTCGCCGCGCGCGGTGGTTAGCCGAAGAAATGGGGTTTAATCGCATTGCGGCCTATCATATTGCAACGGCAGCATCTGAATTGGCGGCCAACTTATTTTTTCATGGTCGGGGTGGCACGCTATCAGCCTTTATGATTCAAGACCCTGCGGTTGGTTTGGTGTTGTTGGCAGAAGACCAAGGGCCCGGTATCGCTGATTTAGCATTAGCACTGACCGATGGTTACAGTACAACAGGCAGTTTAGGCTGCGGCTTGCCGGGGGTGAGGCGGTTGATGGATCAATTTGATATTTGCAGCGAGCTTGGTGCAGGATGCCAAGTACAGGCAGTGAAATGGTTAATTCGACAATAACCACACCTCCATTAAACGGCCAATTTGCGTGGGCCTGTCGTCCCCAATACGGTGAAACCGTGTGTGGCGATGGCGTCGGCTGGTGGCCATCGGCACAGGGCTGGGTGTTTGCTTTAGTCGATGGCTTAGGGCATGGTGAAGAGGCTCGCATTGCGGCTGAATCGGCATTGCTTACGGTACAACAACAACTGACACAGCCACTCACCACATTATTCACTGAATGCGATCAGGCGTTGTTTTCGACCCGTGGCGCTGCGTTGGCGGTGGGCCGTATTCAATGCCACGGCAGCCAATGTGAATTTGAACATGCGGCAGTGGGTAATATCCGAACCGTACTATGGCGTGATGGAAAAGTACGGCGTTTTGGCGCGGCACGCGGCATTGTCGGGGCGGGGTTTTTCTCGCTGTATACCGAAAAAATGGGGCTGCAACGTGGTGATTGGTTGCTGTTTTACAGCGATGGTATTGCTGAGGCAGCGCCATTGACGCAAACCTTACCCGACCGTGTGCCAGACCAGCCATTGGCTGAGCAATTGCTGGCGCAATGGGCTGATGGTAAAGATGACGCTGCTTTATTGTTGTATCGGCATGAATAAAACCTTATTAGCACAACAATACAGTCACATTGTGCAGCGCGTGGTGCTGCAACAGGATCCGTTGGCGATTGAGATGGCGTTGGCGGATGCCGCCGAACTTGGGCGGGTGTTGGTGCAACAAGACATCCCACCAGAAGAACTGACCGAGTTTCACCATCTCGCCCTACTTGAATTGACCAAACGCTTTCCTGCTTTGACCTTGGCCGAGGCGGCACAGCAACTGACGGCACCGTTAATGGAAGCGTTGATGGCTTACAGTTTGGCGTTCCGGCAACAGTTAGAACACCGTGCTCAAGAAATGGTCAATGCGCGTTTAGAACAGTCCCGCCGGTTAGAAGCGGTGGGCACATTGGCCGCTGGGATTGCCCATGATTTTAATAATATCGTGGGCGCGATTTCTGGTTTTGCTGAGTTCTTGGCAGAAGATCTACCCGAAACCACCCCCCAACACGGCTATTGCCAACGTATTTTGCAGGGCAGTGCCCGCGCCCGTGATTTAATCAACCGCCTGTTGACGTTTGCCCGCACCATGCCGAATCAAAAACAGCCGGTTGACGTGGTGCGTGCGGTGCATGATGCCGTGATGTTGTTGCAGGCCTCGTTGCCGCCCAATGTCGAGTTGCGTTGGCATACCACACTGCCTGCTGCGTGGGTGATGGCGGAACCGTCACAAATTCAACAGTTGATTCTTAATTTGACTATTAACGCGGCGGATGCGATGGCGGGGCAACAGGGCCTGATTGACATTCAGCTAGATGTCGCCTCTCCAACCGCAGATGACGCTTCTCTACCCACTTTGCGTTTAACGGTACGCGATAATGGGGAGGGGATGAGCCAAGAAGTGCAACAGCGGGTGTTCGATCCCTTTTTCACCACCAAAGCCCCCGGCAAAGGCAGTGGTTTGGGGCTGTCGGTTGTGCATGGCATCGTCAGCCAGCTCGGTGGTATGATTCAACTCCAAAGCCGCCTTGGAGATGGCAGTGAGTTTATCTTAGATCTGCCTCAAATCGCTGCACCGGCGGCTCACTCGGAAGGCGGCGAGTTTTAATGAAAGAAGGCATGATGGCACGCGTGTTGGTAGTGGATGATGATGAGCTGTTTCGTAGCATGTTGACGGAAATGGTCGGGCGCGAAGGACACCAAGTGTCCACCGCCACCAACGGTCATGAAGCCCTAAAAGCTGTCTCTTTACAACGCCCGGATGTGGTGATTACCGATATTTTAATGCCAGAAAAAGATGGTATTGAGCTGATTATGGAATTGGCCCAGCTCGGTGCTTCTATTCCGGTGATTGCGGTGTCTGGCGGACGACGGGCGATTAGCACCGACTTTAACCTCGAGTCGGCGCGGCTGTTGGGGGTGTGTGCCACCTTGGGTAAGCCTTTTTCTCGTGAAGCGCTGCGCCAAGCGTTGCAGCAGGCTTTAATGCACTGATGTCAGCCCAAGTTTTAGTGGTCAGCAACCGCAAAGGGGGGTCGGGTAAAAGCACCACCTCGGTCAACCTTGCCGCGCATTGGGCCACCTTGGGGCTGCGGGTGTTGTTGATCGATTTAGATACCCAAGGCCATTGTGCAGTGGGTTTAGGGCTAAAAAACATCCCACCCCACCACACCATCCATCATATCCTCACTGAAAACAACGCCGATTTATCAACGGCTATCCTGAGCACGGGCCGCGAACGGTTGTGGTTGGCCCCTGCCGATCCAATGTTTGAACACAGTCGGGTGGCAGGTGATCAATTATTGTTGAAGCGGTTGTTAAGTGCCGAGGCGGTGCAGCAACACTATGATTTCATTATTCTCGATACGCCGCCTTCTCTCGATTTTCTGCTACTCAATGCCCTGTCTGCTGCAGATTGGGCGTTAATTCCTTTTCTTCCCCATGCCCTCGCCGCCGAAGGCGTGCGACAGCTCTCGCGTATTTTGTTTAAAGTCGCGATGCAGCAAAATGCCAATCTGCGTCTTGTCGGCTTATTGCCGGTCATGTTGGACAGTCGCATTGGCCTACATCGTACTATTTGTGACGAGATGGCTAAGCAATTCGGCAGTCAGCGGCTGTTGGCCGGCATTCGCAATGACATCAAGTTGGCTGAGGCGTTTGCGTGTGGTAAGCCGGTGTTAGAACATGCGCCGGCTAGCCGAGGGAATGCCGACTATCGACAGTTGGCCGAGCAGTTATTGTTGTTGTTTGAGGCGCAAGGACGGGGCCGTTAATGCGCGATGCTGGTCGCTAATAGACAGCTCCGTTAGAATCACCGCTTTATCTCTCATCTTGATGGCGTAATTCCTTCTTATGTTAACTTTCCAAGACATCATTCAAACCTTGCAGGCCTATTGGGCGCGGCAAGGGTGTGCATTGTTACAGCCCTATGATATGGAAATGGGGGCGGGTACTAGCCATACCGCAACGTTCTTGCGCGCCATTGGCCCAGAACCGTGGCATGCCGCTTATGTGCAGCCTTCACGCCGCCCGAAAGATGGCCGTTACGGTGAAAACCCCAACCGCTTGCAGCATTACTACCAATATCAAGTAGTACTCAAACCCAGCCCGAGCAATATCCAAGACTTATACCTCGATAGCTTGCGCGAATTGGGGATTGATCCTTGTGTGCACGATATTCGTTTTGTCGAAGATGATTGGGAAAACCCGACCTTGGGCGCATGGGGATTGGGTTGGGAAGTGTGGCTGAACGGTATGGAAGTCACCCAATTTACCTATTTCCAACAGGTTGGCGGCTTAGACTGCAAACCGGTGTTAGGTGAAATTACCTACGGTATTGAACGTTTGGCGATGTATTTGCAAGGCGTAGAAAACGTCTATGACTTGGTGTGGGTGGTGCGTCCTGATGGCAGCAAACTGACCTATGGCGATGTGTATCACCAAAACGAAGTCGAACAATCGCGCTACAACTTTGAACACAGCAATGTCGAGTTTTTATTCGCCCAGTTCACTCAGTTTGAAGGCGAAGCCAAGCGGTTGTTAGAAACCGGTTTGGCCATTCCCGGCTATGAGATGATTTTAAAAGCAGCACACACCTTTAACCTGTTGGATGCCCGTGGCGCCATTTCGGTTACCGAGCGTGCTGCTTATATTGGCCGCATCCGTGCCTTAGCACGTTTAGTGGCACAAGCCTATTACGATAGCCGCGAAGCATTGGGTTTCCCCATGTTGGCGACGGCCAAAACGGAGTAAGCCCATCATGAAGGCACGCACTCTTTCTGCTCTTGGTTTAGGTTTGGGTCTGATGATGGCCAGCTTGCCGCTGTTAGCGGCAGAAAACTGGTTGGTTTACCAACGTGGGCCGCGTCTGTCCTTGGCGATTGATCGTGCCTCGTTAGCCACTCAAGCGGATGGTTTACTGCATTTTGTACATGAAGAGCGTTATGCGCGAGAAATGTACGAAAAGAAAATGGATGTGCGGTTTTTTATCCGCCGCACCCGTGTCGCGGTGGACTGCAACAAAGACATTTATGCTTTCACGCGCTCTGACTATTTGGACAAGGAACGCAAGCCGGTATTTTCTGGCATGTTTGATATCCAACGCCATGCGTGGCAGTTCCTCGAAGTCAGTGCTGATTCAATGGGGGAAGCCATGGTCACCACCGCCTGCACGCTCATTAACCATCCAGCCTATTCTCTTTCGACCAAGCCCTAAGCCATGCCAACTCTACTCGTTGAATTATTTACCGAAGAACTTCCGCCAAAAGCGCTGCCCCGTTTAGCTGCCGTTTTTGCCGATACCATCCACCAAGAACTGGCAAATAAACAACTGTGCAGTGATAGCAGCGTTGTCCATCGTTATGCCAGTCCGCGCCGTTTGGCCGTCACCATCAGCGATGTGGCTGCGGTCGGGCCAGCCCAAATCGTGTCAGAAAAACTGATGCCGGTGACTGTCGCACTCGACCAAGAAGGGCAACCCACCCCCGCTTTATTGAAAAAGTTACAAGCGAAAAACCTCAGTGCCGACATCGTGTCGCAGTGTGAACGCCGTCCCGATGGGAAAAGCGAAAGCTTGTTCTACACCTATACCGCCGAAGGTGCACAACTCAATCAAGTCTTGAGCGCAGCGATTGATAGTGCAGTGAAAAAGCTGCCAATTCCTAAGGTCATGCGTTGGGGTGATTCTGAAGTGACCTTTGTGCGCCCAGTACATCGTTTGGTCTGCTTGCATGGCGAAGCGATTGTGCCGGCACAAGTGTTGGGTCTGCAATCTGGCCGCATCACCGGTGGTCATCGTTTCTTGTCCAAGGGGGAGATCAGCATTCCTTCGGCAGAACAATATGCCCGCACCTTGCACGATCAAGGCCGCGTGATTGCCAGTTTTGAAGCCCGTCGTGAACTGATTCGTCACAAATTGCAAGAACGCAGCCAAGCCTTGCAAGCGACATTGGCAGCGGACGATGCGCTGTTAGATGAAGTCACCGCTTTGGTCGAATGGCCGGTGGTACTCGAAGCGGGTTTTGAAGCCGATTTCCTGAAAGTGCCACAGGAATGTCTGATTTTGACCATGCAGCAAAATCAGAAATACTTCCCCTTGCTCGATCAACAACAAAAATTGATCAATCGCTTCCTATTGGTGTCCAACTTAGAAAGCGACCAACCGCAACACATTATTCACGGCAATGAACGGGTGTTGCGTGCGCGGTTGTCTGATGCCCGTTTCTTCTTTGAACAAGATCAAAAAGCCAAACTCGATTCACGTTTACCGCGCTTGGCCGAAGTGGTGTACCACAACAAAATTGGCAACCAGCTGCAACGTATCGAGCGCATTGAAGCGTTGGCCGGTGAGATTGCTGGTCTGTTGGGGGCGGATGTGGCGCTGGCGCGGCGCGCCGGTCGCTTGGCAAAAGCCGATTTGGTCAGCGAAATGGTCGGTGAATTCCCCGAACTGCAAGGCATTATGGGGATGTATTACGCCCGTTTAGATGGTGAAGATGAGGCTGTTGCTGCTGCGATTGAAGCCCATTACCACCCTCGCTTTGCTGGTGATACCCTGCCACAGGGCCCGATTGCCCTGTCGGTGGCGTTGGCCGATAAACTAGAAACCTTGGCAGGTATTTGGGGTATTGGCTTAATCCCGACCGGTGATAAAGACCCGTTTGGCCTGCGTCGGCAAGCGCTGGGTGTGTTGCGGATGTTGGTTGAGGCACAATTGCCTTTAGACTTATCCGACCTGTTGCAGCGTGCAGTGCAGCAATTCCCTGCGGGTCTGTTGGCAGCTGACACCGCATCTGCACTCTACGGTTTTGCCTTGGAGCGATTGAAAAATCTATTGGCGGCGGAACACCGCGCGGATGAGATTGATGCCGTGTTAGCGTTGTCGCCGCGTCGTCTCGATCAATTGACCTCGGTATTGGCGGCGGTGTCTGCATTCCGTTCTCTGCCAGAAGCCAGCACTTTAGCTGCGGCAAATAAGCGGGTGAAAAATATCCTCAAGAAAGTGGAGGGTGAGGTCAGCGCAACCGTCGATGCTGCTTTACTGAGCGAAGCGGCAGAACAAGCGTTGGCTGCCGCAGTTACCGCGATTCGCCCTGAAGTTGAGGCGGCTTTTGCTGCGGGTAACTACCAAACGGCCTTAAGTCGTCTAGCTGCCCTGAAAGCGCCCGTCGATAGCTTCTTTGAACAGGTGATGGTGATGGCCGATGACGAATCGGTTCGCCGCAATCGGTTGGCGTTGTTGGCGCAGTTGTCGGGTTTGTTTAACCAAGTGGCGGATATTTCTCTGTTAGCAGAGTAATTCCATCGCGTGGGTTCACTTTCCGCTGGCGCAGAGACTCAGAGGGTCTCTGCGCTTGCTTGGCATCGCACGGCACAGGAAAAAAACAATGAAACTGGTGATTTTAGACCGCGATGGCGTGATCAATCACGACCGTGACGACTTTGTCAAAAACAGCATGGAATGGGTTGCCCTCGACCGTGCACCCGAAGCGATTGCCTTGTTGTCACAAGCCGGCTGGAAGGTGGTCATTGCCACCAATCAATCCGGTCTAGGACGAGGTCTATTCGACATGCATGCGTTGAATGCGATGCACGAGAAAATGCACCGTATGGTGCAACGGGCCGGCGGCAGAATTGATGCGATTTTCTTCTGTCCTCACACCCCCGATGCCGGCTGTCAATGCCGTAAACCGAAACCCGGTATGGTGATTGATATTGCCGAGCGGTATGGGGTCAAACCCGATAGCTTAATCATGATTGGTGATAGCCTGCGTGATTTGGAGTCGGTGGCGGCGGTGGGGGGGCGTTCTATCTTAGTCAAAACAGGCAAAGGCAGTGCAACCTTAGAAAAAGGCGGCCTACCGGCTGGAACCTTAGTTTTTGATGATTTGTTTGCTGCGGCTGAGTTCTTACTTAGTCAGATTTGAGAGCCATAATGCTGGTTTGGATACGTTCTTGTTTGTATTGGTTGGGGTTGGCCGTGATTACTCCATTGTTCTTTACCTTGGGTTTACTGGCTTTTCCACTGCCGGCCATGCAGCGTCATCGTGTGATTACCTTATGGACACCGGTGATGATGTGGTGGCTACGTCTGACCTGTGGTTTGCGCTACAAAGTGATTGGTGCCGAGAATATTCCGACCACGCCATCGATTATTGCGTGTAAACATCAATCTGGTTGGGAAACGATGGCGTTGCAGCTGATTTTTCCTCAACAAGTGTGGGTGTTAAAACGCGAATTGTTATGGATCCCGTTTTTTGGTTGGGGCTTGGCCATGACCAGCCCGATTGCGATTGATCGCGGTGACCGTGTTCGCGCAGCCCAACGTTTGATCGATCAAGGCCGTGAGCGCTTGAAAACCGGATTTTGGATTGTCATTTTCCCAGAAGGGACACGCATTTCTCCGGGACAACGTGGCAAATATAAACAAGGGGCGGCGCGTTTGGCCCGCGACTTGGAGACACCAATGGTGCCGGTGGCATTAAATGCAGGTGAGTTTTGGCCGCGTAATTCCTTCCGCAAATATCCGGGAGAAATTACCGTGGTGGTGGGTAAACCGATTGTCCCTGCTGGTCAAACCCCAGACCAAATGACCAAAGAATTAGAAAATTGGATTGAAGCACGGCAAAGCGAAATCAGTGGCGTTGGCCCTTGTGCCAAAGCGACACCACGGGCAAAACCATCACATTAACTCTTTTATCGTCGAGGATTTTATGCGTTTATTACACACGATGTTGCGGGTGGGTGATTTAGAGCGTTCCATCGCTTTTTACACTGAGGTATTAGGGATGCAATTACTCCGGCGCCAAGACTATCCCGAAGGTCGTTTCACCTTGGCATTTGTTGGCTATGGTGAAGAACATGCTCAAACTGTGATTGAACTGACGCATAACTGGGACACCTCAGCCTATGATCTAGGCAATGGCTTTGGTCATATCGCCGTGGAAGTGGCAGACGCAGCAGCAGCCTGTGATGCGGTGCGTGCTAAAGGTGGCAAGGTAACCCGTGAAGCAGGGCCGATGAAACATGGCACCACTGTCATCGCTTTTGTCGAAGACCCCGATGGTTACAAGATTGAATTTATTCAAAAATCTCACTAGGTACATGGCGTTTTTGCGCTGGGTGACCCCAAGAGAGCTAACCACATAGAAAAGCGAACATCATGAATCGTGCACAGCCATTTTCGTATTCCCAAACACAATTAGAAGCGTTAAGTCAACGGGTGTTGACCTTAGCCCAGCAAGAAGGCGCAACAGCGGCAGAGGTCGAGGTCTCGGAAAGTCAGGGGCAAAATGTCAGTGTGCGACTGAGTGAAGTGGAAACGCTGGAGTACACCCGTGACAAGGGCTTAGGCGTGACGGTGTATATCGGGCAAAGTAAAGGCCATGCTAACACGTCCGACTTTAGCGAAGAGGCCATGCTCGCTACCGTGCGCGCTGCGCGTGACATTGCGCGTTTCACGGCGGCCGATCCTTGCGCGGGTCTGGCCGACAGTGCTTTATTGGCACAAGGGCGTGGTGATAACCTCGATTTATTCCACCCTTGGCATGTCCCCGTTGAACAAGCTATTGATTTGGCCAAAGAGATGGAAGCGGCGGGTCAGGCATTAGATCCACGCATTCGCAATTCGGAAGGGGCAAATGTCTCTACCCACACCAGCCAATTTATTTATGCCAATAGCGCAGGGTTTAGTGGTGGCTACCAAACCAGCCGCCATGCGCTTTCGGCGTCGTTGATTGCCGAGGATGATTCGGGAATGCAGCGTGATTATTGGTATGCTGTGGCGCGTTGTGCGGATGATTTACCCCCTGTGGCGCAAATTGGTCGCCGCGCTGCCGAGCGCAGTTTGCGCCGCCTGGGGGCAAAACGGGTAAAAACCTGTCAAGTACCCGTGTTATTTGAACCTGCATTGGCGGCGGGTTTATTAGGGAGTTTTGTCGCAGCGGTGTCGGGCGGTAGTCTCTACCGCAATACCACCTTTTTAGCCGATAGTTTAGGCACACAAGTTTTTGCTCCTTGCGTGCAGTTATATGAAGACCCGTTTATTAAACGGGGCTTGGCCTCGGGATGTTTCGACGCTGAGGGGGTTGCCACTCATGCCCGTGATGTGGTGAAAGAGGGTGTATTGCAGGGGTATTTCCTGTCGTCTTACTCTGCCCGCAAATTGGGGATGCAAACCACTGGCAATGCTGGCGGTGCTCACAATCTGTTATTGGCTTCCACCGGCCAAGATTTTGCCGCATTGTTAAAGCTGATGGGCACTGGCTTAGTGGTGACCGAATTACTGGGGCATGGGGTCAATCCGGTGACTGGAGACTATTCGCGTGGCGCGGCGGGTTTCTGGGTAGAAAATGGCGAATTGGCCTACCCCGTTGAAGAAATTACCATTGCCGGCAATCTGAAACAGATGTTCCGCGATATTGTGGCGATTGGTTCGGATATTGAAATTCGTGGTGGCAAACAAACTGGTTCTATTTTGCTACAAAACATGACGGTGGCTGGTGTATGACCCTTTCTTTCCACCGCCGGTCGATTTGGCCTCAAGGCCGTTCGGCCCATTTCTTGTTGTTTGTGGCCTGTGCAGCAGGTTTTGTCTTCGCTTTATATGCCCAGCATGTATGGGGTTTAGAACCTTGTCCTCTGTGTGTTTTCCAACGGGTGGCGTTGCTCGCCGTCGGTGGCTGGGCTTTTCTCGGGATGTTAGTGCCTGCTGGTGGTTGGCGGCGTAGCATGGCAGCCGGTGCGCTGTTATCGGCACTGGCTGGCACCGGTGTTGCTGGCTGGCATGTCCGTTTGCAGCTATTGCCAGCTGAACAAGTGCCAGCCTGCGGCCCGGGGCTGGAGTTCATGTTAGAAACCATGCCGCTGACCAGTTTACTGAAAAAGGTGTTTCAAGGTAGTGGCGAGTGTGCTGCTATTGATTGGACTTTTTTAGGCGCTTCGATGCCGATGTGGACAGCGGCCTTGTTTGTGTTGTTGGCGGTGTATAGCCTGTATCTGCTATTACAACGCCAACCCCGCCGCCGTTTATTTTAATCGTTATCCCCCTGCCAACCGGAACTGTCCCATTTGTTGCTGTAGGCTATGCGACAATCGGTGCAGTTCATCGGTCGCCACGGTGGCCTGTGTGGTGGCCTGACTGGTTTCTTCTGCCATGCTGGCAATGTGTTCAATATTTTTTGCCAACACAATGCTTGCATGGCTTTGTTCTTCCAATGCTTGAAAAATCCCCTGTGCTTGTACACCAACGCTGCTAATGGTGTGCTGCAACGCTTGGATGTCCTGACATACCGCATCGGTTTGGCTACGGCCCTGTTCAAGCTTGCTGCTTGTCTCTGCCAAGGTTTGGGCGATGCTGGCAATATCATGGCGAATATCCTGCATCACGCCACTGATTTGATGGGTTGATGAAGCTGTCCGCTCGGCTAATTTACGCACTTCGTCCGCCACTACCGCGAATCCCCGCCCCTGTTCCCCTGCTCTGGCAGCTTCAATCGCTGCGTTCAAAGCCAATAAATTAGTTTGATCGGCAATATCGCGAATCAGCGTTAAGGTATGGTCGATAGCTTGTGAGCGTTGATCGAGTTGTTGGGCGCGCGTCAGTGATGTGCTCATGCTCGTTGTCACTGTCTGCATATAATGGGCGGTGGTGTTGAGCTGTTGCTGACTGTTATCGCTAATGGTTTGAATATGGGCAATCGCATGGTGAGTAGCATGGGCGCGTTCTTTGACTGCTTCAATACTGGCGCTTAATTCCTCAATCGCCGCTGCCGCTTGGCTGGCCGCCTCGCTTTGTTGTTGGCTCGCTGCGTGAATTTGTGTGCTACCACTGTGCAGTTGTTGAGCAGCTTGTGCCAGTTGTTGGCTGCCATATTGGCTATGGGATAACAGCTGGCGCAGGGTATTTTGCATTAAATGAATCGCCCCTGTGATGCTATCTGGCCGATGTGTACCTTGGACAGCTTGAGTTAAATCACCTTCAGCAATGCGCTGTGCAATATGTGCCACGGTATGCGGTTCACCTCCCAGTCGATGTAATAAACGCCGAATCAACACATAAGCAAATATTGAGCTAGCCAAAGCAGCTAAGCACAGTAAAAGCAAAGACAACTGGGCGTAGTGTTGGGCACTTTGTTGTGCTTGCTGAAATTCGCGTTCTGCTTCGCTGAGTTGTAAATCGACTAATTGGCTGACGATGGCAGAGACCGGTTCAATGGCGGGGTAAAGTTCATGTTCAGCAAATTGCTGTAAGCCAGCCTGATCTTGTTGCCGAATAATGTGTTGTAAACGGGTGACTGCAAGGTTGGCCCGTTGCATGGCAACAGCTAATTCACCGGCTAATCGTGCTTCTTCGGGTGTCAGTTTGGTGGCTTGGTAGTGTTGCCAATGTTCGCGAATTGCACTTTGCGCGTGTTCAATGCCACGCAGGGTATCGGCTGCGCTGAGCGTGTTGGCACGAAGTTTGTGCGTGCTGTCCACAATATCCACTGCATAGCGGTCCGCAATGACTTTGAGTTGTTTGAGTGGAATGACTCGGTCTTGGTAGGTTGAGGAAAAATCTTGCAAGATGTTTTGTTGGCTAATCCGACCGGAAATGCCAATTAACATCATAAAACCCAGCAGTAACATCACCAAACAGGCTAATTTTTGCCCGGTGGAAAACTTGCCTTGCAACATACCCATGCGCTCCCTGCAACGAAACAAATCCGTCATAAAGCAATATGTATGCCCAAAGCAATAAATATGACTTTTGTTTATTTGATTTGTTGGAGAGGAAGTTGGGTGTCTACAACATCGACAAAAAACGGCAAACACCGCCGTATGTAACACAAACCGGCACAAATTCAGGGCAGGTACAGAAGCCTGCCCCTGCATACGGCAACGGCGCTGATCAACCCTCGAAAATATCCTCTAACCGCTGCGCCTGCGTTAACGATATACCCCATTGCTGCAACTGCTCCGGCGTCGCTGCCCGTAACCGCGACAACACCCAATCCGGTAATGGCTGACCAAACCGCGCCTCGATTAACGTCCGGAGGAGGGTTTGCATGGCTTGTATGCCTTTCTCTAGACCTTTTTGCATACCTTCTTCTAAACCCTCTTCCCGCGCAGTGATGATGTCGGTGTTGTAATCCCACACCGCCCTCTGCCGTGCAATGGCACGCAGTTGTTCTTCTTTGGTTTGGCTGAGAGTTTCTAAAGAGCGTAGTGCAGTCACCACTGGGGTATGTGTCAGCTGTGCCATGATGTGTTGCTCCTGCCAGTGTTCAAACAGATCGACCCAATTCTTTAACGCAGTGGGTGCAAGTTGTAGGCGGTCGGCTTTGTCTAATTCCAGAATATCAATTTGCTGTGCTTTGGTGAGGACAACATCAGGAATATGTTGATCGCGCAGTTCAAACCGCCATGAAGCTTGTTCTGGGTGTTCAGGGAATAAATCAAAATCCAGTAGATGAATACAAATCACATGCTTCATCTCACGATAGGATTGACCGCTTTCTAACTGTTCGCTGATAAGACGCGAACTGTAATACAAGCTTCGCTCTCCCCAATACGTCTGTTTCCGCACCTGAATTTCAATATTGTATTGCACCCCAAATCCATCTTTGGCCAAGACATCTAACACGATTTCTTTGGCGTGGAGGTCTTCACCGGAGATATTAGGGTTGAGAATATCCGTAATGGTAATCGGCGGTTGATCATAGCGGATGCTGTTGATGAGATCAGACAGTAATTCAGGTGACTGGGCAAAGAGACGTTTGAAGATGTAATCGTTCTTTGGATCGAGCAACGGCAGCATGATAGGGGTGGGGGCTTAGGGTAACAGCTGATTGTAGCTTGTGAACAATAAGCCGAATACACCAAACCGCCTCATTCTGACTGAATTGGGTGGACAAAATATCCTGTGGAGTGTCCATAACATCGACAAAAAACGGCAAAACACCGCCGTATGTAATACGAACCGACACAGTAGGGTGCTGTCACCCCGAAGGGGCGACGCACCATTAGTTTCTGCCTTGCTAAATTTCATTTTGTTTTTAAATATAATGAACAACAGTTCATTTAATGATTGTCATCAATCGTTCAGCAGCGTACATTTCACACCTTCCTGAACAACCATTCAGTAATAATCTATGCTTTGTTGCCCTCAACGTTGGTCACGACGCAAACAAGCACGGCCGGAGGAAATTCTGGCAGCGGCTTTAGAGTGCTTTGTCAAACACGGTTATAGCGCCACTCGCATGGAAGACATCGCCAAACACGCCGGTGTCACCAAAGGGACGGTGTATCTGTATTACGCCAATAAAGAAGAACTACTCAAGGCGGTGGTTCGTGAAACGCTTTTGCCTCGTGTGGCGGAGTTAGAGCAGGTGCTAAACGACACTGACTGTGCGGCGCCTGAACTCCTGCGCCGTTTGCTACAGCAATGGGGCACACTGGTTCGTGACAATGATTTGGTGGCAGGTTTACCCAAGCTGATGATTGGTGAGGTGTCGAATTTTCCTGAGCTGGCTCGCTTTTATTATGAAGAAGTGATTTGTCGTGGCCGCCGCTTGGTCGCCAATGTACTGGCTCATGGCATTGCACGCGGGGAATTTCGTTCACTGAATATCAACCAAGCTGTTGAGGTGATGATTGCTCCCGTCATCATGGGCATGATTTGGCAACATTCGTTTGCCCACTTCGAAGCTAAACCGATGGATTTTCCGCATTATCTGGATGCGGTGTACGACATTCTGCTGTGTGGCTTATCGGCCCCAGTGCCTTCTGGAAACTCACAATGAACTCATGTCATTTTCGCTATGCACTGCTGGCAGGAAGTGTTTTGCTTGCTGCCTGCAATGCCACACCCTCTGAGTATCAAGATATTCGTCCTGTTCGTACCACAGTGCTACACAATGCACAGGCCGCATCTCTACAAGTCTATGCAGGAGAAATTCGTGCCCGTTATGAAATTCCATTGAGTTTCCGAGTGGCAGGAAAAATCAGCGCCCGTTTAGTGGAAGTCGGTCAGCAGGTACAAGCAGGACAAGACATCGCCCGTCTCGAACCGAGTGACTATGGTTTAGAGGCCAGCGCAAAACGTGCACAATTGGCGGGGGCGGAAAGTGATTTGCGGCAACAAGAGCTCGACCTCAATCGTTACCGCGAATTGCTGCAACAGCAATTTATTAGCCAAGCCGAGTTTGATCGCCGTCAAAATGGCGTCAACGTAGCACGAGAAAAAGTGAAGCAGGCACAAGCAGATCTCGGTGTCAGCAGCAACCGTACACAATACACTCGCCTCACTGCTGAACAAGCAGGGATTATCAGCGAAGTGTATGCCGAGGCTGGGCAAGTGGTACAAGCTGGGCAAGCCGTGGCACGGTTAGCCATCCCCAGTGAGAAAGAAGTCAAAATCTCGATCCCCGAATCACGCCTTGCCCATTTTAAGCAAGCCACTGCATTTCAAGTGCGGCTGTGGTCGCGTGATAAGGTTTATCAGGGCAAATTGCGTGAACTTGCGCCACAAGCCGATCCACAAGCCCGAACCTATAGCGCCCGTATCCAAATTCTTAACCCCGATCAAGAGATTGCGTTGGGCATGAGTGCCAGCGTTGCCCATGTCTCTTCTAGCACAGAAAAAACCGCCTTTGCCATTCCACTGACTGCGCTTTTAGCAGAGAAACAACAACAATCGGTTTGGGTGCTGGATGGCAAAACCCTCACTGTTAAAAAACGTGCGGTGCAAGTGCAACGGCTCGAACAACAGCAAGTGTGGATTAGCCAAGGACTACAAGCGGGGGAGGAAATCGTCACCGCTGGGGTGCATTTATTACGAGAGGGTCAAAAGGTGGCACGGGTGGATGCTAACCCCGCCCCCGGTAAACCTGCCTTGCTGGCACCGCAACCGGTGACGGAGAAAGCCGCATCATGAACAAAAAATCCGGCATCAATTTGTCAGAGTGGGCGATTCGCCATGCTGCTTTAGTGCAATACCTGATGGTGGTATTGATGGTGGCGGGGGTGTTTGCGTATGGCAAATTAGGACAAAAAGAAGACCCCGAATTCACCTTTAAAGCGATGTTGGTCAAAGTCACTTGGCCCGGGGCCAGTGCCGAAGAGGTTGAACGGCAAGTGACCGATCGTGTTGAAAAAAAGCTGCAAGAGATTGCCGAGATTGATTTCGTCAAAAGCTTTAGCAAAAGCGGCGAAACACAAATGGTGATTAGCTTGCGCGAAGAACTACGGGCGAAAGAAGTATCCGATGTGTGGTATCGGGTACGTAAAAAACTGGGGGATTTAAAAGCCGAAGGCAAACTACCCGCCGAAGCACGCGGTCCCTTTTTTAATGATGAGTTTGGCGATACCTTTGGCAATATCTATGCCTTTACTGCCGATGGTTTTAGCCAAGAAGAGTTACGACGCTATATCGATTATGCACGGCAACAAGCCTTGCTGATTCAAGATGTGGCAAAAGTCGATATTGTTGGCGAGCAAGAAGAAAAAATTTACGTCAAACTCGATTCGGCGCGCCTTGCCGCATTGGGCATTGATATTCAAACCGTTTGGGCGGCACTGCGTGAACAAAATGCCGTCGATCCGGCAGGGGAATATCAAACCGACAGTGAACGAATCCCGGTACGGGTGAGCGGTGAATATGATTCGGTCACCACAATTAGCAACACCCCGATTAAGGCGGGTGATCGAACCTTCCGCTTGGGCGATTTAGCCAAAGTAGAGCGTGATTTCGCCAATCCCCCGGGGTTCCGCATGCGCTTTGATGGTAAGCCAGCCTTGGGTTTAGCCATCTCGATGCGAAAAGGCGGTGATGTTATTCGCTTAGGCAAAGAGCTGAATCAATTTGTGGATCGATTGCATGCACAAATGCCGATTGGGGTAGAAATTCATGCGGTCTCCGACCAGCCCAAGGTGGTGAAATCCTCCGTCAATGAGTTTATGCGTTCGTTGATTGAAGCGGTGGTCATCGTGTTGGCGGTCAGTTTATTTAGCCTTGGTCTGAAAACCGGCATTGTGGTGGCATTGTCGATTCCGTTGGTGTTGGCGATGACCTTCCTCGCCATGTGGATTTTTGGCATTGAATTACAACGCATTTCACTCGGCTCGCTGATTATTGCGCTGGGCTTGCTGGTGGATGATGCGATTATTGCGGTTGAAATGATGGCCTTAAAGCTAGAACAGGGCTGGAATCGACTGCGCGCGGCCACCTTTGCCTATACCAGTACCGCTTTCCCCATGCTCACGGGTACCTTGATTACTGCCGCCACCTTTCTACCCGTTGGTTTAGCCAAATCCAATGCTGGCGAATACACCTTTAGTTTATTTGCCGTGGTAGCGATTGCCTTGGTGTTGTCGTGGGTGGTGGCCGTGGTATTTACCCCTTTCATCGGTTACAAACTGTTGAAAGAGCATAAAGTGGCTGCCGACAGCCATCACGATGACGTCTATCACAAGCCGTTTTACCAACGCTTCCGCCATGTCTTAACATGGTGTTTACATCATCGTAAGTTCGTTATTGTTGCCACGTTTTTAGCTTTTATCGGTTCGTTGGTTGCCTTTAAGTTATTTGTGCAACAGCAGTTCTTTCCGGCCTCCAGTCGAGTGGAATTGTTGGTTGATATGTGGTTACCACAGGGCGCAACTTTCCATGCCACAGAAGCCGAAGTGAAAAAACTCGAACAAAAGCTGGCAGGTGATGAACGGATTGTGTCATTGACCAGCTATGTTGGCGGCGGCAGCCCACGTTTTTATTTGCCATTAGATCAACAACAGCCACATCTGAACTATGCACAGTTGATGATTATGACGCGAGATGAAGAGGTACGCGATCAGGTCAAAGACAAAATCAGCCAGCTGTTTGAAACCGATTTCCCGATGGTACGCGGGCGGGTTATTCGCCTAGAAAACGGGCCGCCCGTTGGCTATCCGGTGCAATTCCGTGTGTCGGGTGACGATGTGGCTAAATTGCGTGCCAGTGCCGCGAAAGTGGAAGCGATGATGCGTGATGATCCGCGCACTCGTCATGTCAATATCGACTGGGGTGAAAATATCAAAGTCTTGCGGTTAGAGATCGACCAAGATCGCGCCCGCAGCCTTGGTATTTCCACGCAAGGGCTATCACGGCAACTCAATATGTTGATTTCGGGAGCGGCTGTCACCGAATTACGCGAAAACGACCGCAGTATTGAGGTGGTGGCACGGTTAGATGAAGGAGAGCGCCACGCAGTCGAACAAATCGGCGCGTTAATGGTACAAACGGCCTCCGGCAAGTTTATCCCTGTGGCACAAATTGCCAGCGTGCAATACGCTTCGGAAGAAAGCATTATTTGGCGGCGCAATCGGATGCCGACTATTACCGTGCGGGCGGATGTTGCCGAGGGCGTACAAGCGGCAGATGTGTCGATTGCCCTGTGGCCCAAAATGCAGGCATTAGAAAAAGAACTGCCTACCGGATTCCGCATTGAGTTAGGTGGGTCGCTGGAGGCCAGTAAGAAGTCGCAAGATGCGATTGCCGCGGTGCAACCGTTAATGCTATTGGTGGTGGTCACCTTGTTGATGTTGCAGTTGCAAAGCTTCCAACGCACCTTGTTGGTATTGCTCACCGCACCCTTGGGCATGATCGGCGTTACCTTAACCTTGATTTTGTTCCATGCGCCGTTTGGTTTTGTGGCGATGTTGGGCGTGATTGCATTGGCAGGGATGATTATGCGTAACTCGGTGATTTTGGTCGATCAGATCGAACATGATATCCGTGATGGCATTCATCCGTGGGAGGCCATTTTAGGCAGTACCATTCGCCGCTTCCGTCCGATTATGTTGACCGCAGCAGCGGCAATTTTGGCGATGGTGCCGTTAACGCGCAGTATTTTCTGGGGCCCGATGGCAGTGGCCATCATGGGCGGCTTGTTAGTGGCAACGGTGCTTACTTTGTTATTCCTCCCTGCCTTGTATGCCCAATGGTTTAAGATTCGTCCCCCAGCGACGACCTAAATGGTGTACTATTTTAGTCGGCTATTCCTTCCTGAGTTGGGGGCTTGCTTTTTGCCATGCTCCCCTCATGTAAGCCGCCGCAGGCTGTTACTGATGTTTTTTATTTCATAACGAGAGGTTTTTTCATGGAACACACACTGCCCACTTTGCCCTATGCCCTCGATGCTTTGGCACCGCATATCTCCAAAGAAACCTTGGAGTTTCACTACGGCAAACATCATCAAACTTATGTCACAAACTTGAACAACCTGATTAAAGGGACCGAGTTTGAAAATGCCACTCTGGAAGAGATTGTCAAAAAATCCTCCGGCGGTATCTTCAACAATGCAGCACAAGTGTGGAACCACACTTTCTATTGGCTGAGCTTGGCACCAAACGCCGGTGGCGAACCCACTGGTGCATTGGCTGAAGCCATCAACGCGAAATGGGGTTCGTTTGACGAGTTCAAAAAAGCTTTTAATGCCGTTGCTGCTGGAACCTTCGGTTCTGGTTGGGCATGGTTGGTAAAAGCCGCCGATGGCTCGTTAGAGTTAGTCTCCACCAGCAATGCCGCTACCCCATTGACCAGCGACAAAACCGCTTTGTTGACCTGTGATGTGTGGGAACATGCTTATTACATCGACTATCGCAACAGCCGTCCTAACTATCTGGAAGGTTTCTGGAAGTTGGTAAACTGGAATGCCGTCGCCGAACGCTTCGCTGCCTAATTTCAGCGCTGCCGCTTCGCAAAACCCCGTGCTAACGGGGTTTTTTGTTATTTCGCCTGAGGTTCAGATAAGGCTTCTTTAAGCGTCAAATACTTTTTACGCTCTTGGCTGTTGCTAAAAGCGATCCGCCCCATTTTGTAATGTTCCGTGATTCTTTCCTGAGCGTACAAGATCAACATCACTGCTGCCATGCCTCCATCTGCATTTGGTTGATTAAGCGCATCAATCCCTCGTTGATACAGTGATAAAGCAAGGTCCACATTTTGCACACCTGTACTGCCACGCTCCATTAAATCGCCTAAATATACCATCGCTGAGCCATCACCCTTTTCAGCCTGTTGGCGATAAGAGACTAAAACTTTCTCCCAATCCTTTGCACCCACCTCCAGACGTTGTTGGCGTTCAAACAACCGCACCCAGTTAGTTCCTGCCGCTAAGTTTTGTGCAGCACGGCCTTTCTCGTAAAAAAATAAAGCCTGTTGCCATTGTTGTGCGTGTTCTGCCGCCACACCAAGTGCATTAAACATATCACCAGATAGGGGCTTATCCGCAGATAACGCAGCCCTAAATAAAGGAGTGGGGTCAGGGCTATTGGTCAGATTGCGACACACGACTTCCTTTTGATGAATCATTGTTGCCTGTTCTTGCTCATCTTCTGGCAAAGTTTTCAGCGCAGCCCATGCTGCTTTCTCTTCAGGACTTAAGGCACGTTTGCGATCTATTTTTTCTGCGGCAGACAGAATCCATTGTTGAACGATGTCGTGAATCTGCTCTGCTTTTTGATGGGTTGTCAGCGTTATGTTTGACGATGTTGTCGCTAACTTTGCATCCGCTAATTTAAATGCCAAACACAGTGCATCTTGACTTGGCGTATCACCTTTGACAGCGGCTTTTAACCACCATGTCCGTGCCTTTTCAGGTTGACCAATTGCGTGCTGATATAGGCCTTGCTGCCAAGAGCTCCATACCTTTGTACCAAAAGTATTCACCCACGGTTGCCATGTTTTTTTCTGCTCGAGTGTGAAGGGATTTACCACTGGGATTTCAAGCAACTCAGCACGAGAAGGGGTTGCATGGACTGTGGCCGGGTTGACTAATAGCAACAGAAGTAAACCGAATAAAAAGCTGGCGTAAGCTTTGATACGAAACATGGCCGACCTCAAGGCAAAAGGGGATACAAAAATTGTGGTGTAACTATATGTTGGTGGAGTTATCTACTCTACCTTTTTCTTAACCCGTTACATCATCTTACTCCGCCGTTTAAACCATGCTGCTCGGCCAGAAGGAAGACATTTTCTGTCATAAAGTGGTCGGGCAGTTTTGCGACACGGTGTGAAGCAAAGCGCCAAAACATACTACAATCAGCCGTTACCCTAAGCCCCCACCTCCATCATGCTGCCGCTGCTCGATCCAAAGAACGATTACATTTTCAAACGTCTCTTTGCCCAATCACCTGAATTACTGTCTGATCTCATCAACAGCATCCGCTATGATCAACCGCCGATTACCATTACGGATATTCTCAATCCCAATATCTCCGGTGAAGACCTCCACGCTAAAGAAATCGTGTTAGATGTCTTAGCCAAAGATGGATTTGGCGTGCAATACAATATTGAAATTCAGGTGCGGAAACAGACGTATTGGGGAGAGCGAAGCTTGTATTACAGTTCGCGTCTTATCAGCGAACAGTTAGAAAGTGGTCAATCCTATCGCGAGATGAAGCATGTGATTTGTATTCATCTACTGGATTTTGATTTATTCCCTGAACACCCAGAACAAGCCTCATGGCGGTTTGAACTGCGCGATCAACATATTCCTGATGTTGTCCTCACCAAAGCACAGCAAATTGATATTCTGGAATTAGACAAAGCCGACCGCCTCCAACTTGCGCCAACAGCGTTAAAGAACTGGGTCGATCTGTTTGAACACTGGCAGGAGCAACACATCATGGCACAGCTGACACACACACCGGTAATGACTGTTTTGCAATCCCTAGAGCAAATGAGCCAGACCAAAGAAGAACGGTTACGGGCATTGGCGCGTGAACGGGCAGTGTGGGATTACAACACTGAGATTCAAGTGGCAGAAGAACGTGGTGAGCAGCGAGGGTTGGAAAAGGGTATGCAAAAAGGCCTTCAACAAGGCATGCAGAAAGGCATACAGGCCATGCAAACCCTCCTCCGAACATTGATCGAGGCGCGGTTTGGTCAGCCATTGCCGGATTGGGTATTGTCGCGGTTGCGGGCGGCGACGCCGGAGCAGTTGCAGCAATGGGGGGTATCGTTAACGCAGGCGCAGCGGTTAGAGGATATTTTCGAGGGTTGAGATCATAGAATCGTCGGGCAGTTTTGCGACACGGTGTGAAGCAAACCGCCAAAACATACTACAATCAGCCGTTACCCTCAGCCCCCACCCCCATCATGCTGCCGCTGCTCGATCCAAAGAACGATTACATTTTCAAACGTCTCTTTGCCCAATCACCCGAATTGCTATCCGATTTGATCAATAGCATCCGCTACGATCAACCGCCGATTACCATCACCGATATTCTCAATCCGAATATCTCCGGTGAAGACCTCCACGCCAAAGAAATCGTGTTGGATGTCTTGGCCAAAGATGGTTTTGGCGTGCAATACAATATTGAAATTCAGGTGCGGAAACAGACGTATTGGGGAGAGCGAAGCTTGTATTACAGTTCGCGTCTTATCAGCGAACAGTTAGAAAGCGGTCAATCCTATCGCGAGATGAAGCATGTGATTTGTATTCATCTACTGGATTTTGATTTATTCCTTGACCATCCAGAACAAGCTTCATGGCGGTTTGAACTGCGCGATCAACATATTCCCGATGTTGTCCTCACCAAAGCACAGCAAATTGATATTCTGGAATTAGACAAAGCCGACCGCCTCCAACTGGCCCCAACGGCATTAAAGAATTGGGTCGATCTGTTTGAACACTGGCAGGAGCAACACATCATGGCACAGCTGACACACACACCGGTAATGACTGTTTTGCAATCTCTAGAGCAAATGAGCCAAACCAAGGAAGAACGGTTACGGGCATTGGCACGCGAACGGGCGGTGTGGGATTACAACACTGACATCATTACTGCACGGGAAGAAGGCAGAGAAGAAGGTCGTGAAGAAGGCATACAAGCCATGCGAAGCCTACTTCGGACGTTGATCGAGGCACGGTTTGGTCAGCCGTTACCGGATTGGGTGTTGTCGCGGTTACGGGCGGCGACGCCGGAGCAGTTGCAACAGTGGGGGGTATCGTTAACGCAGGCGCAGCGGTTAGAGGATATTTTCGAGGTTTGACCCGTTTCGTAGTGTGGATAAGCATAGCGCATCCACCAAATCTAGTAGCATATCCACCAAATCTGGTAATTGGGTTGCCGGTTGTTTGGCAACCCAACACCAACCTGAACCACAATTAGCTGTTACCCTCAGCCCCACTCCCATCATGCTGCCGCTGCTCGATCCAAAGAACGATTACATTTTCAAACGTCTCTTTGCCCAATCACCCGAATTGCTGTCTGATCTCATCAACAGCATCCGCTACGATCAACCGCCAATTACCATCACCGATATTCTCAATCCCAATATCTCCGGTGAAGACCTCCACGCTAAAGAAATCGTGTTAGATGTCTTGGCCAAAGATGGTTTTGGCGTGCAATACAATATTGAAATTCAGGTGCGGAAACAGACGTATTGGGGAGAGCGAAGCTTGTATTACAGTTCGCGTCTTATCAGCGAACAGTTAGAAAGTGGTCAATCCTATCGCGAGATGAAGCATGTGATTTGTATTCATCTACTGGATTTTGATTTATTTCCTGAACATCCAGAACAAGCCTCATGGCGGTTTGAATTACGTGATCAACATATTCCTGATGTTGTCCTCACCAAAGCACAGCAAATTGATATTCTGGAATTAGACAAAGCCGACCGCCTCCAACTGGCCCCAACAGCGTTAAAGAACTGGGTCGATCTGTTTGAACACTGGCAGGAGCAACACATCATGGCACAGCTGACACACACACCAGTAATGACTGTCTTGCAATCCCTAGAGCAAATGAGCCAAACCAAGGAAGAACGGTTACGGGCATTGGCACGCGAACGGGCGGTCTGGGATTACAACACCGATATCATCACTGCACGGGAAGAAGGCATGCAAGTTGGGATGGAAAAAGGCATTGAGAAAGGCCTTCAACAAGGCATGCAAAAAGGTATTCAAAAAGGCCGAGAAGATGGCATGCAAACCCTCCTCCGAACATTGATTGAGGCGCGGTTTGGACAGCCGTTGCCGGATTGGGTGTTGTCGCGGTTACGTGCGGCGACGCCGGAGCAGTTGCAGCAATGGGGGGTATCGTTAACGCAGGCGCAGCGGTTAGAGGATATTTTCGAGGGTTGACCAGCGCTGTTGCCGTATGCGGTTTCGTAGCATCCCCCAAATCTGGTAATTGGGTTGCCGGTTGTTTGGCAACCCAACACCAACCTGAACTACAATTAGCTGTTACCCTCAGCCCCACTCCCATCATGCTGCCGCTGCTCGATCCAAAGAACGATTACATTTTCAAACGTCTCTTTGCCCAATCACCCGAATTGCTGTCTGATTTGATCAATAGCATTCGCTACGATCAACCACCGATTACCATCACCGATATTCTCAATCCGAATATCTCCGGTGAAGACCTCCACGCCAAAGAAATCGTGTTGGATGTCTTGGCCAAAGATGGTTTTGGGGTGCAATACAATATTGAAATTCAGGTGCGGAAACAGACGTATTGGGGAGAGCGAAGTTTGTATTACAGTTCGCGTCTTATCAGCGAACAGTTAGAAAGTGGTCAATCCTATCGTGAGATGAAGCATGTGATTTGTATTCATCTACTGGATTTTGATTTATTCCCTGAACACCCAGAACAAGCTTCATGGCGGTTTGAACTGCGCGATCAACATATTCCTGATGTTG
>NZ_BAAGTM010000015.1:0-41357 GCF_054781915.1 Aquaspirillum soli | reverse complement strand
ACAGCGACTTGAATGCAAGTCGGAACCTTGCCCGCATTGGCGAGACCGCCGTCTCGCCAAGGGCGGCTGTAAATACGCCTGATGTTGGAAATGGGATCAACCATGCTCTCGTTTCACAATAAAGCCTGCGACTTCAGTCGAGGGTTATTTACGCCTCCTCCTTGTTCTGTTGTGCGCCATCCACGTGGTCAGAGCCGCTTTCCAAATAGCTGCGTAATGACATCACCACAATCACTGCGGTCATCGCAAAAGAAATCACAATCGCAGTCAACACCAACGCTTGTGGTAACGGGTCGGTATAGCCTAGGGCGGTATCACTTAAGATCGGGGCTTGATTGATTTTCAACCGACCGATAGCAAACAAAAAGATATTGGTGGCATACGACAACAAGGCCAGCCCTAATACCACCGGAAAGGTGCGGCCACGCAATAAGAGGTAAATCCCTGCGGCGGTTAAGACGCCGACAGCTGAGGCAACTAAGGCTTCCATGAGGGGTCCTTCTGCAAGGGGTGGGATGGATCACAATCCATCGCCGCTTGATTGACGGGGAGGGCTTCGGCGCGGCGTCCAATTTGTGACAGTTGAGACAACGCTAACATGGTGGCACCCACCACTACCGAGAACACGCCTGCATCGAAGAACATCGCAGACGCAATATGAATCTCACCCAATGCCGGTAGATCAAGATGCAGCACACTGCTGGTTAAGAACGGATAACCAAATAACCACGAGCCAATACCGGTTAAGCCGGCCAACAACACGCCCGAGCCAATCATCGCATGGTAATCAAGGCGGATTTTCTGTGCCGCCCAACCAAAGCCACTGGCCATGTATTGCATGATTAACGCGACGGATACCACTAGGCCAGCGATAAAGCCGCCCCCGGGGACATTGTGACCGCGCAAGAAGATAAACACGCCAACTAACAACGCCAAAGGCAACATCACACGCGCCGCGACGACGAGCATTAGTGGGTGCCGATCCGCCGCACGGGCTTGATCGGGTAGCCATTGTGCCAATCGTTTGGCCGCACTGCCGCCATGTAAGGCGCCATCTAACAAGGCAAAAATCAGCAGAGCAGCAATGCCCAACACAGTGATTTCGCCATAGGTATCAAAACCACGGAAATCAACCAAGATGACGTTGACCACATTGGTACCTCCCCCACCCGGCAGCGATTCAGCAAGGTAGTAGTCAGATAGGGTGGTGAAATCACGAGTCAGGAACGCCCATACCAATGTGGCAATACCAACCCCTGCGGACGTGGCTAACAAAATATCGCGCCCTTTACGGCCAAACCCACTTTCTTTAGGTGTGGTTTTGGGCAAGACATTTAATGCTAATAACATCAGGATCACAGTCACGACCTCAACCGAGATTTGGGTTAAGGCCAGATCGGGCGCTGAGAGATAGACAAAGCCGACACACACCACCATGCCAATCACCCCGACCATAATCAGGGCCAACAGTCGTTGATGATGTAACCACACCGTTAACAGACAACCGAGGATCAATAACAGCCAAGCGGCGATGGCGGTGGGATGGGCAGGCAGTAACTCGCGGCTACCGGCGCTTAAACTGCTATTCATAAATGCGCCATAGCCGACAACCACGGCTGCACCCACCATCCACGCCAAATAGCGTTGCAATGAACCATTGTGTAAACCGTGACTTGCCATCTGTGCAAGCTGTACTAAACCTTTGATCCAGACTTGGAACATCGCTTTTGCATCAGGATGTGGCCCTGCCTCCCATGCCGAGCGGACTTTGCGATAGCTGGCCAACAGGCTTAAACCACCGATCAGCGCGATCACACTCATCCATAATGCAGGCGTCACGCCATGCCAAATGGCCAAGTGATAATCCGGCAAGGCACCGCCAATCACCGCTTTGGCACTGCTGGCAACCAATGCACCGGCAAAAGTTTGTGGGAATAAGCCAATTAAAATCACCAAACACACCAAGATCGCTGGCGGCAACCACATACCCAGCGGTGGATCATGTGGGTGATGGGGATAGTCATGGCGTTGTGGGCCAAAGAACACATGCACGATATAGCGGAAGGAATAGGCCACCGAACACAGTGCAGCGAGCGTGGCGATGATTGCCATGAGCCACGGTTGGTCTAACCAAGCGGTCTGTGCCACTTGTTCTAACATCATCTCTTTTGACAAGAAGCCATTGAGTAAGGGCACCCCTGCCATCGATGCAGCGGCAACCATGGCTAAGGTCGCTGTAATGGGCATCAAATGCCACAGTCCCCCCAGTTGTTTGATGTCGCGGGTGCCTGTTTCATGATCCACGATGCCTGCATTCATAAACAACGCAGCTTTAAAAGTCGCGTGGTTGATGATGTGGAACACTGCGGCGACAGCAGCCATCGGGCTACCCAACCCCAACAAGAGTGTAATCAATCCAAGATGGCTGACCGTCGAAAACGCCAACAGCCCTTTTAAGTCATCTTTGAACAGCGCAATCCATGCCGCAACCAACATGGTGATCAGACCTGTGGTGGCGACGAGATAGAACCATTCTGGTGTGCCCGACAACACCGGCCATAAGCGCGCCAACAGAAAAATACCGGCTTTGACCATCGTGGCCGAGTGCAAATAGGCCGATACCGGTGTTGGGGCGGCCATCGCATGGGGCAACCAAAAATGGAAAGGGAATTGTGCCGATTTAGTAAAACAGCCACCCAGAATCAGTAACAGTGCGGGCAAATAGAGAGGGGAGGATTGAATTAACTCGCGGTGTTGTAACATCACACTGAGGTCGTACGAACCGACAATATGACCGAGTAACATCAACCCCGCAATCAAACTTAAACCACCCGCACCCGTGACTGTCAGGGCCATGCGTGCCCCTTGTCGTCCCGCTGGAAGATGTTTCCAATAACCGATCAGCAAGAAAGAGGACAGGCTGGTTAATTCCCAAAACACCAGAATTAACAGGATGTTATCTGACAAAACGATGCCAAGCATCGCCCCTTGGAATAACAGCAAATAGGTGTAGAAGCTGCCCATATTGTCCTGTTTTGACAGGTAGAAACGGGCGTAAAAAATCACCAATAAGCCAATACCAAGGATCAATCCTGCAAATAACAGACCTAATCCATCAAGCATAAAAGAAACCGCAAGCCCCAGTTTAGGCAACCATTGCCAACTGGCGTGCAAGGTTTCACCTTGCAACACGGCGGGTGCTTGAAAGATCAGTAAAATAAAAGCCGCTAGGCTAAAAGTGAAAGTCGCTGTGGCGCAGGCATTTCGCCCTGCTCGTAGTAACAAAGCAGGAAACAAAGCACCTATAAAGGGCAGCATGACAATCAGGGCAAGACTCATGATTAGACTGTCCTGGCGTGTAAACAATAACCACGCAGTGCGAAAGCACTGCACAACAAGGGGCGAAGTATAACTGCCGTGGCAAACAAGTTGCTATGCAAGCATAACGGGTGTCGTTGACAGACAGCGTTCCAATGACACTAAGAGCGAACGTCGCGGAAAGGCCATTTTTGTTTTAACCTTGCTGGCTTTAATTCTGCTTAAGACACGTTAATTATGCATATTCATATCATTGGCATCTGCGGCACATTCATGGGCGGCATTGCTGCATTGGCACGGGCAGCAGGGCATACCGTTACCGGCTGTGATGCCCAAGTGTATCCTCCCATGTCAACCCAACTGGCAGCACTGGGAATTGATATCACCCAAGGCTTTGCGGCCGATCAACTGGATGGCCTTGATGCCGATTGTTATGTGATAGGCAACGTTGCCAAGCGAGGTATGCCAGTGATTGAGGAAATTCTCAATCGGGGTTTACCCTATACCTCGGGGCCGCAGTGGTTAGCCGAGCATGTATTACAGGGCTTGTGGGTGTTGGCTGTGGCTGGGACTCACGGCAAAACTACCACCACGGCCATGTTGACGTGGATTTTAGAAGAAGCAGGTTTAGCACCGGGGTTTTTAATTGGGGGTGTACCAGAAAACTTTGGTGTGTCGGCACGTTTGCCACAGACACCACGGCAAGATCTCAACAGCCGGAGTCCGTTTTTTGTGATTGAAGCCGACGAATACGACACTGCCTTTTTCGATAAACGCTCAAAGTTTGTTCACTATCATCCGCGTACCGCGATTTTGAATAATCTTGAATTCGATCATGCGGACATCTTCGCCGATTTAGCAGCGATTGAAACACAATTTCACCATTTAGTGCGGACTGTACCGAGCCAAGGTAAATTGATCGTCAATGGCCAAGCCCCGAGTTTAGATCGGGTATTGGCGCGTGGTTTGTGGTCGCCGGTGGAATATTTTGCTGAACAAGGTGGGTGGATGGCTGGCGAGGCCGATGCACAGGGACATTTTAATGTCTGGTATGCCGGTATCAAACAAGGGCGAGTGGAATGGGACTTGCTTGGCGAACATAATCGCCATAATGCGCTGGCGGCGATTGCTGCTGCCCGCCATGTGGGTGTTCCGCCTACCCAAGCGATTGCTGCCCTAGCGTCTTTCCGTAACGTCAAACGGCGGATGGAAGTGCGCGGCGTGGTTGCCGGCGTGACGGTTTATGATGATTTTGCCCACCATCCAACGGCCATTGCGACGACTGTTGCTGGCTTGCGTGCTAGGGTTGGGACACAAGGGCGGATTTTGGCGCTACTCGAACCCCGTTCGAACACCATGAAATTGGGTACCTTAAAAGATGCCTTAGCCACAAGTTTGCATGAAGCCGATCAGGTGTGGTGTTATCAATATCAATTGGGTTGGGATGCGGCGGCGGCATTGTCCCCTTTGGGAGAGAAAGCGCGCTGTTTTGAATCATGCCCTGAATTAGTGGCTGATGTGGTGCGTTTTGCTCAAGAAGGTGATCATATTTTGGTGATGAGTAATGGTAGTTTCAACGGTATTCACCAGCAATTGCTAGACGCATTAGCTAAGCCAAAAAATTAAGCTAAATTGGTAGTGGGTGCTCAATAATTTGCCAAAAAAATTGCCAATTTGATATTAGGCAATTTTATGTGAATTGCTGCAGCAGGTCGCGCCTATAAAGTTAAAAATAGCTTAAAATCGCGAAAAGTATCCTTATTTCCCGCGAGGACGCGGAAATTGCCTAATTTTTTGGGAATGTTTTATGCCCACTACCTATCGCTATCGTTTTCTGGCCTCTCCCGCACTGGCGCACTATGCGGCGTATCATCTAGCCAAACCTCACGCTAGCTGGCAAGCCGAGGCCTCTTTGCGTGAGTTAGCTCACCATGTCCCCGGCGTGGTGTACCTCTATTTACTGCGTCCGAATGGGAGTTCTTGTTTTCCGTATGCCAGCGAAGGGATTTTTGATGTCTACGGCGTCACGCCGCAACAAGTGGTTGATGACGCCTCGCCAGTTTTTGCCGTTTTAGATCCCAACGACCTCGAACGCATTCGACAATCGATTCAAGCATCCGCCGAGAGTCTGTCAATTTGGCATCTTGAATATCGTGCTCACCATCCAACCAAAGGCTGGATTTGGTTAGAAGGCCGTGCCACGCCGCGCCGTTTAGACGATGGCTCAGTGTTATGGCATGGTTTTATTGCCGACATCAGCCGCCGTAAACATCACGAAGCGGTGTTGGCTGAACAAGCTCGTCAGTTACAAGCATCGAATGCCGATTTAGAACAGTTTGCCTACGCGGTGTCGCACGATATGCGACAACCGTTGCGGATGGTCAGTAGCTATTTACAGCTATTAGAGCGCAGTCTGAGTGGTCGTTTACAAGACGACGAACAGGAATTTCTTGCTTTTGCCCTTGATGGCGCGCGGCGAATGGACAGTATGATTGTTTCATTGCTGGAGTATTCGCGGGTTGGCCGTAAAACCTCGCCCAAACAGTTGCTCTCTACCCGTGAGACTTTAGATGAGGCGCTGGCTTTTTTGCAGCCTGATATTGTTCAAGCTGCTGCCAGCATTACCGTACAGGGTGAGTGGCCGCAAGCCACTGTGAGTCGCGATGAAATGGTGCGGTTATTTCAAAATTTGATCGGTAATGCCTTGAAATATCATGATGTTGCACAGGCACCGATTATCCAAATCAACAGCGCCTGCCAAGAAAAGACATGGCGGGTGTCGGTGCGTGATTATGGAATTGGCATTAACCCTGCCCATATTGATCGTCTGTTTAAAGTGTTCTCTCGCTTACAAGCCCGCTCACGTTTTGAAGGATGTGGAGTGGGATTGGCGTTGTGCCGGCGGATTGTGCAACATCACGATGGCGAAATTGGGGTGCATTCTGAAGGCGAAGGCCTTGGTGCCACTTTTTGGTTCTCACTCCCCTTGCTGCCAACTGACGCAGAGAAAGAGGACTTGTGCTGACGCTATTGCGCGCCATACGCTGGCTGATGGCTGTGTTGTTGGCCGTGATGGCTATTCCTGTTCAGGCCGAACCTGCTTTTCGTGATTTTTTCGATAAACATCCATTGGTGATGTTGTTAATTGAACCGAAATCGGGGGAAATTCGCGACGTGAACACCAGTGCGGTAGCGTTCTATGGCTATCACCGCGAACAGATGCTGAAGATGAAGATTGACGAAATCAACACCTTGAGCCCACAGCAGATTGCTGAAGAACGACTCTTAGCGCTCAAAGAAGGACGCAATCACTTTATCTTTCGCCATCGTTTACAAAATGGTGATTTCCGTACCGTTGAGGTGTTTTCGCGCCCTTATACCTTTGATGGTGAAGATCTCTTGCTATCTGTGGTGCACGATGTCTCGACCCGCCGCCAAAGTGAACCTGCGCTGTGGAATTATCAGAACCGTCTTGAACAGATGGTGAATGAAAAAGTCAAAGAAATTCGCGAACAAGAACAACAATTTTACAACTTGCTGTATTTCTTTTTGTTATTACAAGCGGGCTTGATTATTGCTTTGTTGTATAACATTTACCGGCGTCGCCTACTGAATGCCAGTTTGAAACAACATGCCGAAGCATTAGACCACGCCAATCAAACATTGCGCCGGTTTGCAGAAGTGTCGGCCCATCATTTAATGGAGCCGATTCGCCGTTTAGATAGCTACGCCCAATTCTTAAATAATGCGCTGAGTAAAGAGCTGAAAGATGAAGACAGCCTGTTGGCACTGCGCTTTATTCGTGAAGGGGCCCATCGTTTGCGCCATTTAGTGCGTGATATTCAGCTCTATTTAGCTGCGAGCGAGCCGCGTGGTGAGATGCGACAGCAGGATGTCACCGAGGTCGCTCATGAAGTGGTGCAGCGATTAGGCAACCAAATTTTACAAAAAAATGCGAAAATCGAAATTGATGTTTTACCAAACTGCGTATTAGATCGGCCTCGTTTGCGTGATGTGTTGAGTATTTTGATTGAAAATGCACTGAAATACACCGAACCCTCGCGTCAACCCTGCATTACCCTCTCCGGCAAAATGACAGCCAATCGTAGCCAATATCGCATTGCGGATAATGGTATTGGGATCGAGCCAGAATACCGTCTACGGGTCTTTCGAGCGTTCGAGAGGGTGACGGTACAAGATGATAATTCACATACCGGCGTGGGTTTGGCGATTGTGCAGCGCATTGTGGAAAGTGCCGGCGGTCGCGTTTGGATTGAAGAGAACATGCCACATGGCACGGTGGTGATTGTTGAATTGAAGAATACTTTAGGATAAATGATGTTAATGAGCCCACCACCGGTTGAAATTTTATTAGTCGAAGATGAATTAGCCGATGCCCACTTGGTAAAAATAGCCTTGCGTGAAGGTCATGTTTTATCAAACTTGCATCATGTACTCGATGGGGTGGAAGGGTTGGCTTTTTTACGGCGTGAAGGGAAATATCAAGCAGCACCCACGCCAGATCTTATTTTATTGGATTTGAATATGCCGCGCATGGATGGCAAAGAGTTCCTGCGTCATCTCAAAGCCGACCCCACCTTAAACAGTGTTCCCGTCGTTGTGCTCACCACTTCTGATGTCGAACGTGATATCACGGCTTCTTACCAATTGGGTGCCAGTGGTTACATCACCAAGCCGGTCGATATGGAACAATTTATCCAAGCGGTGAAGCAAATAGAAAACTATTGGTTTACTTTGGTGAAATTGCCAAAAGTGAACTAGACTGGGCAGCTTTGCTGTGCAGTACGGCAAGATACGTAGGGGGAGAAATGGACGGGCAACAGCAAAAAAATATCCATGTCTTATTGATTGAAGACGAGGCCGGTGATGCTGGTTTAATTCGTTTTGCTTTGCGTCAGGCACAACATGTGTCATTTCAAGTGACATGGATGAGCTGTTTGCGTGAACTACATGAATGGGAACAACACCCTCGCCATGGCGATGAGATGTTCGACATCGTGTTGTTGGACTTGAACTTGCCCGATTCATTTGGTTTACAGACCATCCAAACGGTACAAGCGTTATTAGACGGGGTGCCGGTGGTGGTCTTAACCGGCCATCACGATACCGAATTTGCCCTACAAACCCTCGAAGCCGGTGTGCAGGACTATCTTTTAAAAGAGAATATCGCTGCCGACCAACTCGAACGCGCCATTCGCTATGCCCTCAGCCGCCATGAGCTAGAACAAGCATTAGAAGCCTCACGAGAACGGATGCAGCTGGCGTTGGATGGCGCTGGCCTTGGGACATGGGATTGGACCATTGCGTCCGACCAGCTGTTAATCAATTCACGCTGGCGCACGATGTTGGGTTATCAAGATGACTCAACTATTGCCAATATTGAAACCACGGCCGCTTGGCGGGCGCTGATTCATCCAGAAGACCGCCCTCGAGTCGAAGCGGCACTGTTGGATCATCTCGAAGGGCGTAGCCCAATCTACGAACAAGAATACCGCATGTGCCATGTGGCTGGACATTGGGTGTGGATATTCAGCAGTGGCCGTATTTTGCAGCGTGATAAACATGGCCAGCCACTGCGCGCCGCCGGTATTCACCTCGATATCACACAACGTAAATTGGCCGAAATGCGTCTGCATCTGCTGCATACCGCACTAGAAGCCGCCGATAATGCGATTGTGATTACTGATACCGACGCGGTGATTGAGTGGGTCAACCCTGCGTTTGAAAAACTCACTGGCTATTCCGTTGGCGAGGCGATGGGGCGTAAGCCGAAAGAGTTGGTGAAATCGGGTCATCAAGACGAGGAATTTTATCGTGCCATGTGGGACGCCATTCTCAATGGCCAATCATGGCGTGGTGAATTGCTCAACCGGCGCAAGAGTGGTGATCTGTACCACGAAGAAATGACCATTACACCGGTATTGGACAACCACAGTAAAATCACCCATTTCATCGGCATCAAACAAGACATTACACAACGTAAAGCCCTAGAAGATGAACTGCGTACCTTGGCCAGCACCGATACCTTGACTGGCCTACCCAACCGGCGAGCCTTTATGTCACGGTTGGAAATGGAATGGCAGCGTTGTCGTTGTTTTCCAGATAGTTCTGTCGCGGTGTTGATGTTAGACCTAGATCGCTTTAAGCGAATCAACGACACCTACGGTCATGCCGGCGGTGATGAGGTATTAAAACACTTTGCCTCTTTGCTGATGCATGAACTGCGTTTGAGTGATATGGCTGGCCGGTTGGGTGGGGAAGAATTTGCTGTGTTGTTAACCGGTATTACCCCTGATGGCGCCAAAGCGTATGCCGAGCGTTTGCGTCAAACCATTGCCACCACCCCAACTTCATCACAACCACCGATTGCCTATTCTTCAAGTATTGGCCTGACGTTGATTCACCCTTGTGATGTCAGTGCCGATCAGGCGCTGTTACGGGCGGATGATGCCTTATATCAAGCGAAAGCCAATGGGCGAAATCGGGTGGAAGCTTTGTTTGTAGGTTAACTCAGGTGTGAGGGTGTGGCGGAGAGCACCACACCCCGCCCGTTTTTAGTCGGCAGTTTCTAACCAACGGCGCGCACTGGCACTGTCGTCAAAATACTGCACTTCGGTATGGGTGAACAGACCTGCCAGATGAGCGGCAAGCTTCATCCAAGTGTCGCTGACAGCGACGGCGATGCGGTGGAAGTCGTGTTCATGGGCGCGCATAAATTTCAATTCTTCCAGTGCCATGTCGATGGTGAAATCCATCACTTGGGTCAGATCGACCAATACACTGGGTTTTTCCCCTTTTTGCACGCATTCCAACACCGCTTGTTCCATTTCCTTGAAATCATGCAGCGTAAATTCGCTAAATAAGCTGACGTCAAGGCCGTATGGGGTATGTTCTATGGTAATCATCTGGAGTGTCCTTTGCCTGTTGATGGCCATCGCCAACGCTTACAGCATGGCCGGAAATTCAACAACAGGCAAGGGGGCCACTAGATTGACCAACTGGGTTTGCGGCGCTCGACAAATGCCTGTAACCCTTCTTGTGCTTGGGCTTGTTGGCTATTTTCTGCGGTAAGCGCAATCAGCCGTTGTTGTACGGTTTCATCCAAACGCGGGGTTTCTAATTCATGTAACAGCCGCTTGGCGGCTGCAATTGCTTGTGGGCTGTTATGTTTGACATGTTGAATCAGCATATTGACCGTGTGATCGAGTTCATTCGCAGCGACAATTTGGTGAATCAACCCCAGTCGTTTGGCCTTGCGGGCATTAAAGCGTTCAGCGGTTACGAAATAGCGACGGGTGGCGCGGGTGCCGATGGCGCGTTGCACATACGGTGCAATCACCGCAGGTGCCCAGCCAAGTTTGACATCCGAGAAACCAAATAAGGCCTCTGGTACGGCAATTGCCACATCTGCACACGCAATTAATGCCAACCCCACTCCAAAGGCCGACCCCTGTACCCGCGCAATCACCGGTACGGGAAGTTGATCGAGTCGTGCCAAGAGGCGTGACAGTTCGGTGGCTTCGGCGCTAAAGGTCTCGGCATTGGCGTGTTGTGACAGTTGTAACAGCCACTCATTTTCAAACCCAGTGGAAAAACTCATCCCTTGTGCCGCCAAGACCACGACGCGCAGTGCGGTCTCTTGCTCAAGCTGATCTAAAGCCCTATTCAATGCTTGCATCAATGCCGCACCGAAAGGATTGTGAAGATCGGGCCGAGTCAGGGTGAGCGTCACAACACCATCTTGGCTGTGATAACGTAAAACCTGTTCCATCATGCGTCCTTTATGCAGAAAAACGGGCAATGCTCAGCAAACATAGCATGTCTGTGTCCACGCAATGATGAAGAAATCATGTCAAATCGGCTGGTGGATATCCCGTGCAATTTGGCCATCGACCAGATTGATTTCACGATCTGTCCGCGCAGCCAAACGGGGATCATGTGTCACAATCAAAAATGTCACCCCATCTTGTTGATTGATGCTGCGCATCAGTTGGAATACTTCATCGGCTGTTTGACTGTCTAAATTGCCGGTTGGCTCATCGGCCAACACCAGACGCGGTTGATTGGCAAGGGCTCGCACAATCGCCACTCGTTGTTGTTGACCACCCGAGAGCTGAACCGGTTTTTTATGGGCGTGGGCAGCAAGACCCACACGCTCAAGCAAAAACAGGGCCCGTTCTTCCATCGCCCGAGTGCGTTTTCCCTGTCCAGCAAACATTGGCATCAGTACATTTTCCATCGCGCTAAACGCCGGCAGCAGATGATGAAACTGAAACACAAAACCAAGATAGCGATTGCGTAATGCGGTGCGTTGGTTATCGTCGAGCGGCGAAGTGGCTTGTTCGGCAATCAGCAATTCGCCTTGGCTGGGCCGTTCTAATAGGCCCATTAAATTGAGCAAAGTCGATTTACCCGACCCTGATGGCCCTGTCAAAGCAACAAATTCACCCTCTTGCAGGCTGAAATCAATGCCGTGTAATACCTCAACAATGGGGGCATTGCCCCCACCGTATTGTTTACGAATCGCCTGTAGTTCTAGCACGTTAGCCATAGCGAATCGCCTCAACAGGGTCTAAACGCGCTGCTCGTCTGGCTGGCGCCAAGGCCGACAACACCCCGACCAAGGTGGCGGTCAACGCGGTACTGATAAACAGCTCTGGTGATAAATCGACTGGGAATAAGGGTGTGCCATCTGGTTGGGCTGCTAAGCGAGAAAAACCACTGGCAATCGCCGCACCAAGTAGAGAACCAGCGGCAGAACCGACTAAACCGACCATCCCGCCTTGCAACAAGAAAATCCACATAATGCGCGAAGAGGGGGTGCCCATTGCCCGTAAAATGCCAATCTCGCGTTGTCGTTGCACCACCGATACCACCAGCACACTGGCGATGCCGAATGCCACAGCAATCATCACAAATACCCGAATCATGGTGCTAGATGCGCGTTGGCTGCGTAGTGCTGTCATCAGTTGGGCATTGCTTTCAATCCAACTTTCGGCTTTCAAACCGGTGCGGGCGGCGACACGCAAGGCGGTTTGGTCAGCATGAAATAGGTCATCGACGGTTAAATACAGCTCGGTAATTTCCAGCGGATGACCTAATAACGACTGCCCCGCTCGTAAAGGCAATAATACCCAGCGCCGGTTGAGGTCTTTCAAACCGAAGTCCAAAATCCCACTGACTGTGAAACTTTCCTCGCGATCTCCACCAGCATCAAAGCGCAACCGATCACCAACCTTCAACCCCAAATCTGCTGCCAGTTCCACCCCGATCATCACTGAGCCATTCGGTAGCGCCAACCGACCTGCCCGCAGTTTTTCCTGTAACGGCACAATGCGTTGATAATCGTCGAGCTCCACCCCCATCAACGAGACCGATTTACGCACCCCGCCTTTTACCGCAAAGGCTGGGCCACTGGCCAATGCAGCACTGTGTTTGACCCCCGGGGTGGCAAGGGCCAGATCACGGCTGGCAGTCCAATCACGCAATGTGCGTTCGCGTTGGGTGCGTTTTTGCACATCACTTAACACCCACGGCTGATTGACCACTGCGCGGTTATCTTCATCTGCTGGCCGTAACACAATATGGGCTTGTGTCGAGAGGGTTTTGTTAATTAAGTTGGCTTGTAAACCGTTCACAATCGCCGTGATATACACCACCACCGCCACCCCCAACGTGACACCGCTGAGAATGAGCACGCTTTGAAAACGGCCTTCTCGCAACAAACGCCATGCCACCGTCCAGATAAATTGCATCAGTTTGCCTTTGTTGCGGAGAGGGGTTCGGGACGGATAGTTTGCCCTGCTTCGAAAATCAGTGGGCTATTAACGACCCAATCGCCTGCTTTCAAACCCGAAATAATCTCGACCCAACCACGGCTGCTGAGGCCAATTTTGACCGAGGTTTTTTGCAGCTGGTTTTGTTCGACCTTCCACACCCACGGTTCTGTTGCACTGTCACGAATGGTTTCCTGTGGCAATAACAAAGCCTGTTGCCGTTGGCCAAGAATAATCTCAGTCGATACTGTCATGTCATGCTTTAAAAAAGCCGGTGGCTGTGGCAAAGCCAGTTTCACTTCTAAGATGCCGCGTTCACGGTCAACTTGCGTGGCAAGCTCGCGGACTGTGGCATCAAAAGGCTGATCGGGGAAGGCATCGGCCACCACTCGCGCCGGCTGTCCAACCCGCAGGCGAGCAAGGTAACGCTCATCAGCATCCACCCGCAATTCCAATGGCCCAGCGGCAGCAAAGGTCAACGCCGCTTTGCCAGCAGTCAATAAATCACCTTGTTCCACCAGTCGCTTTACCACACGCCCAGCTTGGGGCGCTCGAATCACATATTGCGCTAATTTACGTTCAGCCAGTGCCACTTGTGCTTCAGCTGCGGCAAGGCGGGTTTGTGCCAGTTGTAAGCTTTTCTGTGACTGATCGAGGGCGGCCGCGCTGATAAAGCCTGCACGCGCCAATTGTTGCTGGCGGTGGTGTTGACTGTTTGCTTCGGCAAGGGTGGCGGCGGCTTCGGCGAGATTGGCTTGATTGCGAGCCACTTCGGCTTGGGCTTCGCTGTCATCGAGTTGCAATAAGGCGGTACCGGCACTGACCTCACTGCCTTCAGCAATGGGGGTGGCTACAACGCGGGCGGTAAGGGTGCTTCCGAGGGTGGATTCGATTTGCGCGGTGACACGGCCACTGGCCAGCAGGGTTTGCGTGATGTCTTGTGTGAAAACCTGACTGACGGCCACTGTAGGCCCTTGCCACACCCGCCAGCCCCATCCTGCCGCTAACAACATCGCCAGCAATACCAGCCATAACCACCACGGAAGACGATTTTGCATAACTTACTCGATGACAGAAACGTGAAAACGACCTTCAAATACCAAGGCAAGTTCCCCGTTAGGTTTGATTTCGGCTGTGAGGGTTAAGCTGGCGCGGCCTTTATGCTGTAAGCGGTGCCAAAAATCAGCCCAATCGCTTTCGCTTGGCGCGAGTGCCTGTACCACAAAATCCTCTGCCACCGGTGCCAAAAACCGCTGTTCCGCCCGCGCCACGACGACCACTGCACGCAGGCTGTTGGCGGCTAAGCGACCACTGAGATAACTCCATGCCGCCACTGTTGCCGCTGTCGATAAACTGCCACCAAAGGCGGTGCCTTGGTGATTGTGGTTGGGTGCCAAGGGCAGTTGTAGGGTAAGCCCCTGTTCTGAAGCGGTTTGGACGCTGAGCTGCATGGCAGCGGTCAGCGGAATATGGTGGTGCAAATAGGTGGTCAATGCAGCTGCGCTTGGCCAACAGCCTAAGGCTAACTCACAGGATGAGGTGATGGTGTTCAAGAGGGACCTCGTTGCAGCCATGTGCCACGGTTATGCCACACCTCGGGGGCGAGGTGGCACAAACGCCACATGGCCAAAAGATTGGCAAGGGAAATACACAGCAATAGCAGGGCAATACTATGGGTCAGGGCTAACAGCGCCATACTGAGCGCTGCCGATACCACCATATACAGCCCATTGATAATGTTGTTGGCGGCAATCGCTTGGGCACGGAAATCTTCTGGGCTGGCAGTCTGCAGCCAAGTGTAAAGCGGGACGGTGAAAAAGCCACCGGCAATCCCAATCCCGAGAAAATCCAGCAAACTGCGCCAATGCTGTGCTTGGTTGAGAAACTCGCTTAGGCTGAGTAAATGATGCGTCGGGGTAAGCGATTGCACCGAAAAATATAAATCCACCCCGAACACGGTCATGCCGGCCCCACCCATTAACACCAAACCCAATTCCAAACGACCCCGTGACAGCTTGGCGCACAAAATGGACCCAATGGCGATGCCGAGTGAAAAGAGGGTAAGAATTAGGGTGTAGACCGAGGCATCACCCTGTAAATGCAAACGGGTAAAGGTTGGCATTTGTGTGGTGTAGGTGGCACCAAGCAGCCAAAACCACGAAATACCCATAATCGAGGCCGAAACCTCGCGATATTGCTTGGTGGCGCGCAGTAATTGTCGGGTATCACCGATGATGTTGTAAGACACGGTGAGATGTGGCGCGGCGGCGGGAGCCGGGGGCAAAAATAGGCTGGCCAGCCAACCCAACAACGCCACGGCTAATAAAGCCAAGACGCTGCTGCTATCGCCATATTGCATCAACAGTGCACCCCCCATTTGCCCAATCAAGATGGCAATAAATGTCCCCATCTCGATCAGGCCATTGCCGCCTAATAATTCATTGCCTTTGAGATACTGTGGTAACACGGCATATTTGACGGGGCCAAAAAACGTGGATTGCGCGCCCATCAGAAACAAAGTGAACAGCAATAATCCAACATGCTGCTGTAAAAACCCCCATGCAGCCAGCGCCATAATCACCAATTCCGCCACTTTGGTCAGTTTGGCAACCTGTGCTTTATCGTATTTTTCTGCCAAGCGGCCAGCCGTGGCTGAGAACAAAAAAAACGGCAAGATAAATGCTGCTGAGGCAAGGTTGACAATTTGTTCGGGCGGCAAACCTGCAAAGTGTAGGCCGGCGTAACTGACCATCACCAACAACGCGGTTTTCATTAAATTGTCGTTTAATGCGCCAAGAAATTGCGTTAGAAACAGCGGCAAAAAACGACGTGAGGCAAAAAACGCAAAAGAGGTGTGCTGCATGGTTTTAGCCTATTTTCGCGTTGAAGGTTGATCGTCATCATCCAATAAAATGCGATGACCGGGGCCTTCCAAATCATCAAACTGGCCCGACCGTGTTGCCCACCAAAAAATCACGCCAATCACGAACACCAAGACAATACTCAGTGGGATTAACAGATACAGGCTTTCCATGATTCCTCTTTCTTGTTTAGCGGGGCTTGCGTTGTAATAGCCGCAAAGCATTACCTACTACCAATAATGAACTACACGCCATCCCCAAACTGGCAAGCCACGGCGTTAAATAACCCGATACTGCCAGCGGCAAAGCCAATAGGTTATATCCCACTGCCCACCATAGATTTTGTCGCACAATCTGTCGTGTTTGCCGCGCTAAGTGCAATGCAGCGGGTAGCGCGGTCAGTTGTTCCCCCGGCAAAATCATGTCGGCGCTGGCGCGGGCGACATCCGTGCCATTGCCCATCGCCAATGACACATCTGCCTTGGCCAATACCGGCGCATCATTGACCCCATCACCGACCATTAACACCCGTTTCTGTTGTTGCTGTAATTGGGCAACATAATCGAGTTTGCGTTCTGGCGTGGCTTCGGCGTGCCATGTGCTGATACCGAGTTGCTCGGCTAAGGCGGCAACTGCACTTTGGCGATCACCCGACAACAGATGTAACTGCAAACCTTGTTGCTGTAACTGTTGCAACATTGGCGCGGCGTCATCGCGTACTTCATCACCCAGCGCATACACCGCTAGCCACCCTTGTAATTGACTGCCTAAGGCCACCACCGTGGCGTGGGCGGGGGCATCCCATGCGGTGTTTGGCATCGGACCACACAACTCACTGATATAAGACAACGTACCTAAACGCAGGCAATCACCCTCAGCGCTGTAGCCTTCTAAACCACTGCCGACCCGATTGGTGACCTCTAAAAAAGTGGCTGCTTCGACTGCGCCAACATGCTGCAATAGCGCTTTGGCCAGTGGATGTTCCGATTGTGCTTCGAGGCCAGCGACAAGGCGGTGGATGGCGTCATTGTCTGGTGAAAACAGATATTGGCTGAGCACCTGTGGTGTGCCATAGGTCAGGGTGCCAGTTTTATCAAAGACCACATCGGTGATCTGTGGCAGGGTTTCGAGCGTATGGCCTCGGGCAATTAAAATTCCCCGTTGCGCTAAAGTGCCGGTGGCAGCCGCAAGGGCTGCCGGTGTCGCAAGTGACAGCGCACAGGGACAAGACACCACCAATACCGCCACGGTAATCCATAACGCTTGTTCGGCATCACGTTGCCACCACCAAACAAAGGTCAATACCGCGACCACCAACAAAACACTGATAAACCATGCGGCAAAACGGTCGGCCAGTACCGCAAGGCGGGGTTTTTCAGCAAGTGCATGATCGAGCAAACGCACAATGGCGGCAAGGCGGGTGTTTTGGCCGGTGTGTGTGGTGCGAATACATAACGGGCTGTCTAGGTTTAACGTACCAGCAATCACCGCTTCGCCTTCTTGACGCGCAATCGCTTGGCTTTCACCCGTTAATAAGGCCTCGTTTAAGCGGCTGTGGCCTTGCACGATGATGCCATCGACAGGAATGGTCTCACCGGCTTTTACCAACACCACATCATCAATGCGTAGGCTGGCGACCGTGGTTTCTTGGCTGTGTGGCTGCGGCCATTCGGGTAGGCGATGGGCGAAAGCGGGGACAAGTTTGACCAGACTTTCGGTTGCCGCACCAGCGCGGCGGCGTGCCATGCCTTCTAAATAGCGACCACCCAGTAATAAAAAGACGAACATCGACACCGAGTCGAAATAAATACCGTGTTCGGTGCGGCTAAGCAGGGCATAGCTTGAGGCAATAAAGGTGACCAAGACCGCAATGCTGACTGGGGTATCCATGCCAACCCGTTTGGCTTTTAAGTCGCGCCATGTGCCTTGATAAAACGGCCACGCCGAATACACCACCACCGGCAGGGTTAAGGCAAAACTGGCCCAATGTAATAACCACAGGTATTCAAAGGCGATTTCACCATCTTGTGCGATATAAACTGGTACGGCATACATCATCACTTGCATCATCGACAACCCTGCAACCCATAGCCGATTGATGGCACTTTTACGATTTTTTTGTGCCAGCTGTTCTTGACGTTCGCTGTCGTAGGGATGGGCGCGATAACCGATGGCGCTGATGGCTTGCAAAATATCTGACAACACCAACCGCCGATTGTCCCAGCGGACACGGGCACGATGGCTGCTGTAGTTAATTTCAACCGATAACACCCCATCCAGCCGTTTGAGATGTTGTTCATTCAGCCAGATGCAGGCGGCACAGGTGATGCCTTCTAAAATCAGCGCTGCTTCGCGAATATCCGCGTTGCTGTCCTCGCTGTTTTCTTGGCGGACAAAGCTGGCTTGTACGTCGCTTTGGTCATACAGCTTAAGTCGTTCTAGCCATTCTTCTGGCAAGGCTTGTACCTTACCCGCCTGTTGCTGTCGGTGTTGATAATAATCGCCTAAACCGCTTTCAATAATAGAGTGAGCCACCGCTTGGCAACCTGCACAGCAGGCTCGGTGGGTATGCTCGCGGTAGCGAACCGGATAATCGGCATCTGCCGGAACAGGCAAGCCGCAATGGAAGCAGGAATCTGACATGCTTGCGATTCTAACCGAAAAGCGCGCAAAAAAACGGCCCACGCGAAGTGGGCCAAAACAGGGTCAATTCTGATGCAATACCAAATTAGTCGAGGTAGTCGTAACCTGGCAGGGTTAAGAATTCAACAAAGTCATCGCTGCTGGTCAGTTGGGCAAACATCGCGGCGGCGTCTTCATATTGCTTTGTCCATCCCGCACCCAGTTTCGCTTTCAGATCAGCGACCACTTCAGCATGGAATTGTAAGAACAGTTCTTGTGTCACTTTGCGGCCATCTTCCAACACCCCTTTCGGGCTGCGGATCCATTGCCAAATTTGTGCGCGGGAAATTTCTGCGGTTGCCGCATCTTCCATCAAGTTGTGAATTGGCACACAACCATTACCAGAAATCCAAGAGCCGAGGTATTGAATACCCACGTCGATATTCAGTTTTATACCGGCTTCGGTAATGGGGGTTTCAGGTTGGAAGTTGAGCAAATCAGCGGCTGTCACATTGACATCATCGCGTTGTTTGTCGATTTGGTTCGGACGATCACCCAACACCGCGGTGAAGGCTTCCATTGCCACCGGCACTAAGCCCGGGTGCGCCACCCAACCACCGTCATAACCATCACCTGCATCGCGGTCTTTGTCCGCTTTCACGCCACCCAAGGCTTTTTCGTTGGCCACGGGATCGTTTTTAATCGGGATCAACGCTGCCATACCGCCGATAGCTGGGGCATTGCGCTTGTGGCAAGTTTTCAGCAACAACAGGGCATAAGCACGCATAAACGGCACTGTCATGGTGATCGCACCACGGTTGGCCAAGCAGAAGTCTTTGTTCGACTTGAATTTCTTGATGCAGCTAAAGATGTAGTCCCAACGACCTGCATTCAAACCAGAGCTGTGTTCACGCAATTCATACAGAATTTCGTCCATCTCGAAGGCGGCCAAGATGGTTTCAATCAACACGGTAGCTTTGATGGTGCCTTGTGGGATGTTCAGTTCATTTTGCGCGAACACGAAGACATCGTTCCACAGACGCGCTTCGAGATGGCTTTCCATCTTCGGCAGGTAGTAATACGTAGCGCGGCCGTTGTCCACCAGATAATGGATGTTGTGGAAGAACGACAAACCAAAGTCAAACAGCGAACCAGAAACGATTTCACCATCGACAGTGATGTGTTTTTCCATCAAGTGCCAACCGCGTGGACGCAGAATCAGGGTGGCGATGCTGTCATTCAGTTTGTATTGTTTGCCTTCTGGGCTGACAAAACTGATGGTTTTGCGATAGGCATCGCGCACATTGAGCTGACCGTCGATTTGGTTTTCCCAGCTTGGGCAGTTGGAATCTTCAAAATCGGCCATGAAGCTTTTCGCGCCAGAGTTGAGCGCGTTAATCATCATTTTGCGTTCAACAGGGCCAGTGATTTCAACGCGGCGGTCGAGCAAATCGGCTGGCAGCGGGGCAATTTTCCAATCACCCGCGCGCACGTCGGCGGTTTCTGGCAAAAAGTCGGGCAATTTGCCGGCGTCTAAGGCTGCTTGGCGTGTGACACGAGCAGCCAGCAATTCGCGGCGACGGGCTTCAAACTTGCGGTGTAATTTGGCCACAAATGCTAAGGCATCAGTGGTCAAAATCTCTTCATAAGCAGCAGGAACAGCGGCGAGGATTTCTACGCCTTCGGGAAGAGTAACAGCCATCTATTTTTCCTTTTTAGATTCTGCAACACAGCAGCCAAAGAGCCGCATTGTTTGCGCCAGTGAGATTCCCTGAATGGGAAATTTATATTGTGTTGCAGCATTGTAGTGACTGGACTCTTGGAAAGAAAGCACTAAAATGGCATTTTATATTTTACTTTTTGTGTGGTAATGGACCAGCTCAAGCAGTTAACTAGCTTTGTCAATGTGGTGAATCAGGGCAGTCTCTCTGCTGCAGCGCGACATGAAGGGGTAGTGGCGGCGATGATTGGCCGCCGCCTTGATGCCCTAGAAGAGCGTTTAGGGGTCAAGCTCTTGGTGCGTACCACGCGCCGTGTCACCTTGACGCAAGAAGGCAGTGCTTTTTTTGAAGAGTGCCAGCGTATTTTGAACGAGCTCAACGAGGCTGAAGCGGCGTTGGCGTCGGGGCATAGTCGAATGCGTGGCCACTTGCGTATTTCTGCCCCTGCTGGTTTTGGCCGCCGCCATGTCGCACCCCATATCGCCAGCTTTCAACAGCAACACCCAGATGTCAAAGTGACGTTGAGCCTAACGGATCGAATTGTGGATTTAGTGGCCGAGGGGATTGATTGTGCGATTCGCATCAGTGAGTTGGCCGATTCAACCCAAGTTGCGGTGCGCTTGGCTGACAATCGACGGGTAGTGGTGGCCAGCCCTGCTTATTTGGCCCAGCATGGTATTCCCAAAACGCCTGCAGATTTGGCCCATCACCGTTGTTTATCTTTAGGCGGCGGCAGTCAAAGCCGAGGGTGGATTTTTCGTATTGATGGCCGCTTAGAAACACTCAAAATTTCTGGCCTATTGGAATGTAATGATGGTGCGGTGTTACACGATTGGGCGGTGGCAGGGTTTGGTTTGGCGTGGCGGTCGTTGTGGGAGGTGCGGGCAGATTTGGCCGAAGGACGGTTGGTGACCGTGTTGGACGCTTACGCCTCACCCGAATATCCGATTTATGCTGTGTTGCCACAACGTAAGTTTTTACCGGAACGGGTGCGGCGTTTTGTCGATCACCTAAAAACCATCTACGGCCAAGCCAATTATTGGCCCTAGCCGCAGCGTGGGTTAGGCTTCTTCTGGCACATTTAAGGCATTGATGCTGTAACCACCATCGACATAGGTGATTTCGCCGGTGATGCCAGACGACAAGTCAGACAGCAAGAAAGCCGCAGCATTGCCGACTTCTTCAATGGTCACATTGCGATGCAGCGGGGAATTATCCGCTGCCATTTTCAGCAATTTACCAAAGCCCGAGATACCGGCGGCGGCCAATGTTTTGATGGGGCCGGCGGAAATGCCATTAACGCGAATACCATCACGGCCTAAAGAGGCGGCGGTAAAGCGTACGCTGGCTTCTAAACTGGCTTTTGCCAAACCCATTACGTTGTAGTGTGGAATTGCCCGTACTGCACCGAGATAGCTTAGGGTCAATAACGACGCTTGGCGGCCTTGCATCATCGGACGTGCGGCTTTGGCAAGGGCGGGGAAGCTATACGAGGACACTTCATGGGCCACTTGGAAAGCCTCACGCGACAGACTATCGAGGAAATCACCTTTCAGCGATTCGCTTGGCGCAAAGGCGATAGCGTGCACCAACCCATCTAAACCATCCCAATGGGTGGCCAAATCGGTAAACACTTGTTCAATTTCAGCGTCGTTTTGCACATCACATTTCAGCAAAATATCGCTGCCGAAATCTTCGCGCGCCATCTTTTCGACTCGCTCTTTCAGTTTGTCGTTGACATAGGTGAATGCCAATTCCGCCCCTTCACGCCGACAGGCAGCGGCGATGCCATAAGCAATTGAGCGATTGGATAAAAGACCAGTAATTAGAATCTTCTTGCCTGCGAGGAAACCCATGTTTGTACCTTTTGAGGTGGTAAATTTTCTGATTATAGCGCACCCCGATGGCCGGTCTTATAATCCGACCACCGATTTTCAACGGATTTATTTATGTCGCTATCTGTAAAGCTGTGGCTGAAGCAGCCAATCGGCCACGTCATAGCGTGGTGGATGCTGGTGATTGGCCTGATAGTGAGCCCTGCGGCATGGAGTGCGCCAGCGGTTGCTTTGGGCTACACACCGAAATATCCACCGCATTTTTCCCATTTTGACTATGTGAATCCCACGGCACCACAAGGTGGCACGCTGACTTTACCTGCCCTTGGCGGTTTTGACACCCTCAATCCTTTTACCTTGAAAGGCGACAAAGAAGCCGGTATTGCCATGCTGTTATTTGATTCGCTGGCAGAAAAATCATGGGATGAGCCTTTTACTGTTTATGGTTTGTTGGCAGAAGACATTGCTTTGGCAGAAGATGGCTTGTCGGTCACGTTTCGCTTGAATGCCGCTGCACGGTTTAGCGATGGTTCGGTAGTTGAAGCGGCGGATGTCAAACACAGTTTCGACACCCTAACCCAAGACCCTGCCGCCCATCCGCGCTTTCGCGCCTATTGGAGCGATATCAAACAAGCGGTGGTGTTAGATAAACGCCACATCCGTTTCGATTTCAAACGTCGCAATGCCGAATTGCACATGATTATTGCCGAATTGCCGGTGTTTTCTCGCCGTTGGGGTGGGCAAGGGCAACTCGGTAAACAGCCTCTAACCCCGCCTTTGGCTTCAGGGCCCTATCTGTTGACGAAATATCAACTTGGGAAAAACAGCGAATTTAAAAAGAATCCCCACTATTGGGCGAAAAATCACCCAGTGCGGCGTGGCATGTTTAACTTTGACCGCATCCGCTTTCGCTATCTATTAGATGACACTGTGCGTCTGGAGGCATTTAAGGCAGGTGAGTTTGATGTGGTCGCAGAAAATATCGCTAAAACATGGGCACGTTCGTATCGCGGCGCGGCTTTTGATGAAAAGCGGATTTTGAAACACACCTTCCCCAACCAAAACCCGACGGGGATGCAGGGGTTTGTGATGAACCAACGCCGTGCGGTATTTGCCGATCGGCGCGTGCGGCAGGCTTTGGCTTTGGCGTTTGATTTCGATTGGGCCAATCGACAGCTGTTTTATGGCCAATATCGCCGCAGCCAAAGTTATTTTTCCAATAGCGAATTAGCGGCACAGGGCACACCCTCGGCCGCTGAATTGGCTTTGCTCAATCCCTTGCGTGAACATCTGCCTGCTGCGGTGTTTGGCCCTGCCGTCACCTTACCGGCTTCGCCAGATGCGTTTGCCTTGCGAAATAATCTGCTGCAGGCGCGGCAGTTATTGTTTGAGGCCGGCTGGTTGTTGTCCCCTGAAGGCAAATTGGTTGATGCACAAGGACGGCCATTCCGTTTTGAGTTTTTAACCTTTTCTAAAACCTATGAGCGGATTGTCGCGCCATATCAACGCAACCTTGCCCGTTTGGGGATTGAGCTGGCTATCCGCACGGTGGATTCGAGTATTTATCAACAAAAGCTCAATCAGTTTGATTTTGATATGACGGTGGCGGTGTATGGGATGTCGTTGTCGCCGGGGAATGAGTTGCGCGATTATTTTTCCACAGCCAGCGCCGATCAGTTGGGTTCGTTGAATTTAGCGGGGGTGAAACATCCGGCTTTAGAGCGTTTGTTAGATCATTTTGTGTCATTCCGTGACCGCAATGAATTGGTCACCGCTTCACGGGCGTTAGATCGGGTGTTACGGGCAGAGTATTTGCTGGTACCTAATTGGCACTTGGCTACCCATCGCGTGGCATGGTGGGATAAATTTGCCTATCCCCAACAACTGCCTTTGTATTATCAGGCGCAGGAGTGGATGATTCATACTTGGTGGCAAAAACCTGAGAGATAGGGCAAACGGTAACACGCGATAAAAGGGGGATACACCGATTCTTCCCTCAAACAAAAAGGCCAACAGCGAACTGTTGGCCTTTCTTTAATACAACTACACTAATAATTAGTGGTTCGATGCAGCTGCAGCACCTACACCAGTCTGTGCACGAACGAATTGATCGTCGAAACGAGCACGTTCTTCAGTGGCTTGATGCGAATTATCCAACAGCGACACTACCATAGTGACCAAGAAGGCCAGCGGCATGGAGAACAAAGCTGGGTGTTCGTATGGGAAGATTTCTGCTTCGTTACCCAACACAGTCACCCACACCGACTTCGACAACACCACGAAAGACACCGCCGAGATCAGACCCACAAAACCACCGGCCAAAGCGCCGCGAGTGGTCAATGGTTTCCAGTACATCGACAACAACAAGATTGGGAAGTTAGTCGAAGCCGCTACACCGAAGGTCAAACCGACCAAGAATGCAACGTTCATCTTCTCGAACAGAATACCCAACACCACAGCAATCAAGCCCAACACGATAGTCGCGATACGCGATACTTTCAGTTCGTCTTTCTCGTTGGCTTTACCTTTTTTGATCACGGTTGCATACAAGTCATGCGACACTGCCGATGCACCAGCCAAGGCCAAACCTGCCACCACAGCCAAAATCGTTGCAAACGCCACCGCAGACAAGAAACCTAAGAACAAGTTGCCGCCCACCGCTTTCGCCATGTGCATTGCAACCATGTTGCCACCACCGATCAACTTGCCGCCCAGCTCACCACCGACAAAGTATTGTGGATCTTTACCGATCATCACGATTGCAGCAAAACCAATGGTACATACCACCAAGAAGAAGAAACCGATGAAACCTGTTGCGTAGAACACCGATTTACGTGCTTCTTTAGCGTTTGGCACCGTGAAGAAACGCATCATGATGTGTGGCAAACCAGCAATACCAAACACCAAGCCCAAGGACATCGATGCGGCATTGATTGGGTCGGCCAACATTGGGCCTGGGCCCATCATTTTGAAGCCATCTTTGTGTGTTTCAACAGCCTGTTGTGCCAGTGTTTCGTAGCTGAAACCAAACTCGCTCATTGCCAACGCTGCCAGCGTAGTACCACCCACCAACAACAACACCGCTTTAATGATTTGCACCCAAGTGGTTGCAATCATGCCGCCGAAAATCACATACACCAGCATCAAGACACCCACTACCACCACAGCGATAGGGTAATCCAGACCGAACAGCAACTGAATCAGCTGACCCGCACCCACCATCTGTACGATCAGATAGAAACACACCACAGTCAGCGAACCAAATGCAGCAAAAGTCCGAATTTTGGTTTGGTCGAGGCGATAGGAAGCAATATCAGCAAAGGTAAAACGACCCAAGTTACGCAGACGTTCCGCCATCAGGAAGGTGATGATCGGCCAGCCGACGAAGAAGCCAACGGTATAGATAAAGCCGTCATAGCCTTTAGAGAACACCAAGCTGGACAGACCCAACAAAGTGGCTGCGGACATATAGTCACCCGCAATCGCCAAACCATTCTGGAAGCCAGTGATACCACCGCCTGCCGTGTAGAAATCGGAGGTCGATTGTGTCTTACTCGCCGCCCACCAAGTGATGGCCAAGGTGCCGAGCACGAAGATAAAGAACATCACGATGGCGTGAATGTTCAATGGCTGTTTTTCTACTACGCCACTCGCTGCAGGGCCAGCGATGGCTAAAGTGGTTGCCAAGCTCAGGGCAACGCCTGTTAAACCGGAAACAAATTTTTTCATTTTTTAGCCTCCTTCACGATTTCTTCGTTGAGGGAGTCAAACTCGGTGTTTGCACGCCAGACGTAATAACCGGTCATGGCCCAAGTGATAAAGATAATAAAAGCACCGGCTGGCACACCTACTGTCAACATGCCGCCTTCGGATAAGGTAGCGTGTAACACTTTAGGGTTAAATGCGACCAGCATCATATAGGTGTAGTAAATCACCAAGGTCAGAATAGCGAGACCCCAAGCGAGGCGTGAACGTTTAGTGACCAACTCATTAAAGCGCGGGTTGTCGCGCATGCGTTGATATAGGTCTTTGCTCATATTTCATCCTTCTCGATACGTTTTTAGGTTTTTCTGGGTGAAACTACCCCAATCAACCCGTTGTGCAGGTTGATGGGGTAGGTGAAACAGGGGGTAATACGATTACTCGATGGCAGAGGCCGACTTCACCTGTTGGCGCAGCAGGAACTTCTGAATCTTACCGGTCGAGGTTTTGGGAATTGGGCCAAAGTGAATTTGTTTTGGCACTTTGAAGCGAGCGAGGTGTTCACGGCAATACTCGATCACCGCTTGTTCATTGCCCTCTAAGCCTTCGGCTAATTCAACGAAGGCGCAAGGCACTTCACCCCATTTTGGATCTGGCAAGGCAACCACCGCCGCTGTAATCACGCCGGGATAGCGGCACAACACATCTTCCACTTCAATCGAAGAAATGTTCTCACCACCCGAGATAATCACGTCTTTGGAACGGTCTTTAATTTTGATGTAGCCATCAGGCTGAATCACCGCCAAGTCACCGGTATGGAACCAGCCGCCGGCTAAAGATTCATTGGTAGCATCGGGGTTTTTCAGATAACCCTTCATCACCAAATTACCACGGAACATAATTTCGCCCATGGTTTCGCCATCATGTGGCACTTCGGTCATGGTGTTAGGATCCATGACGGTCATGCCATCTTGCATCGAATAGCGCACGCCTTGACGGCCATTTTTCTCGGTGCGATCAGCCAAGGTGAGGTTGTCCCACTCTGGATGTTTAGCGCACACCGAAGCAGGGCCATAGGTTTCAGTCAGACCGTAAACGTGGGTGATGTTGAAACCCAGTTTTTCCATGCCTTCAATCACCGACGAGGGTGGTGCAGCGCCGGCGACCAAGCAATTCACACTGTGTTCAATGCCTTCTTTGCAATCAGCAGGGGCATTGATCAGCAAATTGTGAACAATCGGGGCGGCACAGTAGTGCGTCACTTTGTGTTCTTTGATCAGATCAAAGATGGCGCGGGCATCAATACGGCGTAAGCAAACATTGGTGCCAACATTGGCTGCCATCGTCCACGGGAAGCACCAGCCATTGCAATGGAACATCGGCAGCGTCCACAGATACACCGCATGGCGTGGCATGCCCCATTCCAAGATGTTACAAACCGCGTTCAAATACGCGCCGCGATGGTGGTAAACCACACCTTTCGGGTTGCCGGTGGTGCCCGAGGTGTAGTTCAGGGCAATCGCTTCCCACTCGTCGGCTGGCATACCCCAAGCAAAATTGGCATCGCCTGTAGCAATGAAGGCTTCGTATTCGATTTCACCTAAGCATTTACCGCTGCCGGTGTAAACGACATCATCGACATCAATCACCAGCGGAGGCTGTTCCAACAATTTCAATGCACCGGCGATGGTGTCAGAGAATTCGCGGTCGGTAATCAATACCTTGGCTTCACCATGCTTGAGCATAAAGGCAATCGCCTCGGCATCTAAGCGGGTGTTGAGGGTGTTGAGCACCGCACCGGTCATAGGGATGCCAAAATGACATTCAACCATGGCTGGGATGTTAGGTAACATCACCGCAACGGTATCCCCTTTACCGATGCCGCGTTGTTGTAAAGCAGAAGCCAGACGACGGCAGCGGGCATAAGTTTCTTGCCAAGTAAAACGCTGATCGCCGTGAATGACGGAAATGGTATTTGGATAAACTGTTGCTGCGCGCTCTAAAAACGTCAGAGGCGACAAAGAAACGTGATTAGCAGGGGTTTTGTCCAAACCGATTTGATAGGGGTTAGCCGCTTGCATGAGTTCTCCTTCATTTGGTTTTTATCCGTTCATAATTCATGGAACAATTTGCAAAACTTTGTACCAATCGTAACGAATGTTTGCAGTGCACCATTTTGTGGTGTTTTTAGTTCACTATGCGCCTGCTTTTTGCGCAGCGCGGTCTTTATTGTATGAGGTTTTCTATGACTGAAAGCGTCCGTCCAGCCCCTTCGGCTAACGAACCCCAAACTCATCTCCATGAGCATTTACTGGTGGGCTTAGATTGGCTAGATCAGGGTCTGACGCTGTTCGATACAGATCTACGCTTAATGGCGTGGAATCGTCGCTTTTTACAGCTTTTAGACTTCCCCGAGTCGCTGCCAAAAGTGGGAACACCGTTTGAAGCGTTTATTCGTCATAACGCACTGCATGGAGAATATGGCGAAGGCGATGCTGAACAGCGGGTGCGGCTGATTGTGGAGCAAGCACGGGCAGTATTAACCGATCAAACCGAATGGGTGCGGCCAAATGGGCGTATTTTGAAGCTACATGGCGAGTTTTTGCCCGAACTTGGTTACATCACGTTATATACCGACATCACAGAACAGCGCGCTTTAGAGCAAGTGGTACAACAACATCATGCTCAACTCGAAGACAGTGTGCGGCGGCGAACGGCTGAACTTGAAGCGGCCAATGCGCGCTTGCGCGAAGCCAGTGAAATCAACAGTCAAATGACTGCTGCATTGCAACGCAGTGAGGAACGATTGCGGCTGATGACCGATACCATTCCGGCTCTGATTGCCTATTTTGACCATGAACAAGTCTATCGCTATGCCAATCGCGGCTACGCTGATTGGTTTGGTCGCCGTAATGAGCACATCGTAGGCCACCATATCGAAGCGGCGCTCGGGATTAAGTTCTATGCCGCCGTCAAAAGTTATGTTGAACAGGCGCTGACTGGGGAGCGCGTCACGTATGAATATTCGATGGAAAAAGAGGACGGCAGCACCATTTTTGCCCGCAGCACCTTGGTGCCCGAGGTCTCACCAGAGGGGAAGGTGTTAGGGTGTTTTGTGCTGTCATTTGACATTACTGAGCAAAAACATACACAAGCTGCCTTGGTTCAAGCGCAGAAAATGGAAGCCGTGGGGCAACTGGCCGGTGGGCTGGCGCACGACTTTAACAATATGTTGACGGTGGTGATTGGTAACTTGGCCGAGTTACAAAATCGTTGTGGGCAAGACCCACAAGTGACCGAATTTTTAGAGCCTGCGCTCCATGCTGCCGAGCGCGGCGTCGAGCTGATTAAGCGTTTATTGTCTTTCTCGCGACAACAGCCACTCGAACCCAAAACCGTACAAATCGGCGGTTTGATTCTTGGCATGATGAAATTATTGCGGCGTTCGTTGCCGGAAAATATCACCATGAACACGGCACTGGGTGAGACACCGCTATATGCCACGGTTGACCCGCATCAACTGGAAAGCGCCATCCTTAATTTGGTGCTCAATGCCCGTGATGCGATGCCTGAAGGTGGCGAATTGTTAATTGAAGCTACTCGCCATCCACTGACCGAAGAAGAAGCGCAAGATTGCCAGATGCAGGTGGGGGAATATATCCGCATTTCGGTGCGTGATAACGGCACTGGGATAGACCCCACCATCCAAATGCGCGTGTTCGAGCCCTTTTTTACGACCAAGCGTTTTGGCTCGGGCAGTGGCTTGGGGCTGGCGATGGTGTATGGTTTTGTGCAGCAATCTGGCGGCGGTATTCGCCTCGATAGCCAATTGGGCAAAGGCACGGTGGTATCGCTGTTCTTGCCTTGCGCTGATGAGGAGTCGGTGCCGACTGGACGCTTGAATTTCAGCGGTCGGGCGGGTGGCCGTGACAAACCTTTGGTGCTGTTAACCGAGGACGATCCTGAAGTGCGGCGGATTGTGCGTTTGCAACTGACTGGCTTGGGCTATCCTGTCCTTGAGGCAGAAAATGGTGATGAAGCCGCCGCAATGGTGGAAAATATCGCTGAAATTGGTCTGCTGCTGTCAGATGTGGTGATGCCCGGCCAACTGAATGGCCGCACCTTGGCAGATTTTGCGCGTCGTCATCGTCCGCATTTGCGGGTGGTGTTGATGAGTGGTCATGCGGCGGGTTCGAATGTCTCGCATCCCAGCTTGCAGGCTGTCCCTATTCTTGAAAAACCGTTTACCCAGGAGCAGTTATCACAGGTCCTGGATGAGGTAATAATGTGTCAACGACCCCTTTAACCGCTATGGAAACCACCACTCGACAGGAAAAATTGATTTTTCTGGTAGAAGACGATATGTCGGTGGCGCGTTTAATCGCCACCATCTTGCGCGACTATCAATTCAAGTGCGAGTGTTTCCGCACCGGCAGCGAACTGTTCCGCCGCTTACGGACGGCGACCCCCGATTTGTGCATTATCGACCTCGGTTTGCCAGATATGGACGGCATGGAAATCGTGCGTCAGCTACGGGCGAAAACCCGCTGTGGCGTGATGATTTTGACCGGACGAGGTCATGTCGGAGATCGCGTCATGGGCTTGGAAATCGGCGCGGATGACTATGTAATGAAACCGTTTGAACCCCGCGAATTGGTGGCGCGTTTGCGAAGCATCCTGCGGCGTTGTGAACAAGCGGCAGAATTAGGGCCAGACAATACGCGAATTGCGTGTTTTTCTGGCTGGCGCTACGACCCCGAGAGCTATACCTTGTTTGCACCGGATGGCAGTAAAAAATCCATCAGTGCCAGCGAAGGGCAAATGCTACAGCGTTTTCTCGAGCGTCCAAACCGTGTGTTGCCGCGTGAACAATTACTCGGTCAAAACGATATGTCCCCGTTTGACCGCAGTATTGATGTGCGGATTTCGCGTTTGCGCCGTAAATTAGGCGATGACACCCACAATCCGCGCTTAATTAAAACCGTCTATGGCGCTGGCTATTTGTTTGTCAGTACCGTGACGTGGGAATAACTTCGTCCTCACGTTCTGCATCCAAACGCCGTACAAATTCGCCCAACTCGGTCATCAGTTTGTCTAAACGAGCGATAGAACGTGCAATCGAGGCGGTTTCGGATGATAAGGCGAGCGTGGCCTGACCAAAATCAGTGATGTCATGGCTAAAGGTATCGAAACCTGCCGATTGTGTTTTATTGGCTTCCGCTGCACGGCCTAACATACGGGCAATCTGTTGCGCGCCACGAATAATTTGTTCCAACCGCTGTTGTGCCTGTCGCGTATGTTCGGTGCCATCAGCCATCCGGCTAGAACCCTGTCGGATGGCGTTGAGGGCTGATTCTGTGCCGCTGGTGATGAGGTTAATGCGCTGAGTAATGTCTTGCGTTGCACCTTGGGTACGCTCGGCCAATTTGCGGACTTCATCGGCTACCACCGCAAAACCGCGCCCAGCTTCACCGGCGCGGGCCGCTTCAATCGCTGCATTTAAGGCCAGCAAATTCGTTTGTTCGGCAATCTCGTTAATCATTTCGATAATGCCGCGAATCTCGCTCGAACGCCGCCCTAATTCTTCAATTGCTTGCGAAGACAATAAAATTGCCTGTTGTGCTTCATCAAGTCGATATACCGCTTGATTCATAATATTGCCGCCGTCCGTGGCTTCTTCTCCGGCTGAACGGGCGGTTTGTGCTGCTTCTTCGGATTGACCAGCGGTTTGGCCGGCAAGGGTGGACATTTGTTGTACGGTGACCACCATGCCTTGCGTGCGCGCACTTTGCGCCTCCATGGTTTGCACCATGAAATGCGTGGAATCTGCAATCTCTTTGCTTTCGCGGCTGGCCGAGCGCACCGAACGGGTTAATTGTGTCAGCATCTCGCTGACCTGTTGTCTGGCGGTTTCTGCTTGTTCGCGGGCAATTTCCAACTTGGCAAACCCACGGGTTTTTGCACTATCGAATGCCAAACTCAGCGCCAACACCACCAAAATCAGCCCAATCAGTGACTTTGCTTGCAGCTCTGGAATCCGCTCCACCGCAATCGGGCTATGGGGCAAGGCATCGGCTTGGCCGTGTAAAAATAAAAACAAACCAATGCAAAGAAAGCTCAACAGCGCCCAAATCATGCCGGCTCGCCGTCCTGACACAAAGGTGGCTGCGACCGGCACACAGGCATACCACACGATGCTGGTCGATAAAATGCCACCGTTGACATACACCATCCATGTCACCATGCCAAACATCACAGCACTGACGGCATAGCCCACAACGGTTACCGCACCACTGAGGCGTAAGAAAAACGCCATCACAAACATCAACGCCCCGCCTAATACAATCCCCCACCCCATCGCTGGATGCTGCAGTTTGAAATAGGACAAGGCAAAGAGAGGGGCAATCGTGCCAGCTAAAAGTGCCACGCCCACAGTGGTGCGGGCGCGGATCATTTGTTCGGGTTGTTGCCGTATGTGTTCTGGGATAAACCATTCTGTCGGTGATGGGCGTTGCTGCATACGATGTTTTCCTCTCGTTATTAGTATGGGGTGTTGCCTAATGCGTTATTTCACTCGACGGTGAATTGAGGGGTTCAAACGTATGTTTTATTTTGTTTTGCGTCAAGCGTTGGGCGATAAATATTTGTAAAGACAGGGATTTGCTGCTTTGCAAAAAATCCCAATAGCTTTTTTTGCTGGGGGTTGGGTCATGCTAAAAAAATAATTTGTCCTGCCAATCTCACGCGGTTTGCGTGCGGCAATGAAACTTGCCGGTGAAAGTTGTCGCCTAAGCTGGCGGTTCTGTTGCAAAATCAACAATTGCAATCTGTTTTTGTTAGCCTGTGTTTTTCGACTGAATATTGAAAAGGAACTGTGATGTCTGCTGCGATCACCCGCGCCACCTTTGATGAAGTGATGTTTCCCAACTATGCCCCTGCCGCCTTTATTCCGGTGCGCGGGCGTGGCGCGCGTCTGTGGGATCAAGCAGGGCGTGAATTTGTGGATTTTGCCGGCGGCATTGCAGTGAACTCTCTTGGCCATTGCCACCCCGCTTTAGTCGAGGCCTTAACAGAACAAGCACAACAGTTATGGCATGTCTCGAATGTGATGACTAACGAACCGGCGCTGCGTTTAGCCAGCAAATTGGTGGCGGCGACCTTTGCTGAAAAAGTGTTTTTCTGCAATTCCGGTGCCGAGGCAAACGAAGCTGCTTTGAAATTGGCGCGTAAATATGCCCACGACCATTTTGGGCCACATAAGCACCATATTGTCTCTACCCTCAATTCATTTCATGGCCGAACCTTATTCACGGTCTCGACCGGTGGACAGCCAAAGTATGTTGAAGGATTCGCCCCTGCCCCATCTGGCATTGAGCACATTCCTTATAACGACATTGTCGCGCTCGAAGCCGCCGTCAACGACAATACCTGCGCCATTATTGTGGAGCCGGTGCAGGGTGAAGGCGGTGTTTTGCCAGCCCAGCGTGAATTTTTAGCAGCTGCCCGTGAAATTGCCGACCGTCATCAGGCTTTGCTGATTTTTGATGAGGTGCAAACAGGGATGGGGCGTTCAGGCTCGTTGTTCGCCTATATGGAATATGGCGTGACTCCCGATATTTTGTCCTCGGCTAAGTCGTTGGGCGGTGGTTTCCCGATTGGGGCCATTTTAAGTACCGCAAAAGTGGCGGCCAGTTTTGGCGTGGGCTCGCACGGTACTACCTATGGCGGCAATCCTTTGGCATGTGCCGTAGCAGAACGGGTGTTGGATGTAATCAATACCCCGTCCACTCTCGCCGGTGTGAAAGCCAAACATCAGCGTTTAGTGGCGGGGCTGGAAGCGTTAAATACCCGTTATCAAGTCTTTGCCGAAGTGCGCGGTTTGGGGCTGTTGTTGGGGGCGGTGATGAATGAGCGTTATCAAAATCAAGCCAAAGCCCTGATGCAAGCAGCAGAAGAAGAATTGTTGATTGTGTTGGTGGCGGGGATGAATGTGTTGCGTTTTGCCCCTTCGCTGGTGATTGACGATGCCGACATTGATGAAGGCTTAGCACGCTTGGATCGTGCATTGGCTCGTTTTGTGGCTCAACAAGGGTAATGCGATGATCATTCGCCCGGTACGGGTGTCCGACCTGCCTGCTATCGAACGCATGGCTCACGATAGTGGGGTGGGCGTCACCAATCTTCCCGATCAAAGAGATACCTTATTCGAACGCATTTGTTTATCTGTGCGTTCGTTTGAAACCGATGTGGCAACCTATGGCACCGAGTTTTATCAATTTGTGTTGGAGGATGAAGGCCGGTTGTGTGGGACGGCGGCGATTGCGGCGGCGGCTGGGTTTTCGGAGCCATTTTATAGCTATCGTAACGAAACCCTTATCCATGCCTCCGCCAGCTTGGATGTCCACAATAAAATTCACGCTTTAACGTTATGTCATGATTTATCTGGCGAAAGCCAGTTATGTGCCTTCTTTTTAGAACCTGCCTATCACGCCCATCCTTATGCGGCACAACTGTTGTCGCGAGCACGCTTATTGTTTATCGCACAACACCGCGAGCGTTTTGCGCGGCGTTTGATTGCAGAAATGGTGGGGTGGAGTGATGAAAAAGGGATATCACCATTTTGGGAAGCGATTGGGCGCAAGTTTTTCCATATGGATTACGCCCAAGCGCAGCATTTGGTTGCCACACGTAGTAAAACCTTTGTTGCTGAGTTAATGCCCAGCTATCCAATATATGTCAGTTTGTTACCTGATGCTGCCCAGCATGTGATTGGACAAATTCATCCTGATGCTGAATTACCGTGGTCGATTCTGATGGCAGAAGGTTTTGAAGATGAAGATTATTTGGCCATTTTTGATGGTGCCCCGACTTTGGTTGCACGCACCGATCATGTCCGTTCAATCGCAGCGGCAAAACGCTATTTTGTGCGTCAAGCCCCCCCCTCATCACCGCATTTCCAACCTTATCTCCTAGCTAACACGGCCACAGCCGAGTTTCGCGCCACCGTCACCGCCGGTATGGTCGAAGCCAATAAACTGTATCTCCCAGCAGAGACATGCGCGGCACTGGGGCTACGCGAGGGGGAAGTGGTGAGTGCTTTATCTGTGGATGAATCGTTATGTTAGTGCTGCGCCCAATTGCCGAAACCGATCTTGCCGTCTTGCTACGCTTTGCGGCAGCCGCAGGGGTGGGGGTGACTTCCTTGCCGGTGGATGAAACGCGTCTTGCTCAACGGATTACTGCATCACAGCGTGCGTTTGCCGGTAATAGTCCCTTGGCCGAAGCCGACTATTTATTCGTGCTAGAAGATCAATCGCGGCAACAAGTCTTGGGGATCAGCGCGATTCGTGGCGCGGTGGGTTTGGATGCGCCGTGTTATCACTATCGGATTGGCACGATGGTACACGCTTCCCCTGCTTTAGGGATTTGGAGCCAACACCAAAGTTTATTCCTATCAAATGACTACACCGGCTGTGCTGAATTGTGCTCACTGTATCTCGATCCGAGTGTCCGAGGCCAAGGGTTCGGTGCTTTGTTATCACGGGCGCGATTTTTGTTCATTGCACAATTTATCGACCGCTTTCCCTCTCGGGTGATTTCTGAATTGCGCGGCGTGTGTGATAGCCAAGGGCGTTCTCCCTTTTGGGAAGGCCTAGGCCGTCATTTTTTCCAAATTGAGTTTGCCGAAGCGGATCGTTTAACAGGACTCGGCCACAAAGCTTTTGTGGCAGAAATGATGCCGAAATATCCTGTTTATCTGGATTTTCTGCCTGCTGAAGCTCAAGCAGTGCTGGCGCAAACGCATCCCGATACGGTGTTAGCAGAAGCGCTGTTGCGTGATGAAGGGTTTGTGCAACAAGGCTACGTCGATATTTTTGATGGTGGGCCAACGCTGGTGGCTGCGACTGAGCACATTCGTACCATTGCTGCCAGTCGGTGTTATCAATTGCGGGTGGTTGAACAACTTGCTGCAACCGCTACGCCCTATCTTCTGAGCAATACGATGGATCAACAGTTTCGGGCGGTGCTTGCTTCGGCTGTCTGTTATCACGAGCGGCAAGAAATTGAGCTGACATCCGGTGTGGCTGCAGCGTTATTACGACAAGTGGGCGATACCGTGCGGGCCTGTCCAGTGCCTGTGCGGTGAAATAGATGTGATCACCAGCGCTGCGCCATTTCGGTGCAGTGCATCCTGAAATCATCCCACGGTTGTCTCCTACTCAAACTGTTTAAGATTCTCAACGATGATTTTGCAGACTTTACGTTGACCTTTCTCAAATTTGGCATGACGAAATAATTTTCGGCTTTCTTGGTCATGCTCTGCCCTTTTTATGCAATTTATGGAATATTTTTTCTGCTATGACAGAAAAAATGCCATTTTCTCTACAGCTATTGTTGGCCTTTTCGAGTAAAACAATAGGGTGACAGGGCTTTTCCTCGCGTTTAAAAAAATATTCACATTCTGCAGATTGCGTTGCAAAACAGTGCTGCGTTTCCCTGTTTTGGGGCATGTTTTATGCCAGATTATTGTGCGCTGCGACATTGCAAAATAGTGAAAAAATAGGGGAATTTTCCATAAAACTGCGCTAAGGTAGTGTAAAACCCCAGTCTGTTAGCGTAACTGCAGCAAATAATTTTTTTATTGCGTTGACAGGGTGGGCAGTCAAAACCATAATCCGCCCCATGCCGCTCAAGCGGTTTTTCAAATAAAAAAGACGGGGTCACGAGGTGTGTAATTTCTGACCTGTCCTTGCTTAACTTTGTTGCTCGACAAAGTTTAACCCCATGCAAAGGAGAGTTCCTGCTGTGGATATCTTTCTACAACAGATACTGAATGGGCTGGTGCTCGGCAGTATTTATGCGCTGATTGCGCTTGGGTACACCATGGTGTACGGCATTATGGGCTTGATCAATTTTGCCCATGGTGAAGTGACGATGATTGGTGCCATGGTAACGATTACCGTATTGGGTGTTTTAGCCAATGCCGGTGTTGATTTACCGGGGGCAGTGATGGTGTTGTTGGCCCTCATGGTGGCAATTCCGGTGTGTATGTTGCTGGGTTTCACCATCGAACGGGTCGCCTATCGGCCATTGCGTAATGCACCGCGCTTAGCACCGCTGATTACGGCGATTGGTCTATCGATTGTGTTGCAGAACTTGGCCATCTTAATTTGGGGTCGTAACTACATCCCATTCCCTCCCTTGTTGCCTCACGATAGCGTCAATATCTTTGGTGCCTCGATTACCGTGTTGCAAGTCGTCATTATCTTCTTGGCCATTGCCATCATGATTGGCTTGTTGCTGATGGTAGAAAAAACCAAGCTTGGCCGTGCCATGCGTGCTACCAGCCAAAACCCAGCGGTGGCTGGCTTGATGGGGGTCAATGTCAACACCGTGATTTCGATGACCTTTGTGATTGGCGCCGGTTTAGGCGCGATTGCTGGCGTGATGGTCGCGGCAAACTACGACCAAGCACACTCGCACATGGGCTTCTTGATTGGTCTGAAAGCGTTTACTGCTGCGGTGTTAGGTGGGATTGGCAACCTTGGTGGTGCCGTCGTGGGTGGCATTCTGTTAGGGGTGATTGAGTCGTTGGGCGCGGGTTATATCGGTGATTTAACCGGTGGTTTCCTCGGCAGCCACTATCAAGACATCTTTGCCTTTATGGTATTGATTTTAGTGTTGGTGTTCCGTCCGTCTGGTTTATTGGGCGAACGCGTGGCCGAACGTGCTTGATTGACTGGGAGACAGACAGATGACACAAGTCAACAAGGTAAAACAACTGGCCGTTTTCGGCTTGGCAGCGATTGGTTTGGCCTGCCTACCCTTTATTGTCGGCGGGACATTGGGGAATTCTTGGGTCCGTACCCTCGATTTTGCCCTGCTGTATATCATGCTGGCGTTGGGCCTGAATATCGTGGTCGGTTTTGCTGGCCTGCTTGATTTAGGGTTTATCGCTTTCTATGCGGTGGGGGCTTATACCTATGCGCTGCTCAACTCGCCACACTTCGGTATCTTCTTACCGTGGTGGACCATCTTACCCGTGGGAGCCTTTCTTGCTGCATGTGCGGGGATTATGTTGGGGACACCGGTATTAAAACTACGCGGTGACTACTTGGCGATTGTGACCTTAGGTTTTGGGGAAATTATTCGGATTTTTATGAATAACCTCAACGCACCAATCAACATTACCAACGGCCCACAAGGGGTGAATATGATCGCCCCTGTTGAAATTGCCGGCGTAAGCTTAGGTAAATCGATTGAGCTGTTTGGTACCAAAATTAACTCGGTGTATCTCTACTACTACTTGTTCCTGATTCTCTGCGTCTTAACCGTGATTGTGTGTTCGCGTTTGCAACACTCTCGCATCGGTCGGGCATGGGTGGCATTGCGTGAAGATGACATTGCAGCTTCTGCCATGGGGATTAACATTCGCAACATCAAACTGTTGGCTTTTGCCCTCGGTGCGGTGTTTGGTGGGATTGCCGGTGGTTTGTTTGCCAGCTTCCAAGGTTTCGTGTCACCAGAATCCTTCGGCTTGTTAGAGTCGATCATGGTGTTGGCGATGGTGGTCTTGGGCGGGATGGGGCATATTCCGGGTGTGATTTTGGGCGCGATTTTGCTGACCATTACCCCAGAATTGCTGCGTGATGTGATTGGCCCAGTCCAAATGGCTGTTTTTGGCAAAATGTTGATCGATCCAGAAAATGCACGGATGTTGTTGTTCGGTTTAGCGCTGATTTTGGTGATGTTGTTGCGTCCAGAAGGCCTGTGGCCGAATAAGCGTCGGGCAGCTGAGTTCCACGATGCCCTCGACGAAGATTTGCCTGCTGTTGATTCTCAGGCACGTCAAGAAGGAATCAAGGGGTAAATCATGGCAGAAGCACTACTTAAAATTGAAGGTATTCACAAACGCTTCGGTGGTCTGCATGCGCTCAACGATGTTGGGCTGACGATCAACAAAGGTGAGATTTACGGTTTGATTGGCCCGAATGGGGCGGGTAAAACCACTTTGTTTAACGTGCTAACCGGTCTGTATCAGCCTGATGAAGGGGTGTTTACTTTTAACGGTAAAGACCTGTTCTGCAAAAAACCGCATGTGATTGTGGAAGCAGGGATCGCTCGGACATTCCAAAATATCCGTCTGTTTGGTGAAATGACGGCTTTGGAAAATGTGATGGTCGGCCGTCATGTCCGTACTTTTGCTGGGGCGTTGGGTGCGATGTTGCGGGATAAAAAAACTCGCAACGAAGAAAAAGCCATCCGACAACGGGCGCGTGAGCTGTTGGCCTATGTTGGCATTTCCGAAGTGGCCAATGAGCGGGCAAAAAACCTCAGCTATGGTCACCAACGGCGTTTAGAGATTGCGCGTGCTTTGGCCACCGAGCCGACTTTGTTGGCCTTGGATGAGCCTGCTGCTGGCATGAACCCGCGTGAGACAGAAGACTTGCAGGTGTTGATGGAAAAAATCCGCGCCACCGGCGTCACGTTGTTGTTGATTGAACACGATGTGAAGTTAATGATGACTTTATGTGACCGGATTGCGGTGCTGGACTACGGTAAGAAAATTGCCGAAGGTTTGCCTGCCGAGGTGAAAAACAATCCTCGCGTGATCGAGGCCTATTTGGGAGCTGCCCACGCATGAGCCTGCTTGAAGTGAAAAAGCTTGAAGTTGCCTACGGTGGCATTCAAGCGGTAAAAGGGATCGACTTGCATATTGAGCAAGGCGAATTGGTGACGCTGATTGGTGCCAACGGTGCAGGTAAAACCACGACTTTGAAAACCTTAGTGGGTTTGGTCAAGCCTAAGTCAGGTTCGATTAGCTACGATGGCAACGACTGCACGAAAATTCCGGTGCATCATTTTGTGTCGAAAGGTTTGTCCTTGGTGCCCGAGGGCCGTGGTGTATTCTCACGCCTAACCGTCGAAGAAAACCTGCGGATGGGCGCGTTTTACCGCAACGACCCAAATGCTATCAACGCAGAAATCGAGCATGTTTACGAGCTCTTTCCTCGCTTGAAAGAACGCTATAAACAGTTGGCTGGGACGTTGTCGGGCGGGGAACAACAGATGTTAGCGATGGGACGTGCGATTTTGGCGAAACCCAAGCTGTTGTTGTTAGATGAACCTTCGATGGGTTTAGCACCGATTATCGTGCAAAAAATCTTTGAAATTGTGAAAATGATTTCTCAGCAGGGTGTGACCATTTTACTGGTTGAACAAAACGCGAAGTTGGCGTTAGAAGTCTCCGACCGAGGTTATGTGATGGAGTCCGGTAAAATTACTATGTCCGGCCCTGCACAAGAATTACTACACAGTGATGCGGTGAAAAAAGCCTATTTGGGCGAATAAACACCGACAACCGTTCACGAGACTTGTGCCACCCTGTGAGGGGTGGCATTTTTTTGTCTGGGTGGCGGATGGGGCCGGCAGCTAAGCCAAGGGTGGGCAGGTTTTTTTGTCCACTGCCGAAGTTATCGTTTGGTGCAGGTGTGATTTTTTTCTTGTGTTGTTGTTGTGGTGTTGCTATATTTAATGAATGTGCCGCGTTGTAGGAATAACTGCAATTAACGGCCCAGCTTTTTCGATCTTTAAAAAGTTGGTAACCCCCTCTAGAAGTCCTTGATTTGTAAGGAAAATTCAGAGCGAAGGGTAGTAATTCAGCCCTGTTGTTAAAGGGATTAAGACGGTGATTTCGCCACGTTCCACGAGGAGACCATAGTAGTAATTCAGCCCTGTTGTTAAAGGGATTAAGACAGAAACCACTGCAACCCATCTTGACTACTCATCTTTGTAGTAATTCAGCCCTGTTGTTAAAGGGATTAAGACACAAGCAGTAGCGCAAAATCCATATCGTTTATTAGTAGTAATTCAGCCCTGTTGTTAAAGGGATTAAGACACCAATTGCTATATGCCACCACAAATCGGTTGCATAGTAGTAATTCAGCCCTGTTGTTAAAGGGATTAAGACGGCCAGTACGATACCACCCCACGCTGGATCAATCTGTAGTAATTCAGCCCTGTTGTTAAAGGGATTAAGACTGTTACTTGCTTGCTGCAGTGCATGTGTTACATTAGTAGTAATTCAGCCCTGTTGTTAAAGGGATTAAGACGTAATGGCGCCGGATTTCCTCTTCCACTGCCTCCGTAGTAATTCAGCCCTGTTGTTAAAGGGATTAAGCCAAACAGCCCACCGCTTAATGGCCCGAATTGGGTGAGCAAAAACCCCGTGCCCACCCTACCGAAATAAAGATTTACACAATAAAAAAAGCCCGATTACGGGCTTTTTTTATTTCTATTTTGAATAAATTAAATCGTGTTATTTCTCAAAGATAAATCACCTTGCATTGCCGATTTAGGTGGGCACAAATCCTGTGCCCACCCTTGTATCTTGTCTCTTGTGGTGATTAGCTATCACCACCCGAATCCGTGGAAGCTTGAGCCCACCCTTAAGGCCAGACCTTGTTAAGTAGATTAAGCCCCCGGATTCACCTCATCGCC
>NZ_BAAGTM010000014.1:0-42407 GCF_054781915.1 Aquaspirillum soli | reverse complement strand
AACATCGTTTCGAGTGCCCTCACTGTGGTCTGCGGGCGCACAGCGACTTGAATGCAAGTCGGAACCTTGCCCGCATTGGCGAGACCGCCGTCTCGCCAAGGGCGGCTGTAAATACGCCTGATGTTGGAAATGGGATCAACCATGCTCTCGTTTCACAATAAAGCCTTCGACTTCAGTCGAGGGTTATTTACAAGGTTTGACGCTAAATTAGCCGCCCTTTATAGTGCGCTCCCATGAACGCTGAACTCGAAACCCTACACCAAAAAGTGCTGCAGCTTGCTGCTCTCTGTCGGCAATTGCGCTCGGAAAATGCTGAATTGCGTCAGCAACTCGCACGCTCCACCCAAGACAACCGCCACTTACAAGCGCGGTTGAATGAGACATGCGCCAAAATCGCTGACTTAATCAGCCAATTACCCGAAGAGGATGATGTGTAATGGGCATACAACAGGTCGAGATCAATTTATTGGGTCAACGTTTGTATGTCAGTTGTCCTGATGGCGAAAAACCTGCGCTGATGGAAGCTGTTCGCTTCTTAGAAGCGCGAATGCGCTCGATTCGTGAGGCTGGGCGTGTCGTGGATGTGGGAAAAATTGCGCTATTAGCGGCATTAAACATCACTCACGACTATTTACACACCAAGGTTGCAGGTAGCGATGTAGACTTACTGCAATTTCAGGGTAAAATAGAGGCCATGAGTCGATTGATTGACGAAGTGCTTGATCCCGATGCCGACGAGGCACACGATTGAGCCTTTAAGCAAGTATCGAACACCTTTTTTAGTCCCCTGCGCTGTTTGCAAAGGCACAAATTCCTTTGAACCAATAATCGCAGACTGGTTTCTGGCTTGATTTGTACCTGCGTGTCGCGCTGCCTAGTTCAGTGCGCCCAAAGTACAACGTCGGGAACCACATTGAACCTTAGGTTCAAGCGAATCAGCCGGCGCGGCAATCGCGGGGGACTTCTCCTTCCTACATGTCAAATAAGCCCCCTGTGTCTGCAGCCAGTGATCTTGCTCGCCACAAAAGTGAATTGCGTCGGCAATTGCGACAGGCCAGACAGGCGCTCTCTCCCAAACACCGTCATGACGCGGCACAACGCGTTGCAAAGTTGGCACGTCCCTATCTCAAATCGGGGCGGCGGATTGCGCTTTATCAAGCGTATGGCAGTGAAATCTCGTTACAACCGTTACTAAGCCTCGCCCGACAACAACGCTGTCGAGTGTTTCTTCCTGTGGTACCAAAACGTGGCCGTTGCTTATCATTTACTGAATGGCGGCCACAACAAGCAGGCTATCGCAACCGATTTGGTATTGTTGAACTGCGAGGTGTGGCACTCACTGCTAAAAAGATGCACACCATTTTTATGCCTTTACTTGGTTTTGATCAGCAAGGTTATCGCTTGGGGCAAGGCGGGGGGTTTTATGATGCCACGCTGGCTTTTCGTCGCCATTATCAGCACTTACAACAACCCCGTTTAGTGGGTGTAGCCTTCGCCTGCCAACAGGTGGCGGCAGTGCCAACCGAGGCATGGGATTTACCTTTAGATGCGGTGCTTACCGAACGGGAGCGGCGTGTATTTTCTAGTTTACGATTACGGCGGAAAGACTAAGAGACAATGCCTGAACTATCAATTTTATTGGGGCTGATGGCAATCGGTGCCGTGGCTGGCTTTCTTGCGGGGTTACTTGGGGTAGGCGGTGGTTTAATTATTGTGCCGGCGTTGGTGTGGATGTTAGAAGCCAGCGGCATGCATGATCATGTGCAACATATTGCCCTTGGCACATCGTTAGCTGTCATGGTGTTTACCAGCTTTGCCAGTGTGCGGGCACATCATCGTCATGGCGCGGTCGATTGGTCGATTGTGCGGCGGATGGCGCCGGCGATGGTCTTGGGAACGTTATTGGGCTCACAAATTGCGGGCTTTATTCCAAGCCGTGATTTGAAATGGTTTTTCGTTTTTTATGCCTATCTTATTGCCGTCCAGATGTTATTAAACCTCAAACCAAAGCCAGAACGCGATTTGCCCGGTGCCGTAGGGCTATGGTCGATTGGTGGGATCATTGGGGTGATTTCCAGCTTTGTTGGGATTGGCGGCGGCTCGATGAGCGTACCGTTTATGAGCTGGTGTAATGTGGCCATGCAAAGAGCGATTGCAACCAGCGCTGCCTTAGGGTGGCCGATTGCGTTGTCAGGCGCCATTGGGTATGTGATTGCAGGATGGTCACAGGCTAAGCTGCCCGAGTATTCGGTGGGTTTTGTCTATCTGCCAGCGTTATTAACACTGTGTATTGTGACCACCGTGGTTGCGCCAATTGGTGCCAAAATCGCTCACGCCCTGCCTGTCTCCCAGCTCAAGAAAGCCTTTGCTGGTATTTTGATTGTGATGGCAAGCGAAATGTTATGGGGTTTGCTGCGTTAGGATGTCGTGTTGTGTCTCATCCAACAGCCGAATATGCGCAATCCGCAACGCTTCGTTAGTTTCTTTGCAGTGGGTGTAGAGTGCTAAGAGCGCCGCGCTGACCGCGCTAAGTGCCTCGGTATCTGCCCCATTGCCGCCGCGTGTTTCCGCTTTAGCCGTACAGATAATGGCGGCATTTTCACGATCAAAGCGAAAACCCACGGTTACCCGCATAAAACTGCGATAAGCCGGCTCGGAAAAAAGATGGGCGGTTTGTCGTGCGCCTTCGAGCGCGGCTTGTCTGGCATGACTAAGCCATTCGCCAAAGCCTTCTTCTCCAGCATCGATTTTAGCCAACAGAGAAGCGCTAATTTCAATCCGACCTTCAGCAATGGCAGTTTGCTGCATGAGTTGTGCGTATTCTGTATTGATGCTGCCCATGAGTATCGGTTTCCGTATGTGCACTGAGGATCGACTAAATCTGTCGTCTTTTCGGAACGCGATCACATTACGCCAATAACATGATTTTGTTGGAAAGACGCGATAGCACAGTTTAGCAAACTGTGTTGTGGCATGGTGGGCAAATTACACGAGAAACGCAATACCAATTTCCGAAAAGAAAGCCGGTCTTTGTGAATCTCCTGCAGAAACTACAGAATGATCCACAAAAACCGGCACAAATGACTTTTTGTTTAAATTTTAACTACGCAGCACGATGTTCTGTTGTCTGTTGGTGCCACTGGGCAAATAGCGTTTGTTCTTGTTGTCTGACCTTGTGTAAAGCGGCTTCTTTGACATGCCCAAAACCGCGAATTTGCTCTGGTAAGCCAGCGATCTCGATAGCAAGCGCAAGGTTATCGCTGTTGAGCTCAGACAATACTTTTGCCATCGTTGCTTCAAAATCGCGAATCAATCCCCGTTCAACCCGTCGTTCTGCTTGCCAGCCAAACACATCTAACGCAGTGCCACGCAGCCCGCGCAATTTAGCCAACAGTTTCAACGCAGAAAAAGCCCACGAACCAAAGCGGAATTTGCGAGGTTTATCGCTACCACCGCCTAGCCATTTTTGTAAATAGCCGGTGCCAAAGTAGAAGGAGAGGTGGAAATCGCCTTCAAACTGTTGCTGCAATTCGGCGACAAACTCACCATCGGTGTACAAGCGCGCCACTTCATATTCGTCTTTATACGACAGCAATTTGAAATAACTGCGAGCCGCAGCGCGGGTAAGGTGACGCGACCCGGGTTTGACTCGTTCTTCTGCTGCTTGAACGTGTTCAACCCAATGGTGGTAACGATTGGCAAGCGCCTGATTTTGATAGGCCGTTAAAAAAGCCTCATGTGCTTCACGCATTTTTGCCAGCGATTGAGGGAAGGGCAAGGTTTTTACCACAGCAGGAGGGAAGGCGAGACTTTCCACTTTAGCCAAATCGTGCGCGGCATAGCGGCCCCAAGTGAAGCTCTGTCGGTTGAACTCCACCGCCGCACCATTCAATTCAATGGCGCGTAACATGGCTTGTTCACTGATTGGAATCAATCCTTTTTGCCATGCCACACCCAACATAAACATATTGGTGGCCAGCGAGTCGCCCATCAATGCAATGGCCAAGCGGGTGGCATCAAGGTCGGCATAGTATTCTTGTCCAAGGGTGTCCACCAACGTTTGCCGCATGGCTTGACTGGGGAAATGGGCATCGGGGTTTTTGGTGAACTCACTGGTTGGGGCTTCAAAGCGATTGACCAAACCACGGGTAAACCCACGCCGCATTTTAGCCAATGATTCCGCACTCGCGGTCACCACTAAGTCGCAACCTAACACCACATTGGCATCACCTGCTGCAATCCGTACCGCGTGCAGCTTGTCTTGTTGATCAGCAAGGCGGATGTGTGACCACACCGACCCCCCTTTTTGTGCCAAGCCTGCCATATCCAACACTGAAATGCCCAGCCCGTCTAAGTGTGCGGCAACCCCGAGAATTTGGCCGATGGTCACAACACCGGTGCCCCCCACCCCAGTGACCATAATGCCGTAGGGCTGCTGAGTGCTGGGAAGAGGTGGTAACGGCAGAGGCGGCATATCATTTAAGCTAGGCCGACTCTTTTGGCCATTCTTTTTCAGTTGTCCACCTTCGACAGTGACAAAGCTTGGGCAGTAGCCATCCACACAAGAGAAATCTTTATTACAAGAAGACTGGTCAATGGTGCGCTTCCGTCCCAGTGGTGTTTCCAGCGGCAACACAGATAAGCACTGCGAAGTTTTGCCACAATCACCACAGCCTTCACAGACACGATGATTGATAAAAGCGCGTTTAGCGGGATCGGGATAGTTGCCGCGTTTCCGCCGCCGCCGTTTTTCTGCCGCACACGTTTGGTCATGGATCAAAATGGTGGTGCCGGCAATCGCACGCAGCTGTTGTTGTAGCTGCTCAAGCTCACGCCGATGAAAGACTTCCACCCCAGCCGCCAAGCCTTGCACCCCTTGGTATTTTTCTGGCTCGTCGGTGGTAATCACAATCCGTTTAACCCCTTCGGCTGCCAGCTGACGGGTAAGCATCGGCACATCAAGATACCCATCCACATGCTGACCACCCGTCATGGCTACCGCATCGTTATACAAAATTTTGTAAGTGATATTGACCTTGGCCGCAATCGCAGCCCGAATCGCCATCAGGCCAGAATGGAAATAGGTGCCATCCCCTAAGTTGGCAAACACATGCTGCTCTGAGGTGAACGGCGCTTGGCCAATCCAAGTACACCCTTCTCCACCCATTTGGGTAAAGGTTTGAGTATGCGGCTCAATCCAAGTCGCCATGTAATGACAGCCAATCCCTGCCACGGCACGGCTGCCATCGGGGACTTTGGTCGAGGTGTTGTGTGGACACCCCGAACAATAATGCGGTACACGGGCAATCGCCTCGCGTTTTTGTTGCAGTTGGGCTTCTTTTTCTTGATAAAACTTCAGCCGTTCATGAATGATCGGGCTATCAAAAATGGTTTCTAAACGCTTGGCGATAGCACGAGCAATCATCGCAGGAGTCAGCTCGCCCGCTGCTGGCAACAACCAATCACCATGCGGCAACGCCCATTCGCCCTTTTCGGCAAACTTTCCGACCACCCGTGGCCGCACGTCTTCACGCCAGTTGTAGAGCTGCTCTTTTAGCTGGTATTCGATGATTTGGCGTTTTTCTTCGACCACCAAAATTTCTTCCAGCCCTTCAGCAAAATGACGCACCCCTTCCGACTCTAATGGCCACACCATCCCGACCTTGAAAATCCGTAGGCCAATATCAGCCGCTAGGCGCTCATCAATTCCCAAATCATCGAGGGCCTGCATGACATCAAGATAGCTTTTGCCACTGGTGATAATGCCAAGCCGAGGGTTGGGCGAGTCGAGCACAACCCGATTCAGTTGATTGGTTCGCGCATAGGCCATCGCCGCATACAGGCGGTGATGTAACAGTCGTTCTTCTTGTGCTAACGGTGGATCCGGCCAGCGGATATTGAGCCCCCCTTCTGGAATCGGAAAATCCTCGGGAATTCGCGTAGTGATGCGTTCTGGCGACACATCAACCACCGCCGAGCTTTCTACCGTATCCGAAATCGCTTTCATGGCAACCCAACAGCCACAATAGCGACTCATCGCCCAACCATGCAGACCAAAATCTAAAAACTCTTGCACCCCTGCTGGATTCAACACCGGAATCATCGAGGCAGCGAGAATATGATCAGATTGATGAGGAAAAGTGGAGGATTTTGCCGCATGGTCATCACCTGCAATGACTAACACACCGCCATAACGACTACTACCAGCGGCATTGCCATGTTTGAGCACGTCGCCGGAACGATCGACACCGGGGCCTTTGCCATACCACAAGGCAAACACACCATCGTATTGTGCCCCTTGAAAAAGATTAACCTGTTGTGTGCCCCATACGGCGGTGGCGGCTAAGTCTTCATTCAGCCCAGCTTTGAAATGAATATGATGGGGTTTGAGGTAGGGTTCGGCTTTTTCCATCGCTTGGTCAACATTGCCAAGTGGAGAGCCACGATAACCGCTGATAAAACCAGCGGTATTTAAGCCTACGGCTTGATCGCGTTGCCGTTGCATCATCGGCAAACGCACAAGGGCTTGAATGCCCGTCATATACACCTGACCAGTTTGCGCGGTGTACTTGTCATCCAGAGAGAGTGTTTCTCGGATCATGGTGTTTCTCCTCGTGAACCAACCTCATCAAGTGGATAACGAGATGGGTGGCTTTATTGCGATTGATTCACCTCGCTCTTGTGGAGCGGGTTTTACCTGTGGGGTAGCGATATTTTTATCCCCCTGTGGCCAATCTAGAGAGCAAACCACGAAAGGTCAATTTGCGCCGCAACAAAGCATGCTGCGCAATTCCGCAAAAGCGGATGCAAATCGCTATAATCGCTGGATTTTCTTTCTTTCCATTAGGTTCACTACATCATGCAAGAACAGTACGCCCCGCGCGATATTGAAGCGGCTGCACAAGCGCATTGGGAAAAAACTGCCGCGTTTAAAGCAGTGGAAGACCTGAGCAAGCCAAAATTCTATTGTTTGTCGATGTTCCCCTACCCCTCCGGCAAACTGCACATGGGCCACGTCCGTAACTACACCATCGGTGACGTGCTATCCCGCTTCAAAAAAATGCAGGGGTTTAATGTTTTGCAACCCATGGGCTGGGATGCGTTTGGGATGCCGGCTGAAAATGCGGCCATCAACAACCAAGTTGCGCCCGCTGCATGGACCTATGCCAATATCGATTACATGAAAACCCAGCTGAAAAGCCTCGGTTTTGCCATCGATTGGGAACGGGAAGTGACCACTTGTAAACCCGATTACTACCGTTGGGAACAGTGGCTGTTCACCAAGTTGTATGAAAAAGGGGTGATTTATAAAAAGCTCGGGGTGGTGAATTGGGACCCAATCGATCAAACCGTGTTGGCGAATGAGCAGGTGATTGATGGGCGTGGCTGGCGCTCGGGTGCGTTGATTGAAAAACGTGAAATCCCGATGTATTACTTCGCCATCACCAAGTACGCTGATGAATTGTTAGACGATTTAGAAAAACTCGATTGGCCGCCACAAGTGGCCACGATGCAGCGCAATTGGATTGGCAAAAGCTATGGTGCCAACATCCGCTTTGCCTATGATGAAGTATCAATTGGTCATGCAGGCGAGTTGTCTGTTTACACCACCCGTCCCGATACCTTGATGGGTGCCACTTATGTGGCGGTAGCAGCAGAACACCCACTGGCGCAACAAGCCGCCGCCGCCCAACCTGAGTTGGCCGCCTTTATTGCCGAATGTAAAGCCGGTTCGGTCGCCGAGGCAGATTTAGCTACCATGGAAAAGAAAGGCATGGCCACAGGGCTTTATGTGGTACATCCACTGACCGGCGAAAAACTGCCAATTTGGGTGGCAAATTATGTTTTGATGAGCTACGGCTCTGGGGCGGTGATGGCCGTTCCCGCGCATGATGAGCGCGATTTTGCTTTTGCCAATAAGTATCAACTGCCGATTAAACAAGTCATTACCTTGACCAGCGGTGATGCCGATTTTGACCCCACGACATGGCAAGATTGGTATGCCTGCAAAGACCCTGGCGCGACACAAACACTGCATTCGGGTAAATACGATGGACTGGACTTTGAAGGGGCGTTTACTGCCATCGTGCAAGATTTGGCCACCAAAGGTGCTGGAGAGAAAACCACCCAATATCGCCTGCGTGATTGGGGTATCTCTCGCCAACGCTATTGGGGATGCCCAATTCCGATTATTCATTGCCCAAGCTGTGGCGATGTTTCGGTGCCAGAAGATCAGTTGCCAGTGGTCTTGCCAGAAAATGTGGTGCCGGATGGCTCCGGCAATCCATTGGTAAAAATGCCTGAGTTTTACGAAACGACATGTCCGAAGTGTGGTGGTGCAGCAAAACGTGAAACTGACACCATGGATACTTTTGTCGAATCGAGCTGGTATTTTGCCCGCTACGCCAGCCCCGATTGTCAAACTGGGATGGTCGATGAACGCGCTAAATATTGGTTAAACGTCGATCAATATATTGGCGGCATTGAACACGCCATTTTGCATTTGTTGTACGCCCGTTTCTTCAACAAATTGATGCGTGATCAAGGTCTGTTGCATACCGATGAACCATTCCAAAAATTGCTGACTCAAGGCATGGTGGTATGTGAGACATTCTATCGTGAGCAAGCCAACGGCAAAAAAGATTGGTTTAACCCTGCCGACGTTGAAATCACCCGTGATGCCAAAGGCAAAATTACGGGTGCCATTTTGAAACAAGATGGTCAGCCGGTGGTGATTGGCGGCATTGAAAAAATGTCGAAGTCGAAAAACAACGGTGTTGATCCCCAAGCTTTGATTGAACAATATGGGGCAGATACGGCGCGCTTGTTTATGATGTTCGCCGCACCACCATCGCAATCGTTGGAATGGTCGGATGCTGGGGTGGAAGGGGCACATCGTTTCTTACGCCGCGTGTGGAAAATCGTCCACGAGCATGTGCAACAAGGTGTGGTCGCCGCTTGCCGTGAGCAACAAGGGTTGTCTGCGGATCAAAAAGCGCTGCGTTATCAGTTGCACAGCACCATTCAAAAAGTGACCGATGACTATGGTGTACGGCAACAGTTCAACACTGCCATTGCCGCCGTGATGGAATTGCTCAACAGCTATCAAAAGACCGATTTAAGTGATGCAGTGGGTCGCGCCTTGGCACAAGAAGTGTTAGAGGCTGTGGCATTATTGTTGTCACCGATTGTGCCGCATATCTGCGAGGGCTTGTGGCAAGCCTTGCGTGGCGATAACAGCCTGTTGCAACAAGCATGGCCGGCAGTCGATGCCTCGGCGTTGGTGAAATCAGAAATTGAACTGATGGTGCAGGTCAACGGTAAGTTACGTGGCGCCGTCACTGTCGCCGCCGACGCGAACAATGAATTGATTCAACAAGCCGCCCTTGCCAACGAAAACGTACAACGTTTTATGGAAGGTAAACCGGCGAAGAAAATCATTGTTGTGCCGGGGCGTTTGGTCAATATCGTGGTGTAACTTTTTTAAGTAGCGTAATAACACATAGGAGTGATGTGCCGATGGCTTTCCCTTTTCGCACCTTTTGTGCTGCGGTGCTGGCGCTAGGGCTGTCGGCCTGTGGCTTCCACTTGCGTGGCCAAGGCCAAGTTGGCCCTGCCTTGCCGTTTTCGACGGTGTATGTTGAAAACCCAAGTGGTAGCGCCATCGCTCCCCTACTCAGCCGCTCACTGTCTTTGCAAAAAGGCGTGAGCGTGATGAGTGATGTACGAGCAGCAGATACCGTCTTAAGCGTGTTGTCAGAACAACAAGCAAAAGACTTACTGACCTTAAACCGCGCCGGTCGTGTTAACGAATATCAGCTGACATATCGTGTCAGCGTGCAGCTCAAGAAAAATAACCAAGCGTTTGGCGAGCCCGTCACGGTATGGGTGCGGCGCGATTTTCCGTATAGCGATAGTTCAGTGTTGGGTAAGGAGCAAGAAGAACAATTGGTCTGGCGCATGATGCGAGAAGAAGCGACCACGCTGTTAATGTATCGGTTGCCGGCGGTGAAAGCGGTGAGTCGTCCTTAATGCCACAGTTGAAGATTGACGAGCTCAATACTGCCTTATCCAAGCAAGGCCTTGCCCCGTTGTACGTAATCCACGGTGAGGAAACCTTGCTCGCGCTCGAAGCTGCCGATGTGCTACGCACTGTTGCGCGGCAACAGGGTTTTGAGGAACGCGAAGTCTTGACGGTTGAGGGCCATTTTGATTGGTCGTATCTGTTTGAAGCCGCGATGAGTGTGTCGTTGTTTGCCAGCCGTAAATTGCTTGAGTTGCGTATTCCCTCTGGCAAGCCCGGCACCGAAGGCGCTGAGGCACTACAACGCTTGGCCCAACAGCTTCCTGTTGATACGTTGGTCCTGATTTTGTTGCCTCGCCTAGAGCGTGCTCAACAACAAAGCAAGTGGTTTAGCGCACTAGAAAAACAGGGGGTGGTGTTGGCAGCACAGCCCATCGACCGCCGCGAATTGCCACAATGGATTCGTCGTCGGCTGGCAGCACAACAACACAGCATGACCCCTGAAGCGTTGGCGTTTTTTGTCGATCGTGTCGAGGGAAATTTACTCGCAGCACGACAAGAAATCGACAAATTAGCGTTGCTCTATCCTGCCGGCGAACTGGATTTGCCCGAGGTGCAAGCGGCGGTAGCCAATGTAGCGCGGTTTGATGTGTTTGCCTTGTCAGAAGCTTGGCTGGCAGGCGATACCGCCCGAACCTTGCGTATGTTGCATGGTTTAGCGGCAGAGGGCGAAAGCCCAGTGTTGGTGTTGTGGTCGTTGGCAGAAGAGCTGCGCACCCTAATTCGGGTGAGCGATGGTCGGCAACAAGGCCGATCCATGAATGAGTTGTTGCGTGAATTCCGAGTGTGGGGGGCACGTCAACGTTGGATTGAACCTGCTTTGCGCCGGCTATCACGTCCACAGTTGCTCAATGCTTTGAGTGAATGTGCACGGATTGATCGTTGTATCAAAGGGGCGGAAGCAGGGGAACCGTGGGGTTTATTGCAAAATATGCTGCGTATGCTATGCAAATCATAGCGCACACAAAAAGTTGGAATCACTATGCCTGTTTCTGCCCTAAATATTATGTTGGTTGAGGATGAGCTAGCGGATATGCACTTAATCCGCTTTGCTTTAAATAATGGGGAATTACCCGTCTCACTCCATCACGCTTGTGATGGCTTAGATGCGGTGCAATACCTCGAACAACATCCTGCCGCGTTGCCTGATCTGATCTTATTGGATTTGAATATGCCAAGGATGGACGGCAAAGAGTTTTTGAAAACCGTGAAACACCATCCGATGTGGAGTCAAATTCCCGTGGTGGTGTTGACCACTTCGGATGCCGAGCGGGATGTCTTGGATGTGTATCGTCTTGGCGCGGCGGGCTATGTCACCAAACCCAGTGATATGACGGTGTTTGTCGATGCCATGCATCACTTAAAACACTACTGGATGCAAACCGTGCGCCTCCCTGGCCGGTTGTTATCTGCTTAACTCGCCAACAGAAAGGCAATCGGGCATGGCCATTACTGCACAAGTCAGTCAAGGAACATTGTTATTAGATCATAACGGGCAAGTATCGCGCTTTGCTGTAGATTCAGAGGTCGCCAAAACCATTGGATTATGGATGGCATGGTTTAACCAAGCCCCAACCAGCAGCGAACTCAATACCATCGTCAACTATGTGCAAACCCAATCTCATAGTGCCAGCCAAGCCGCAGCGGCCGTCTTGACCCACCTCATTCCCGCTGCCACCAGCCACACCACCTTATTTCACACCCTGTATAGCAACCTCACCGGCCATGTCGCCAATAGCCAAGAAGCCAATTCCTATCTCACACAGCTCAACACCGGCAGTTTAACCCCGGCTGGCCTCTTGGAATTGGCAGGACAGGTTAAGCTTAGCCAATTAGCCGCAACACAAAGCGTGCCCGATGGAAGTCAGTTGGTCAGTGTCAATGAGCTAACTGCGGTTCAGAATTACCTGACCACCGGCAACTATGAACCATTCGCTGCCCAGCTTGGCCAAATTCTTGGCAGCAGCGAGGCCAGTGTGAACAGTGCCCAGCTCGCACCGCTGTTTATTGCGTATGGCAGTGAAGTCAAGACCTTGGCACAGTCGCTACTTAACCAAGCGCAGAATGGCGCCAGCCAACAAAGTTTGGTCAATTACGCCAATGATTTCTTTGTGGATACGCTGTCAAAGTTGGGACAAACAACGCTCAATAGCCGCAGCGAGATTGCCAATGCACTACAGCGGGTGGCGACACAAATTACCGAATCGTCGATTTGGGATAAGCTGCAAGCTGAATGGCAACGTGCCCAAGATCAGTTGTCGAACTGGGTGCAAAATCCGATAGATTCGGTGAAGGACAAAGTCGATGAGGTGCTCGATAAAATCAAATGGCCTTCCTTCCGCCCACTCCCAGAGACGGAGTCGATGGAAACCGATGCTGAAATCACACTAATCGGTATCAGCGTTAACCATTCAGGCAGCGAGCACGACCCGTTCGCCTAGTCGTTAGCTGTCTGTGAAATCACCATCAACATACCACCATCGCCCCGCTTCTCGGACAAAACGGCTGCGCTCGTGCAAACGAAAAGCGCGGCCGTTGACTTTATAGCGGGCCACAAACTCCACTTCACTGCGGTTCTCGTCATTGTCGATCACAGCGAGATGCGACAGCACCTGTAAACCACACCACTGTGGCGGATGATCATCTTCCAGTTCAGTCGGGCATGTGCTGGCGTGCCATGTTTGACGCAAATAGGCCCAATGCTGTTGTGTGAAGGCGCTATAGCGCGAGCGCATCAGCTGTTCGGCGGTCTCAGCAAACTTTTGCCCCAACAGCAAGGGCTGACAACATTGTTCAAAAGAAAGACCGCTGCTGCATGGACATGGCATCGGTGACTTAGCGCGCTGTTTGGCCATAAATCGTTTTCAATAAAAAATGGGTAAAAAGCGGGGGAGTGGATTGACGCGTCTGCCACGGTTGGGCATTCACGCTATCCAGTTTTTGTTTGAGTCGCTGGCGCAAATCGGTTTGGCTCAAGCGTCCGGCTTGGACTTTTGCAATCAACTCGCGATAACGAGCAAATACCTCATCATCAATAGGATTGGCACCGACAATTTTAAGTCGCTGTTGATTTAAAGCCTCTGCTGCCTGCAACCGTGTCAATTCACCTTCTCGCAAACGGTCCGCGATTTGATCTGCCGCAGCAAGCAATTGCTGTTGTTTTTTCTCGCGTTGCAGTGAAGTGTCGGTCGTGGTGTTAGGCGTTGTCGTCGATGAAGGGCCTTGCCCAAAGGGCAATCCGGCACAGCCGCTAAGAATTAGCAAAAATGCTAAAAGAGTGCCTATAGAAGAGAGTTTCATGTTATGTTTATTGACATAAAAATGGATTAAAAAAACCACATCACTGGAACAGGAGAAACAACAATGGCCATTGGACTACAACATCGTCCGCTTAGCCAACAACTTATCTTAGTGGTCTCGCTAATCTTGTTGTTAGTGTTTAGCATTTTAACCGGCGCAGTTTCATACTTTGGGCAAAAAATGGCACAGGAAAAAGCCCAAGCTGCTATGGTCAGCGATGCCCAAATGATGCGCGGGATTTTAGATGCCTATTTTGACAACGTAAAAGAACGCGGAGCACGCCAACTCCAGTTTTTTGAACGTTGGCTCGGCGGCACAATCACTGCCGACCCCAATACCCTCGTCAAAACGGGGAATAAAGAACTGCCACAGATCAAGCTAGGCGATGTTGTGTTAAATGGTAATACCGATTTAATGGCACGGTTTCGTGATTTAACCGGTGATGACACAGCGGTGTTACAACTGCACGATGGCCTGTTTTATCGTACAGCCACACTGTTGAAAAAAGATGGCGTTGCCATGAATGGCACGCCCTTACCAAAAGATGACCCAGTACCAACTACCTTAGCCCAAGGTAAAGATTACAGCGGTTTGGTGGAACGCAATGGCAAGTATTACTTCAGCACCGTACGGGTTTTAAAAGACAGCCAAGGTAAGGTCTTTGGTGGCTTGTCGGTACGGATTGCCTTGGATGGCGAATTGGCACAGATTCGTCAACTACTCAGTTCACGCTCTATCGGCAAAACCGGTTATCCCTTTTTAATGCACCCAAGCAGCGAAGAAAAAGGCATTGCCCGTTTTGTGCTACACCCTCGCTTCCAAGACAAAACTGTTGTAGAAGCGGTCAGCGATCAACCCACACAAGATGCTTTACGCAAGATGATTAGCGATAAACAAGGTATGATTCGCTATTTGTTGGCCGATCCTAAGTCGGGGGATTTGTTAGAAAAAGTGGTGGCGGTTGAAACCTCGGAGAAATGGAATTGGGTGTTAGCGTTTGGCACGTGGACACACGAATTCAATGAAGATACCGTGGTGTTGCGCAACATTATGATGGTGATTTCGTTATGCGCCGGCGTGTTGTCTGCCGTGTTAATTTTGTTAGTGATTCGACAACGCTTAAAACCTTTATCTGAAATGGTCACTGCCGTCGAACGGATGGGCATGGGTGATCTGCATGTTCGGGTGAGCAATGCCGAAGCCAACAGCGGTAACGAGGTATTACGACTGGGCGCGGCATTGAATGAAACGGTGAATAAGGTGGCAGGGCTGGTCAATCAGGCCAATGGCTGTGCGCAACAAATCGCCAGCTCATCGGCACAGCTGGAAACCACAGCGCAATACGTGCTCGATAGCTCGTCGCAACAATCGTCCTCTGCCACGGAAATGGCAGCGGCGATTGAACAGATGTCTGCCAATATTGCCCGTGTTGCTGAACATGCCAGCCGTGCCGCAATGCTCAGTAGCACCGCCCGTGAAACAACACAAGAAGGCCGTAATGTGGTGCAAAACACGGTATCCGATATGGAAACCATCGCCAGTGATATTCGTGCCTCGGCTGAGATGATTTTGTCATTAGGTGAACGCTCTCGCCAAGTGTCGAGTATTGTCGATGTGATTCGTGATATTGCTGAACAAACCAATTTGTTGGCACTCAACGCCGCGATTGAGGCCGCCCGTGCGGGTGAAATGGGGCGGGGGTTTGCGGTGGTGGCCGATGAAGTGCGGAAACTGGCCGAGCGCACGGCGATCTCCACTCAAGAAATCACCGGCACCATTCAGGCGATTGTCACTGAAACCCAGCAAGCGGCGGAGCGGATGGGGACTGTCCGAGAGCAGGTCAGCACAGGGGTCAGTTCGGCACAACAGGCCAATAAAACGCTAGGCGTGGTGGATACACAAACAGCCGATGCGGTGGCGGTAGTAAAAAATATTGCCAGTGATATGCAAGAGCAAAGCCATTCTAGCCAAGCAATTGCAGAGCATGTTGGACAAATCGCTAGCATGGCTCAGGCCAACACCGATGCCGCACAAGGTAATCGTGAATCGGCTCATGCGTTGCAACAGGTGTCAAAAGAGCTGATTCAGGCCTTGGGGCAGTTCAAATTTTAATTTTTTTAAAAAGCCCCTTGTCAAAAAAAAGCAGGCTGTGTATTATTTGTTTCCTCGCAGCAACAACTGCAAGACACCTGCCCAGGTGGCGAAATAGGTAGACGCAGGGGATTCAAAATCCCCCGCCGCAAGGCGTGTCGGTTCGAGTCCGACCTTGGGCACCAAGAATTCAAAAAGCGACGCCTAGCGTTTCCAAACAAACCCAGCAAAAGCCCTGTGCCTGCTGGGTTTTTTGTCGTCTATTGCCAATGATTGGCAACATCGGAACAAGTGAAGTTTGTGTATCACTTTGTGTTTAACCTCTTCCCAACCGCTAAACAGCAGAGTTCATGCCGATGCTAAAAACGGCCTAGTAGGATACTTGTTGTTCTTCGATGTCTTGCGTATCGACAAAAAATATCAATCGGCACACTTCTGCAACTTGGTATAATTCTGTCATGGAAACCGTCAAAACGCTGAAACTGCGCATCTAAAGACAAGTACGCGAATTAAAAAATAAGTAAATCAACTCCCGTCTAAAGACAGAAGCTTTATGGTCAGGAAAACCTGCCACATTCCGGACATTTACAAGGTCGGTTGCACAAACGGCAGTTTGTGCTATCCCCCGTTATTCGGCTTTGCCGCCATGCCACGAGAGGGATACGGGCGACGCACTGAAGATAGCGCAATTCCTCCTCTGACCCAAGTCAGGGGTTTCCTTGCGGAGAATCTATGAATATCCAGCAACTCGAAAACGAACTCTGGGAAGCGGCTGACCAACTGCGCGCCAATTCCAAGCTCACCGCCGCCGAATATGCAATGCCGGTACTTGGCCTGATCTTTCTGCGTCATGCCGACAACCGTTTCAAGGCTTATTTGCCTGACATCGAGGCTGACATCCCATCACAGGTACCTATAACCCTGCGCGAAGAACTCATCAAACTCGGTTTTCAGGGCAAAGCTGCCATTTATTTGCCAGAAGCTGCACGTTTTGACCGCATCGTTAGCCTGCCACAAGGTGCTCAGGTGGGCGAGATTATCGACGCCGCCATGGACGCAGTCGAGGCCGAATACCCAGTACTTTCTGGGGTGTTGCCGCGAGGCTATGCTGCCTTTAAACCTGATCTGCTGGCTGATTTAGTCAAAATTTTCGACCGCCCCGCCATCAAGGCCGCCACTGGTGACGTGTTCGGGCGCATTTACGAATACTTCCTCAACAAGTTCGCCATGAGCGGCGCGCAGGAAGGCGGCGAATTCTTCACGCCACCGTCGCTGGTGCGCATGATCGTCAACGTCATCGAACCAGACCACGGACTCGTACTCGATCCGGCCTGCGGCTCGGCGGGGATGTTCGTGCAAACGGGCCACTTCATCGAAGACGTGCGCCACCAACAGGCCAACGACACTGTTACCTTCCATGGTCAGGAAAAAAGCGACACCAACACCAAACTGGCCCGCATGAACCTCGTGGTGCACGGGCTTGATGCCTCCAATATTCGCCAGGGCAACACCTTTTACGACCAAGCCGAACACCTGATTGGCCAGTGCGATTTTGTGATGGCCAACCCACCCTTTAATGTGGACGGTGTGGACGCCAAAAGAGTACAAGCCCAAGTTGGCGATGGCGGACGTCTGCCCTTCGGCCTGCCCGGCACCAATGCCAAGACCGGCGCCATCAGCAACGCCAACAGCCTGTGGATTCAGTACTTCTACGCCTACCTCAATGACACCGGTCGCGCCGGTTTCGTCATGGCCTCCAGTGCCTCGGACGCCGGCAACAAAGACCGCGACATCCGCGAAAAGCTGGTCAAGACCGGCCACGTCGATGTGATGATGGCCATTGGCAACAAGTTCTTCTACACCCGCAGCCTGCCGTGCACGCTGTGGTTCTTTGATAAAGGCAAGCAGCAAGACCTGCACGACCAAGTGCTGATGATCGATGCGCGCAACGTCTATCATGTCGTCTCGGCACGTTCACACGTTTTCACCGACGAGCAACTCGCCAACCTCACCGCTATTGTCTGGCTGTACCGAGGTGAAACCGAAAAATTCGTCACGCTCGTCGCCCGCTATCAGCGTCAGGTGGATGACTGGCTGGCCGCCCTTCCCGCACGCCTCGAGGCTGACACCGCCGCTGTGCAGGCATTAGCCGCGCCGCTGCAAACCTTTGCCAATCAGACCACGCTGGCTGAGTTGAACGCCGACCAAGCCGAGGACACGCAAATCACGCAGGCCCAACTTGACGCTTTTAAGGTCGAGCTGGCGACGGCACAGGCCGACACGCAGGCGGCGGATGCTATCGCCGCGCTGCTCACCACCTGCACCGAGGCCCGCGCCGCTATCGCAACTGTTCGGGCTGAGCCTGTCGAAGCCCATTCAAGCCAAGTCACCTTGCAAGCCACGCTCGAGGCCTTGGCACCGCAACTCAAAGCCGCTGGTAAAACCATCGAAGCCCGCCACAAGCAATGGCTCAAGCTGCTGGACACGGCTGAAAAGCAGCTACGCGCTCGGCAGAGCAAAGCCTTCGACGGCAAAGCCGCGCGCGAAGCCAAGCGCGCTCTGCTGGCGGCTGATGCAAAGAAAAACGAGGACCCGACGGTGCGTGATGCAGTGCTCGACGCGCTGAAACAAGCCGCCTACTTCATCCATCAGGTGCATTGGTTGCATAGCCGCTTTCCACAAGGCTGGTTTCAGGATGTGCCGGGCTTGTGCAAAGCGGTGACGATTGACGAAATCGCCGCCAACGACTGGTCGCTCACGCCCGGGCGCTATGTGGGCGTGGCCGCCGCCGCAGAGGATGATGAAGACGACTTTGCTGAAAAGCTGCGCGAGATTCACGATGAGTTGGCCGAGTTGAATGACAAGGCGGTGGAATTGGCGGGGCGGATTGCCCGCAACTTTGAGGAGTTGATGGGATGAGCTGGCCACTGCGCCCTATTTCTGAATTGTGCGAGTTGGCTGTGGACTGCGTGAACAAGACGGCACCCGTTGTTGAGCACGAAACACCATACAAAATGATTCGTACCACCAATGTGAAAGGTGGTTTTGTCGACATTCATGATGTGCGTTATGTTTCGAAAGACACTTTTGACAAATGGACACGTCGATCCCGGCCTCGCTACGGGGATGTTATCCTGACCCGAGAGGCACCTGTTGGCGAAGTGGGGCGCTGCACATTTTCGGATGAAGAGAATATTTTTCTCGGGCAGAGACTTTTTCAGTACCGTCCAGATCCCGAAAAACTAGACTGGAACTTTCTTGCCTATGTTCTTCAGTCGCCTGAAGTTCAAGGTCGATTACATGGGCGTTCGTTTGGGGCGACGGTTCCCCACGTTAAAGTCGGTGACGCCGAATCACTCTTGATTCCTTGCCCCCCTCTTGAGGAACAGCGGCAGATTGGTTGCGTACTGTCCGCCTACGACGACCTGATCGCCACCAACCAGCGCCGCATTGCCTTGCTCGAAGACGCCGCTCGCCGTCTGTACCGCGAGTGGTTCGTACACCTGCGCTTTCCCGGCCATGAGTCGGTGCCGGTGAAGGACGGGGTGCCGGAGGGGTGGGCTAAATTGCCTCTGGGTGATGTTGCAGAAATCACGATGGGGCAGAGCCCTGAATCCAAGTACTACAACACCGATGAAGACGGGCTGCCGTTTCATCAAGGCGTTTCCGATTTCGGAAATCGCTTTGTCTCGCACGAAACCTACACCAAACAAGCCACGCGCATTGCGGAGGCGGGTGACATCCTGTGCAGTGTTAGGGCCCCTGTTGGTCGGCTTAACCTAACCCGAGACAAGATTGCCATTGGCCGTGGTCTATCGGCCATGCATAGCCGCGCAGGCCATCAGTCTTTGTTGTTCTATCAGTTGGATGCGCTGTTCGTAGAAGAGGACATGATCGGCGGCGGCGCTATCTTTGCCTCGGTCGGGAAAAAGGAGCTTTTCGGTCAGTTGGTCTTGCAACCAAGCTCCAGCATTGCCACTACATTCAATCGGCTTGCCGCAGATATTGATGCACAAATCGAGAACCTTGATTCGCAGAATCAAGAGTTGGCCAAGGCCCGCGACCTCCTACTCCCCAAACTGATGTCCGGCCAACTCGACGTCTCTGGCATCCGCCTGCCCGATGAGGTGACGGTATGATCGAACCGGTGGCCAGCTACATCATCCCTGGGGGCGGTAGTAGCCACAGCGACTACATCGTCTACGTCGACGAAAGCGGCGACCACAGCCTCACGTCCATCAACCCGCGCTATCCGCTATTTGTGTTGTCGTTCTGTGTATTTCGAAAGTCGGTTTACAACGAGCAAGTGGCACCCGCGCTGCGGCGCTTGAAGTTTGCCGCCTTCGGGCACGACATGGTGGTGCTGCACGAATCGGACATGCGCCGCCGCCGTGGGGCATTTGCCCATTTGATGCAGGCGCCGCGCGAGCAGTTTCTGGACGACGTGACCGGCACCATTGCGCAGGCTGATTTTCAGTTGGTGGCCGCCGTCATCGACAAAACCCGCCTCAAGAAAGCTTCGGATTCACCAGGACATGCCTACCACCTGGCGCTGGCTATGGGCTTGCAAAGCCTGTTTGAGCTGCTGTGCGAGGCTGGCCAGCACGGGACAGTCACCCACATCGTCTGCGAGGCGCGCGGAACTCAGGAAGATATGGAGCTTGAGCTTGAGTTTCGCCGCTTGTGCGATCAGGCGGCTTACGCGCAGAGAGGCATTGCTTTTGAAATGGTGATTGCCGACAAGAAAACCAATTCAGAAGGTCTGCAACTGGCAGACCTCACGGCGCGGCCCATTGGCTTGTCGGTGCTTCGGCCTGAGCAGGCCAACCGAGCGGCACAGGTGCTGGAAGAGAAGTTCTACCGGGGCAAAACCGGCAGCAAGCTGGGCACGGGGCTGAAGGTGTTTCCTTGAGCAGCGAAAACTGCACCCCAAAAAGCAGAAGGGCCTCCGAGAAGTCTCGGAAGCCCAACGCCGGTGGCGTAGTCGCAACCCATTTGGGTGCAATAGTAGCGGATCGACCATGACTTGACAAGATAGCTGGGATCTGCTTTTGGTAGTCCACAAGGACAAAAGGGAAACAAGAAAATGGCCAAGAAGGACTATTCCGAAGACCTGTTGATCCAAGCGCCAACAGCTGAACTGCTGGAAAAGCAGCTAGGCTGGGAAAGCGTGTTTGCACAAGACGAAGGGGGGTTCGGGCCTGATAGCCTGCTGGGGCGGACATCAGACACCGAGGTGGTGCTCACTCGCGATGTGCTGGCAGCGCTCAGGCGCTTGAACCCGGGCCTGCCCGATGTCGCCTATCAGGATGCCTTGGCGCTGGTGGCGCAAGATGACATCACCAAATCGCTGATCGCGCAAAACGAGGAAAAATACACGCTGTTGCGCGATGGTGTGCCGGTGAAATACCGCGACGCTGCCGGTCGGCTGGTCGACAAGCGGCTGCGTTTGATTGATTTCGATGAACCCAAAAACAATCGCTATCTCGCAGTGCGTGAATTGTGGGTACGCGGCAAATTGTGGCTGCGTCGCCCCGATGTGATCGGCTTCGTCAACGGTTTGCCCCTTGTGTTCATCGAGCTCAAACGCTTCGAGGTACACATCGACAGCGCGTACAAGAAAAACTACGCCGATTACTTGGACACCATTCCGCACTTGTTTCACTGGAACGCACTGGTCATCATCTCCAACGGCCACGATGCCCAGTACGGTTCGCTGACCAGCTCCCGCGAGCATTTCTATCGCTGGAAGCGACTCGACGAGGACGATCCGGAACCCAGCAAGGACCAGCCACTGTTGCCGATTCTCTTGCACGGCATGCTGCATCAGCAACACCTACTAGATATCGTCGAGAACTTCATCTTGTTTGATGCCTCTGACGGCAACACACACAAAATCGTGGCACGTAACCACCAATACCTTGGGGTAAATCGCGTGATCGACCGCTTGACCTCCACCGATCCCAAGATTCAGGCAGAGGTCGCTGCGGGTCAGTTGGGGGTGTTCTGGCACACTCAAGGCTCGGGCAAATCGTATTCGATGGTGTTTTTGACCGAGAAAATCCATCGCAAGCTGTCCGCTGCTTGGACATTTGTGGTCATCACTGATCGTACCGAGTTAGATGATCAAATCGCATCGACCTATACCAACTGCGGGCGCGCTAATGGCAAGACTGATCAGGCCAAGAATGGCGCTGCGCTGCGCTCAATGTTGCTTGACCAGAATCGCCGCTATGTGTTTGGCCTGATTCAAAAATACCGTGAGCGCGTCACTGAGGCCTATTCAGACCGTGACAACATCATCGTTATCAGTGACGAAGCACACCGAACGCAGTATGGACGGCTGGCGCTGAATATGCGCAAAGGACTGCCAAACGCCAAGTTCCTGGGCTTCACAGGCACCCCATTGATCGATGTTGGCGAGAAGCAGCTGACCCGTGAGGTGTTCGGTGACTATGTCTCTATCTACGACTTTCAGCGTGCGGTGGCAGATGGTGCAACACTGCCCTTGTTCTACGAGAACCGTGGCGAAAAGCTAAAAATTGTCGACCCAAAGGTCAGCGAACGCATCGCACAACACATCGAAGCAGCGAAGCAGGCTGCCGCGTTGGATGATCCGTGGACCGAGGAAAAAGAAGAAAAGCTCTATCGGGAATTGGCGCGGGACTATCCGATCCTGACCTCACCCACGCGACTGGACAAAGTCGCACAAGACTTTGTTGACCATTTTCACCAGCGCTGGCGTGTGGTCGAAAACGGGGGTGGCAAGGCCTTGATGGTATGTCTGGACAAAATCACCTGCGTGAAAATGCATGATCTGATCGTGGCCAAGTGGCAGGAAAAAACTGCCCAATTAGAAGTTGCTGTGGCAGCGGAGGAAGCCTTGTTTGCGGCAAAGGGCAAAGCGCCTACCGGACTCCTCAAGCAACGACGAGAGCATGTGGAGTGGATGAAAGCCACCGAGTGCTGCGTGGTAGTGTCACAGGAGCAGGGCGAAGTGGCGGAGTTTGCTAAGTGGCGGAATTTCCGTGATGAGCCATTAGACATCACGCCACACCGCGAAAAGATAGTCAAACGCGACTTGGAAAAAGAGTTCAAGAAAGCAGACAACCCTTTCCGCATCGCGATTGTCTGCGCCATGTGGTTAACCGGCTTCGACGTGAAATGCCTGGCCACCCTGTATCTGGATAAACCCATGCAAGGCCATACCCTAATGCAGGCTATTGCTCGCGTGAATCGAGTTGGTGGTGGCAAGAAACATGGGCTGATCATCGATTACAACGGCATGATTAAGAGCCTGCGACGGGCGCTGGCCACTTTTGCACAGGGTGATCGTGCTGGCACGGGCAAGGGAGAGGCGGAACAGGATACAGTGCGCGATGATGCCGAGGCACTGACAGAATATGCCGATAGTCTCAAGGCTGCAGCCGAGTTCCTGATGAATCTGGGTTTTGATGTTAACGAACTGATCAATGCCAAAGGCTTCGATAAACAAAAACAGATCTTGGTAGCGGTTAACCTTCTCTGCGAAAGTGACGAACGCCGCAAGACCTATCAGGTGATTGTTGAGGATGTGCAAGCGCGCCATCGTGGTCTCTTCCCCCACCCGAGGCTTTTCGATTTCGATGAAATGGAGAGTGCTGTCACAGCCATCTACAACAAGATGCAGGATGCGCGCGTATCACCCGATGTCAGCAGCTTGCTGCAGGATTTGTACGACGTGGTGGATGTAGCTGTAGCGACCGACACCCCAGCAGTCAGAGAGACTACCGCTCGGTATGATCTTTCTAATATTGACTTTTCTCGCCTGCGTGCTGAATTTGAGAAGTCGCCCTTCAAGAATGTCGTGGCGATGAGCTTGATGGAAAAGATTGAGGAACGCCTAGCTGCGATGGTGGCACGCAACCCCACGCGCGTAGACCTGTATGAGCGTTATCAAGAAATCGTTCAGGCATACAACAAAGACAAGGATGCAGTTGAAATTCAGAAGGTGATGGACGACCTGTTCGCCTTCAATAACGACTGTAGCGAAGAGGAAAAGCGTTATCTGCGCGAAGGGCTTGATAGCGAAACGGAACTGGCCGTGTTTGATTTGCTTCAGAAAGATTCACTCACCAAGAGTGATTGTAAAGCGATCAAGAAAGTTGCCAAGGACTTACTGGGCAAATTGGCAGATCAGCGCTTCGCGCTGGAGCGCTTGCGCAATATGGCAACCGTACAGGCGCAGATGAAGGCCGAGATCATCAAGCACTTGTATACCCACCTCCCTCCCAGTGCCTATGACCCAGACGAAATCAATATCAAGGCGAGTGCCGTGTTCGCGCATATCTACAGCGCTGGTCTTGGTGGTCGTGAATCGCGCTACCATTAAGCCAGATCTAGCGTTGCCAAACAAACCCAGCAAAGCCCTGTGTCTGCTGGGTTTTTTGTCGTCTATTGCCAATGATTGGCAACATCGGGACAAGTGAAGTTTGTGTATCACTTTTTGTTCCATGACAGCCGATGCCATCCCACCATGCCGTTTGAAAAACGAGAAGCAGAATTCTCAAAGCCTGATACTTGCCCCCCCAGTCGTCTTGGATAATGTATTCGATTTTGCAAAGTCCAATCAAAAATCACTTTGCAAAAAGCATATCAGTGGTAGCGCATGGCCGCCCCCTCTCTTTTCTTTTGCTATCAATCCACCATCAAAAAAGCACGTTTTTTTTAATTAATTTCGCAAATTTTTTATTAAAATGCGCAAAGGCCGCCTTCAAATGCACACTCGCCACACAAATCTTTTGCCGCTTGGTACTCGTTTTCGCCGCGTAATACCCCGAGCGGCTGACATTCAATAGGCGACATGCCTGACTCACGGATGCCTTCTGTTGCCACCGATCAATCAAACCGTGAGCTATTTCAGCTCTCGGGCAAAGAAGGCAGAGGCCTTTTTTAAGAATTCATTATCCGATTTCAGTTGACGGTTTTCGGCTTCCAGTTGGCGGATTCGTTGCTGTTCCGCCGTCAAGGGTTTCCCAATCCCTGGCTCGCCATTGAGCTCTGCACGATATTGCTCCACCCACCGACGCACTGCGGTTTGACCCACCCTCATCGACTCCACCACTTCCATCACGCTCAGGCCTTGGTCAACTACCATCCTCGCCACTTCTAGCTTGAAGCTCGCATCATATTGACTACGTTTTGAATTCATTTCTTCTCCCTCGTTAAGATCTATCATGCCCTATCGAGGTGTCTACGGGTATTAGACCATTACATACCGCATGACAATCAAAAATAGCTATTTGACACCCACCAAATCGAAAAACCCCCACCAGACTGGCGGGGGTTTTGTGTTGAGCGGACTGTTTAGAGAATTCAATCAGTCGATACGCTCGCCGTGTAACACCACATCCAAACCTTCGCGTTCTTCCTCTTCGGTCACACGCAGACCCATGACCATATCAATCCCTTTGAGGATCACGAAAGTCACTACCAAGGTGTAGGCCATTGTGGCTAAGGTGGCGACAGTTTGTGTCACTACACTGCCTTCAACCCCACCAATTTCAGGTACAGCCAACACACCGACCAAAATCGAACCTAAGATACCGCCAACACCGTGCACACCAAAGGCATCTAAAGAGTCATCGTAGCCAAGCATGTGTTTCAGACCCGTCGCACCCCAGTAACATGCCACACCAGCGATCAGACCTAAAATCAGCGCACCTTTAGGATCAACGAAGCCAGCCGCAGGGGTGATCGCCACCAAACCAGCCACGGCACCAGACGCAATACCTAACAGAGAAGGCTTTTTCTTCACCACCCACTCAGCCAACATCCATGCCACAGCAGCAGCGCCCGCAGCAATTTGTGTCACCAACATGGCCATCCCTGCGCGGCCATTGGCTTCTAAAGCCGAACCAGCGTTGAAACCAAACCAACCGACCCACAACATCGAAGCACCAATCAGGGTCAACACCAAGTTGTGGGGAGGCATAGCTTCGCGGCCAAAACCAACCCGTTTGCCGAGAACAAAGGCTGCCACCAAACCCGCTACACCGGCGTTGATGTGCACCACAGTACCGCCAGCAAAGTCCAACACGCCATCAGCAAACATCCAACCCGTTGGCTCCCACACCCAGTGCGCCACAGGGACATATACCGCAAACATCCAGATCACCACGAACACCAACATCGACGAGAATTTCATCCGCTCAGCAAATGCACCTGTAATCAGTGCACATGTGATGATGGCAAAGGTCATTTGGAACACAACAAACACCGACTCAGGGATATTGGCCCCGGCTGTGCCAGACAGCGCATTCAGCGATACACCATTTAAGAATGCTTTATCCAAACCACCGATGAAACCATTCCCTGGGGTAAGCGCTAAGCTGTAACCAAAGGCAAACCACAACACCGTCACCACACAAGCAATGGCAAAGCTTTGCATCAGAGTGGCTAACACGTTTTTCTTCCGCACCATACCGCCGTAGAACAAAGCCAAGCCGGGGAGGGTCATAAACAACACCAACGCAGTCGCAACCAACATCCAAGCGGTGTTACCGGTGTCTAATTTTGGTTCTGGTGCCGGTGGTGCCGCTTCAGCGGCAGGCGCAGCGTCGGCGGGGGCAGCAGCAGGTGTAGCAACAGCAGCAGCGGGGGCTTCAGGCGCCACAGCGGCTGGTGCTTCAGTTGCCGCCGCAGGGGCTTCGGCAGTGGCAGCCGCTACCGGAGCAGCGGCGGTGTTTTCCTCGGCAAAGACGGGGGTGGCAAACCCAACCGCCCCTGCCAACAAGGCAGACATAAGCCATCTTTTCATGTTGTGTTCTCCCTGATTCGCAAAACTGTTAGATGGCATCCGGCCCGGTTTCACCGGTGCGGATCCGTACCACTTGTTCGAGTTCAAAGACAAAGATTTTGCCGTCGCCGATTTTTCCGGTATGCGCCCCTTGTTCAATGGCTTCCAAGGCTTGATCTAACAACTCATCGCGGATGGCAATCTCAATTTTGACTTTCGGCAGAAAATCCACCACATATTCCGCACCACGGTACAGCTCGGTATGACCTTTTTGCCGTCCAAACCCTTTAACCTCGGTAACGGTCACGCCTTGCACGCCAACAGCGGCGAGGGCTTCGCGGACCTCATCCAATTTGAAAGGTTTAATAATGGCAGAGATGAGTTTCATGACTGACTCCTTGCAGTGAACCCGAATGGACATTGTGTGTAAGGGCTGCCCCTTTTGTGACTGTCTTGCCTTAGGCATGAATCATGCCAGTTTATTTATTACTTAATAAACAAAGACTTGTTAATTGATGATGAAGGCTGTGCCATTTTGTCATGCGGAACAGCAAGCCCCGAATCACAGCATCGACCATTTATCACGCACTATATTGGTGCGAGGTGCTGAAATTATGCGCTTTGAGCGCACTACCGCCATGACGTCCGCGCTGTGCTTTGGCGTATCAAGCCACACGAATACGTCCCTGCCAGCAATTTTGCAAAAGTTATGCAGCAAGAATTTTGCTACACTTGCTGGTATCTCGTTTTCTTTGTTTCTCAGCCTGTTAGAAAGGGCCAACCATGTTGACGCAAAAACTCTTTGAAGAAATTAGCCAGAAGGTCAGCGAAACACTGGCCAACAGTCCGGTGAAAGATGTTGAGAAAAATATGCGGGCCATGTTGGGCGCCACTTTTAGCAAAATGGATTTGGTGACCCGTGAAGAATTTGAAGTACAACAAGAAGTCCTTGCCCATACCCGCGCCACCCTCACGCGTCTAGAACAACGCATTGCTGAGTTAGAGGCGCAACTGGCCACTGCACAGCCAACAACCAATCCCCCGCCGACGACCTCTCAGGAGTAATCCCATGCGCTTGGCCGTGGTTCACAGTCGGGCGCAAGCAGGCATTCACGCCCCCTCTGTTCAAGTTGAAGTGCATCTCGCCAATGGTTTGCCTTCGTTTACCTTGGTTGGTTTGCCAGATACCGAAGTTCGAGAAAGCCGAGATCGGGTACGAGCGGCAATCCAAACCTCTGGCTTTGATTTCCCTGCGGCTCGACTCACGGTCAATCTGGCACCAGCGGATTTACCCAAAAGCTCTGGGCGCTTTGACCTAGCGATTGCTCTCGGTATTCTGGTGGCTTCGGGTCAATTACCCGATACGCCTTTGGCCGATTGTGAATTTGCTGGTGAGTTGGGATTGACGGGCGAACTGCGCCCCATCCGAGGGGCAATTCCTGCTGCGTTCGGTGCAGCCAAAGCCAAGCGGCGTTTGGTGTTGCCCAGTTCATCTGCCGCCGAAGCCGCCCTCGCCGATCAGGCACCGGTGTTTGCTGCGGACACCTTAAAACAGGTGTGTGATTTTCTAGCAGGGCATCAACCGCTGCCATTTGCTCAAGCCTGCGCCCAAGGTGAACGTGAGCACTATCCCGATTTAGCCGATGTTCGAGGCCAATTTGCCGCACGGCGTGCCCTCGAAGTCGCGGCGGCAGGTCGCCACAGCCTATTGCTAATTGGCCCCCCTGGTACCGGAAAATCGATGTTAGCCAGCCGCCTGCCTAGCATTTTGCCGCCACTCGATGCACACAGCGCACTGGAAGCCGCAGCAATTCAATCGCTCTCCCCCTCCGGTTTTGATGTGAAACGCTTTGGTTTACGCAGTTTCCGTGCGCCCCATCACTCGATCTCGGCAGCGGCGTTAGTCGGTGGAGGATCCGATCCACGGCCGGGGGAAATCAGCCTCGCTCATCATGGCGTCTTATTTTTAGATGAGTTGCCCGAGTTTGACCGCCGCGTGTTAGAAGTGCTGCGCGAACCTTTAGAAACTGGCAAAGTGTTGATTTCACGCGCAGCCCGCCAAGCAGAATTTCCAGCACAATTCCAATTAGTCGCCGCGATGAACCCCTGCCCCTGCGGCTATTTAGGACATGCCACCCGCGCTTGCACCTGCACGCCGGAACAAGTGAGCCGTTATCGAGCGCGGTTATCTGGCCCGCTCTTAGATCGCATTGATTTGGCCATTGAAGTGCCAAGCGTGCCACCAGAAGCCCTCAGCAGTCGCGCCAATGGCAGCAGCAGTGAAGAGGTGCGACAGCGCGTCGAGCAAGCATGGCAATCACAGCTTACTCGGCAAGGGAAATCAAACAGCGAATTACACGGCAACGATCTCGATCAACATTGCGCTTTAAGCGATAACTGTCGTGAGTTTTTAAATGATGCAGCGCGACGATTAGATTTATCGGCTCGTGCCTACCATCGCATTTTACGCGTGGCGCGTACCTTGGCCGATCTGGAGTTACACCGCGATATCGACCGTCGCCATCTTGCCGAGGCCATCCAATACCGCCGCCGTTTATAATTGCTGCTTTGAACGAGGCCGGGTTATGGAACGAGCAGATAAGGTGTTGGTAGAACGAGGGCTGGCGACTACCCGCAGTGCTGCCCAACGCTTGATTGATGAAGGGCGGGTCTGGCTGAGAGTGGGACAGGCAGCAGACAAATTGATTGATAAAGCCAGCAGTAAAGTGCCAGCCACAGCAGAACTGGTGGTGCAAGCCAGTGAAGCCGACCGCTATGTCTCGCGGGGCGGTTTGAAATTGGCTGGTGCCTTGGCGCATTGTGGCCTTGTTGTGACTGGCTATGCCGCGTTAGATGTCGGTATTTCCACTGGCGGTTTTACCGATTGTTTGTTGCAACAGGGTGCCAAACAGGTAGTCGGGATTGATGTAGGACATGGTCAACTGGCAGCACGGTTATTGGCCGATCCCCGCGTCACGCTGTTTGAAGGTGTCAATGCACGAGCCCCTGACGAGGCGGCGTTAATCGCAGCGAACGGCGGTCAACGCTTTGACATTGCGGTATGTGATGTATCGTTTATTTCCTTAACCTTAGTGCTACCGGCCATTGCGCGGTTGCTGCACCCTGATGCCATCGCTTTACTGCTGGTGAAACCTCAATTTGAGGTCGGGCGGGAAGGGTTGGGTGGGGGTGGAATTGTACGCAATACCAATTTATACCCACAGGTTGAGCAGAAAATCCGACAATGTGCGGCTGAACACGGTTTGCATTGTGTCGATTATTTCGCCAGCCCCATTGCCGGCGGCGATGGCAATCGTGAATTTTTCCTCTACGCTCGTCGGATACAGGCTGAAAATGTTTGATAAAACCCCTCCTAACTCAGAATCCATCCGCTTATCTAAACTGATGGCCCAACGTGGTTTGTGTTCACGCCGTGAAGCAGACAGTTATATCGCCAAAGGGTGGGTCAAGGTGGATGGCGTTGTGGTGAATGAACTTGGCAGTCGCGTTTTGCCACACCAAAAAATCGAACTGCAACGGGCCGCCCAAGAAGCACAAGCCTCGCGCGTGACGTTTTTACTCAATAAACCCGTTGGCTATGTCTCTGCCCAAGCCGAGGATGGCTATCAGCCTGCTGTGGTTTTATTACGACCGGAAAACCGTTGGGCAGAAGACCAAGCCCCTGTTCGTTTCCAACGCGATCATCTACGTGGCCTTGCCCCTGCTGGCCGTCTTGACATCGATTCGGTGGGCTTGTTGGTGTTGACCCAAGATGGTCGGATTGCGCGGCAGATTATTGCGGAAGATTCCGAGGTCGAAAAAGAATACTTAGTGCGTGTCAGCGGGCGGTTATCTGCTGAAGGTTTGCGTTTGCTCAACCACGGTTTAAGTCTCGACGGAGAAGCTTTGTTGCCGGCAAAAGTCTGGTGGCAAAACCGCGATCAACTGCGCTTTATTCTAAAAGAAGGCAAAAAACGGCAAATCCGCCGCATGTGTGAGTTGGTTGGCTTGCAAGTGGTTGGCCTCAAGCGCATCCGGATTGGCAACATTGTATTGGGCGATCTCCCCGCCGGCCAATGGCGTTATCTCTCTGCACAAGAATCTTTTATTTAATCCCGTTGTTATTGTTTTAGGTGTGCGTATTGATGTCTGGAACACCGCTTTCCCCCGAAACGCTACAAGCGGCTTTAACACAAGCACAAGCGCAAATCGATGCTCTCACCCGTGAACGCAACACTTTATTGGTGTTGCGGGAAGGGGATCGGGTGGCCTATGAGTCACGCGAGGCAGCCCTAGCCGCTGCCCGTGACGAAGCAGAAAAAGCCAATCAAGCGAAAAGCGATTTTCTGTCGAATATGAGCCACGAGCTACGTACGCCATTAAACGCCATCTTGGGCTTTGCACAAGTCCTGAAAAATAGCCGGACTTCGCCGTTGAATGAGCGACAAAATACCCAAGTCGAACACATTCTCAAAGCCGGTCATCACCTGTTGTCGTTAATCAATGAAGTCTTGGATTTGAGTCGTGTGGAGTCGGGGCGGATGGCACTGACCCTCTCTACCGTCTCGGCGCGCACCGTGATTGAAGAAAGTCTTGAACTGGCCCAACCCTTGGCCGAGCGTGTTGGCGTTACGCTACAAGACCAAAGCCAATTGATGCTATTGCCGATGATTCATGCCGATGCGGCGCGGGCACGACAAGCGCTGCTGAATTTATTGTCGAACGCGATTAAATATAACCGTCCACAAGGCACAGTCACTGTGTCGGCCCAAGCTGTCGGCCAGCAGTTGGTCATCACGGTGCAAGATAACGGTGTCGGCATTCCCCGTAGTCGTCACCGTGAATTGTTCCAACCTTTTAATCGTCTTGGTTATAACCACACCGCGATTGAAGGCAGTGGAATTGGTTTAGTGTTGACCCGTCGCCTGATGGAATTGATGGGCGGTGATATTGGGTTTGAAAGTGAAGAAGGCCTAGGTAGCCGCTTCTGGCTACGTTTTCCGGTGGCGGCCCAAACCCAAGCGGTGCATAGCCAGCCCACCCCCACCCAAACACCCTATCCCACTGCCGCCACAGCCAAAGCACAAACCATTCTGTATATCGAAGACAATCCAGCGAATTTGGCTTTGTTAGAAGAAGTGTTCCACGAACAAGCCGATTGGCAGTTGATTAGCGCAGTGGATGCGGAGTCGGGATTGGCGTTGGCACGCATCAGACAACCCGATTTGATGCTGATAGACTTGAATCTACCTAAAATGAGTGGACAAGAAGCAGCAGAACACTGTAAAAACGATCCTCAGTTACGGCGTATTCCTTTGGTGGCACTGACAGCCAATGCCATGTTCCAACATAAAAAGTCATACAGCCCATTTAGTGCTTATTTGACCAAACCGGTTGATATTCCACATCTCTTAGCCACGATTAACCAATTACTCAACCACAACCCCATTGCCGGTGGCTGAACATTAACCGATTGAATCGACTATGTCCCAACTACGCCAACCCTATCTCCACTCGCGGATTCTGATTGTTGATGACAACCTAGCCAATATCGCTTTGTTAGAGGCGATATTAGAAGATGCTGGCTATGATCGAGTGGAAAGTGAAAGCGACCCACGACAAGTTTTGCCACGTCATCAAAGACAGGCGTTCGATTTGATCTTGCTTGATATCAGAATGCCGTACTTAGATGGCTATGGTGTGATGCAATTGTTACAGCAACACCAAGGCGAAGAAGACTATTTACCGGTATTGGTACTGACGGCGCAAAACGACAATGAAACGCGGCTGAAAGCCCTAGAATATGGCGCCCGAGACTTTGTCACCAAGCCCTTTGAGCCCTACGAAGTTTTATTAAGAATTCACAACCAGCTCGAAGTCCGCGCACTGTATCGAGAGCGACAACGACAAAATACCCGCTTAGAAGAATTGGTGGTCGAACGTACTGGACAGTTATTGGAACGCAAACGGCGTTTGGCGTATATGGCCAGCCACGATCCAGTCACCGCCCTCCCCAACCGCACCGCCTTTATTGATCACTTAGACACCTTACTCACCACCCCCGATTGTCCTCCGTATCGTCTCTTTCTGCTGTCTTTAGAAGGTCACCGCCGCCTTGATGCGTTGGAAGGGTATGACTTTGGCGAACGCATTTTGCGCGAGCTTGGTTTGCGGTTACAAGATGTGGTTGAGCTGCGTGATGGCTTTGTGGCGTATTGGGGCGGGGCCGAGTTTATTGTGGTGTTGCCGGAGATGGTATGCCAACAGTTGCACTGGCTGGAGGATGTGCTGTGTCGGCCACTGTATATCCGCAATTATGAGTTGTTATTGATTGCGCGGGCGGGCAGTGTGCGTCTTCCAGAGGATGGGAATTTATCCGCAACCCTATTGCGCCGCGCTGCATTGGCCTTGTCTTTCTGCCCCACCGGTAGTCGTTTTACCTGCCAAAATTACCAGCCCAAACAAGAGGCTTTTGTCGCCGAACGGCAAAGTTTAGAGTCTGAATTACGTCATGCCCTTGAACGCGATGAACTCGAACTGTTTTATCAACCCAAAGTCGATTTGCGCCACGGTTGTATTGTGGGGGCAGAGGCGCTATTGCGTTGGCGACATCCTGAGCGTGGTTTAGTCCCACCGGGGCAGTTTGTGAGCTTGGCAGAAGAAACCGGCATGATTGATGCCATCGGTTTATGGGCAATTCGCCGTGCGATTGACGATGCCCACGCGTGGGAAATTGCTTGTGGCCAATCACTGAATATCGCGGTCAATGTCTCTGCCCGCCAACTCGATTTGGCGCGCGCCAATGGCCGTTCTTTGGCAGAAGAAGTCGCCTCAATTTTGCAAGACAGCCGTTTCCCTGCAACCCAACTCGAACTCGAAATCACCGAGAGCGCCATCATGCAAGATGTCGATTATGCTTTGCGTGAATTGCAACAGCTACGGGAATTGGGCGTGACATTGGCTGTGGATGACTTTGGCACCGGTTATTCGAGCTTGGCTTATCTGCAAAAGTTGACGGTCAACACCATCAAAATTGACCGTGCCTTTATTCATGGCATGTCCGACAGCCCCGATGCGTGCGCTATTGTGCGTTCGATTTTGGCGTTGGGTCGTGAGCTCGGTTTAACAGTCGTCGCCGAAGGTATCGAACATCAGAGTGATTTAGAGGTATTAAATCAGCTGGCGTGTGATATTGGCCAAGGCTACTTATTTAGCCGTCCTCTGCCTCGCGATGCGTTTTTTGAGCATCTACAACAACACGCCCTGCGCTTAGTTGAAACCTAAGGTATAGACAACACTGCTGGGCTGACATCAGGCCGGCCACAATGTGGCTGGCCATTCTGTCACAATTCATAACCACTGCTGTAACACGGTTGGATTCATGGTCAATTAAGCGCGTTCTTGCCCAGCACAAAACGGTGCTCACCATCCTAGGCTTATCATCCACAAGCTATAATCACTTGTTGCCCTAAGCTCACATCCCAATCATGCTGCCGCTGCTCGACCCGAAGAACGATTACATTTTCAAACGTCTCTTTGCCCAATCACCCGAATTACTGTCTGATTTGATCAATAGCATCCGCTACGATCAACCGCCGATTATCATCACCGATATTCTCAACCCCAATATCTCCGGTGAAGACCTCCACGCTAAAGAAATCGTGTTAGATGTCTTGGCCAAAGATGGCTTTGGCGTGCAATACAATATTGAAATTCAGGTGCGGAAACAGACGTATTGGGGAGAGCGAAGCTTGTATTACAGTTCGCGTCTTATCAGCGAACAGTTAGAAAGTGGTCAATCCTATCGCGAGATGAAGCATGTGATTTGTATTCATCTACTGGATTTTGATTTATTCCCCGACCATCCACAACAAGCTTCATGGCGGTTTGAACTGCGCGATCAACATATTCCTGATGTTGTCCTCACCAAAGCACAGCAAATTGATATTCTGGAATTAGACAAAGCCGACCGCCTCCAACTGGCCCCAACAGCATTAAAGAATTGGGTCGATCTGTTTGAACACTGGCAGGAGCAACACATCATGGCACAGCTGACACACACACCGGTAATGACTGTTTTGCAATCCCTAGAGCAAATGAGCCAAACCAAGGAAGAACGGTTACGGGCATTGGCGCGAGAACGGGCAGTGTGGGATTACAACACCGACATCATCACTGCTCGGGAAGAGGGTTTAGAAGAAGGTATGCAAAAAGGCATGGAGAAAGGCCTTCAACAAGGCATGCAGAAAGGCATGCAGAAAGGTCTGGAAAAAGGCATACAGGCCATGCAAACCCTCCTCCGAACGTTGATCGAGGCGCGGTTTGGTCAGCCGTTGCCAGATTGGGTGTTGTCGCGGTTACGGGCAGCGACGCCGGAGCAGTTGCAGCAATGGGGAGTGTCGTTAACGCAGGCGCAGCGGTTAGAGGATATTTTCGAGGGTTAGATTGGTAGGGTAAACAGAGTCAGGTAGGGTAGGCACGGGTCTTGTGCCTACCAAACGAATGAAGCGGTATACGAACAACACACCATGAAAAAACAGCCATTCGCGGCGGTTCGGTTCCCATCCTCGCGTTTAAATGCCTGAAAACGACCTAACCCTAGTGCCATAACGATTTATCCACCGCAGGGCTGACATCAGGGCGAATCCACGCTGGCCACAATGTGGCTGGCCATTCTGCCTTGCGCCAGCCTTCATACACAATCGACAACCACTGCCGCAACACCGTTGGATTCATCGTCAACTCAGCGCGTTCTTGCCCCGTTTCATCACAAAAAGCCACCCGCACCGCCTCGCTCGATAACGACAAATTGATGGCATGAACCAGCCATACAGCCTGTGCGTTATCGGTGGGGACGGGTGCCTGTTGTTGGAGGCTGTCGCGTGCCGCCGCTTGCAACCAGCTTTGCCATTCATCTTGGGGTGGTTGACTGGCTAAGCGCGTGGCGGGGGCACTCGGTTGCAGGGCATCTAATAGGCGTGGCAACAACCGTGATAACAGGCGCTGGGTTAACCACAATACTTGGCTATGGCCATCACGGGTTGAACCAGACAACCGAATGCGGTCTTCGGCTTCGATGTATTGGGTAGTAATTCGTTCTAGGGCAAGGCTCATCACAACACAGTCTTTAACTCATCAGGATTAAATCATCACTCAACATCATCTTGCGCTTTCAACTGCAGCGCATAGTCGTAAAACAATTTGCGTTTTACACCGGTCAGTTCTGTTGCTAATTGTGCAGCTTGTTTGGTGGGTACGGCACGCAACAAGGTTTGTAATAGCTGTTGCTGTTCAACCGTCAGCCCATCCTCAGCCTGAGCGCGGGGCGGGGCTTGTTCAATGATCAGCACACATTCTCCCCGCTGTTGGTTGCTGTCGGCCTGCACCCACGCTAACAGTTCTGCCGCAGGTAAACGGCGCAAGGTTTCGAAGGTTTTGGTCAACTCTCGCCCCAACACCAACAGCCGTTGTTCACCCAACACCGTCACAATATCTTGCAAACAATCGACAATCCGATGCGGCGCTTCATACAACACCACGGCATAATCAACTTGCTGCCAGCCTTGCAACAGCTTTTGTCGTGCCACCGTTTTAGGCGGCAGAAAACCGTAAAACAATACCTGAGCCGCCTGTAACCCTGCGCCAGCCACCGCCGTCGTCAATGCAGAGGGGCCCGGAATCGGACAGACGGTCAGACCGGCTTCATGGCAACTTTGGACCACTCTGGCGCCGGGGTCGGAAATAGCCGGCGTGCCAGCATCCGACACCAGTACGACCTTTTTTCCCTCCTGTAGCCATTGCAGAATGCGTTGGCATTGTTCGCGTTCATTATGTTCACGCACACTGATTAAGCTGGGCACATGAATCCCATACGCCCGCAACAACTGCCCCGTCACGCGGGTATCTTCGGCACAGACCACATCCGCCGCAGCCAAAACCGCCAAAGCGCGAACGCCAATATCAGTCAAATTCCCAATTGGGGTGGCCACCACATATAATGTGCTGCCTTGCAGCGATGCTTGCGCGTCAGTAAATAATTGAAAGAGCGGCGAATGCACAGACGAGCTCCAATCATCAGCCTCATTGGGCTGGCCCTAGGTTTAGGATGGCACACAGGGGCACTAGCACAGCCCCGTGCGGCGGCAGACTATATCACCAAACTGAATGCAGCACCGCTGCTGCCGATCACTGCCACCAGCCTGCCGATGGCTCATCACAAAGCAGTCACCCTGCCAGAGCCCGATTTGAGCCAGCCTAAAATTGCTATTTTATTGCCCGTCCAAGCCAGCCCGTTGGCCGAAGCAGCAAAAGTGATTTTGGATGGCATTCAAGCGGCGGCAGAACGTGATGGCAGCGCACAGTGGATACGCTACGACACCGACGAGCGTAATGTTGTGGCGCAATATCAACGCGCCCTACAAGACGGTGCCAAGGTGGTGATTGGCCCATTGGCACGGCCTCATATTCAACAATTGTTGAAACAATCCATCCCCATTCCAACGCTTGCCCTGAATACCATCGAGGGGAAAGCCCTGCCACGCACCTTATATTCGCTGAATTTAGCGGTGGAAGGTGAAGCACAAGCGTTGGTGTTTCATCTCATCAAACAAGGGAAACAAAAACCGCTGGTAGTGCGCGATGGCAGCCCACTCGGTCAACGCAGCGCCCAAGCCTTCAGTCAAGCATGGCAAAAGCAACGGGCACAGCGTGTCACCCTGTCTGCCTTGCCGCTGACTCAAACACCGAGCGACTACGACAGCGTGGTGTTAGCGGTGGATAAACAAACCGCGTTAGAACTTCCCACCCTCGGCGAAGGCAGCTCGCGTTATGCCACTTCACAGCTACACGACAACCAACGGCCAAGCCATTTTGCAGGCATCCAAGTGGTTGATATGCCGTGGCTTACCCAGCCCGATTTGCCAGTGGTGCAACGCTATCCGCGCCCCAAAGAACATCTGACCTATGGCACAGAGCGGTTATACGCGCTGGGTATCGACGCATGGCGGGTGGCATTGCGACTGGCACAAGGCCAACCGCTACACCCAGCCTTTGCTGGTGTCACCGGCGAGTTACAACTGAACAGTGAACAACAGTTACAGCGTACTTTGCCCTTGCACACCTTAACCGCCACCACACCACCCGCGCAAAGTGATGACAGCACAACCGACACCACAACAACGCGGGAATGAGGCAGAAGATCTGGCCTTAGCTTATCTCCAAGCGGCAGGCTTGGTGCTGATTGCTCGCAATTGGCGCTGTCGGCTTGGGGAAATCGACCTTATCATGCAGCATCATCAAACGCTGGTATTTGTCGAGGTGCGCTATCGGCGCAGTGCGCGTTATGGTGGTGCAATGGCCAGCATCACACCGGCAAAACAACGTAAACTTTTGCTTACCGCGCAATATTATTTACAGCGCTTATCACACACACCCGCTTGTCGTTTTGATGCTGTGTTGATACAAGGGCAACAAGCCCCCATTTGGCTGCAAAATATTTTCTTTTAACAGCAGATAGCCGCATTTTTGACTGTAGGACAGATATGGAACTGACAGAACGGGTACAAACCCACTTTGTAGAAAGCATCGCCGTGAAACAATTGGCGATGGATATTTTAGCCCCACAGGTTGCCATCGCCGCAGAACGGATGCTGGCTTGTTTAATGAATGAAGGCAAAATTTTGGCCTGCGGTAATGGGGGGTCTGCTGCCGATGCACAACATTTTGCGGCAGAAATGGTGGGCCGTTTTGAACAAGAACGCCCCGGATTGGCCGCCTTGTCGCTATCTACCGATACCTCCGCCCTCACCGCCATTGGCAACGACTATAATTTCGACTTGGTATTCTCTAAACAAGTCAGTGCCCTTGGGCAAAGCGGTGATGTGTTATTGGCCATTTCCACCAGCGGCAATTCGGCCAATGTGATTGAGGCAATTCATGCTGCCCACGAAAGACAAATGACCGTTATCGCTTTGACAGGTCGCGATGGTGGCAAAATCCAACATTTGCTGCAGGGTGATGACGTCAATTTATGCGTACCGGCACAACGCACTGCCCGTATTCAAGAAGTCCATATCTTGTTGATTCATGCCTTGTGTGATTGCATTGACTATATGCTGTTAGGAGCGGAATAAACGATGACAATACAGCGTTCGATTGTGGTACTCGCTACCGTTGCCACCCTGAGCCCTTTTCTTCACGGCTGTGTTCCCTTGATTGCTGGGGGAGCCGCTGGCAGTGCTTTATTAGTCGGATCAGATCGTCGTTCTTCCGGTGCGTATGTCGATGATCAAACACTCGAAGTAAAAATTGGCCAGCAAATTGGTGCCGAACAACCGGACGCCCATGTCAACGTCACCAGTTTCAACCGTGCTGTCTTGCTCACTGGTGAAGCACCCGATGCGGCCAGTAAAACACGGATTGAACTGATTGCCCGTGGGATGCCAAACGTTCGCCGTGTGTTTAACGAATTGGTGATTGCGCCGCCCTCCACCCTTGGTAATCGGCTCAATGACACCTCATTGACCACCAAAGTCAAAACACGGATGTTAGAAAACCGTGAATTTGCACCGAATCACGTCAAAGTGATCTCAGAACGGGGTGAGGTGTTTTTATTGGGATTGGTCACGCCAACCGAAGGCAATACCGCTGCCCGCATTGCCAGCGAAACCGCAGGGGTATTAAAAGTCCACACATTATTTGAATACCTCGACCCAAAAACGGGTATGGTGTCGCCCTAAACACATCGCGTCGGCAGGCTCATGGCCTGCCAATCCCAGTTAAAATAGCTCCCTTTTTTTGGCGCTGTCTCTTCCATGCATCTGCTTGCCCTTGGGCTTAATCACCAAACCGCGCCCTTAGTGGTGCGAGAAAAATTGGCTTTTCCTGCTGACACGGTGCCGGACGCCCTCGAAAGCTTGATCGCGACGCACACAGCGACAGAAGCGGTCATTCTCTCTACTTGCAATCGCACCGAAATCTATTGCAATAGCCGTGATATCGACGCTGCCCTCAATTGGCTGGCGCATTATCATCAGTTACCGCGCAGTGAAATCGAACCTTATCTCTATCTGCTCGATGCCGAAGCTGGCGCGCGCCATGCCTACCGTGTTGCCTGTGGTTTGGACTCGATGGTATTGGGCGAAACGCAAATCCTCGGTCAGCTGAAAGATGCGGTGCGAGTGGCAGAGAACACCGGCACACTCGGGACTTTGCTCAATCATCTGTTCCAAAATGCGTTCTCGGTCGCAAAAACCGTACGCAGCCAAACCGCAGTAGGTGCCAGTTCGGTGTCGATGGCGGCGGCAGCAGTGCGGTTAGCCGAGCAGATTTTCCCCTCGATTCAAGAAGTCAAAGTCCTGTTTATCGGTGCTGGTGAGATGATTGAATTGGTGGCAACGCATTATGCCGCACAACACCCTGCGGCCTTGTGTGTCGCCAACCGTACCGTCGCACGCGGCTTGGCCTTAGCTGAACGCTTTGGGGGCAGTGCCATTGCCTTGTCCGATCTACCCGAACATCTGCCGCAATATGATGTGGTGGTGACTTCTACCGCCAGCCAGCTCCCGATTTTGGGCAAGGGCATGGTGGAACGGGCGTTGCGCGTGCGCCGTCACAAACCGATTTTTATGTTAGATCTTGCGGTGCCACGCGATATCGAGGCCGAAGTCGCCGAATTGGACGATGTTTTTTTATACACCGTCGATGATTTGGCCTCGATTGTCGAAGCAGGGCGCGATGCTCGCCGCCAAGCAGCAGAACAAGCCGAAGCCATTATTGTTGAACATACCCATGCTTTTTTAGATTGGCTGGCCGCGCGCGAAGTGGTGCCAGTGGTGCGGGCTTTGCGCGATCATGGCGAGCGGGTGCGCCGTCATGCCATCGCTGCCGCAGAAAAACGCCTCGCCCGTGGCGAAGATCCTCGTGCTGTGCTCGAAGCCTTTTCGCAACAACTGACCAATAAACTGCTCCACCCTCCTACTGCCGCCCTCAACCAAGCACGCGGCGAATCGCGTGAACAGATGCTCAGTCTGATTTCGCGTTTGTACGATCTTCATCCGGATTAAACGATTTTATGAAACCCTCTATTGCCCAAAAACTGGACCAACTTGCCGACCGTTTAGAAGAAGTCACTTGCTTATTAAGTGAGCAAGCCGCCACAGCGGACATGGACAGTTTTCGCAAATTAACTCGTGAACATGCCGAGTTGACCCCACTGGTGGAAACCCACCGCCAATGGAAGCAAGCCCAAGCCGATTTAACTGCGGCACAAGACTGGTTGAATGATCCTGAAATGCGGGAATTTGCCCGCGATGAAATCGACGCCGCCCAAGCTCGTATCGAAGCCCTCGACCTTGAATTGCAAAAGGCTTTATTGCCACGCGATCCCAATGATGAAAAAAATATCTTCTTGGAAATTCGCGCAGGCACCGGTGGCGATGAAGCAGCATTGTTTGCAGCAGACCTTTTCCGAATGTATTCACGCTACGCCGAACGGCAACGGTGGCAAGTCGAGATTGTGTCGGCGTCGGAATCGGATTTGGGTGGGTTTAAAGAAATTATCGCCCGCATTGAAGGGTATGGCGCTTATTCGCGGTTGAAGTTTGAAAGCGGTGGTCATCGCGTACAGCGGGTGCCAGCGACAGAAACCCAAGGCCGTATTCACACCTCTGCCTGCACAGTGGCGGTGATGCCAGAAGCCGATGAGCTCGAAGCGGTGAATCTCAACCCTGCCGACTTGCGCATTGATACCTTCCGTGCCAGTGGTGCCGGTGGACAACATATCAACAAAACCGACTCTGCCGTGCGGATCACCCACTTGCCAACAGGGATTGTGGTGGAATGCCAAGACGACCGTTCGCAACACAAAAATAAAGCCCGTGCAATGGCGGTGTTGGCTTCGCGGATTAACGACATTCAACGCCGTGAGCAACAAGCCAAAGAAGCCGCCGAGCGCAAGAGCTTGATTGGGTCAGGAGATCGTTCCGAGCGCATCCGAACGTATAACTATCCTCAAGGCCGCATGACAGACCACCGCATCAACCTGACCTTGTATAAGTTGGATAGTTTGATGGATGGTGATTTAGACGAACTCACCCACGCCCTTATCGCCGAACATCAGGCGGAATTGTTAGCAGCCTTGGGTGAGGACTAAGCCGCAAGGAAAAAAGCCAGCGAGGGATCGCTGGCTTTTTTTATGGTTGCGGTTTGGCTTGCGTCGCCAACAGTGGCGCGCGGATGCGCGTTTCAAAATCTTTGGGGGCAACATACTGCAACACCTCTTTGCCTTTGGTGTCGAGCACAACATCCAACCCTAAATTTGGGTACAGAAAGTGCGTCAAAGTTTCCCCAACCGTAATCCGTTCTTTCGGCGCACCAAAACGCTGCAATACCGTTGCCTCATCTAAATTTGCGCTGGGTATCAAACCAATAGCACGGATGGGGAGTGCGTTGGCTTTGGCAAGATCATCAGGATGCAGGCTGATTTTTTTGGTACTGCTTTCCATGTGCTCCGCTTTCAAAGCGCGGTCACGCATTGCGGTGATGGTTGCTGGAGTGGCATCGAGGGTGAAAATCACCCGCCCCATGACAAAACCAAGTGAGACTTGGCTGTAATAGGCTTCGACCTCTCCCACTTCGCCCGGTGCAGCCACAATCGCTATTTCCATATCCTCCCCGAGCTGTTGTCGGACATCCGCCAGTGTGCTGCGGCTTGGTGTCAGGCCGAATACGGTACTGTGGCCTTGGGCATCCACAGTGATTTGCCACGGTAGATTTTGGTTGGGGTGATCGGTGCTGGCCGGTGGTGTGCTGGGCAGGAAGAACGGAACGAGTAGGGCAAATACAGCTAACCCAACAATGTAAAACGCTATTTTCATGGGGATCGTTGGTTTGGGAGAGTGCTGTATTTTGCCACAGTGGGCGGGGATTTCTAGATCAGTCACCCATAGCCAAAGGCTACAGCACCCAAATCACAAACAAAACCGCCCCACCCAATCAAGGGCGAGGCGGTTCGTGTTTCATGCCAAATCGTAGATACCGTCTTGGGCGTCAACTGATTTTGGCGTAATCAGCCTGATAGAGCTGACGAGTTTTCCACACACCGAAGCATAAATGCACCAACTTGCGCATGGCCGCTCCCAAAGCGGCCATCTTGCA
>NZ_BAAGTM010000013.1:0-57112 GCF_054781915.1 Aquaspirillum soli | reverse complement strand
CGTAAGGAATTTGGCGAAGAACTGAAGCAGTATTACTGGAATAAGCCGGTGTTCTGGAGCCGCAGCTATTGCATCATCAGTTGCGGCGGAGCGCCATTGTCAGTGATTCAACAATACATCGAGCAACCCGTTGGGCGGCACGCCCCTTCACCCCCAGCCAAATCCTTTCGCCTGCGGCTCAGAAGGAAGGGATTGTGGCTGGAGCACTGGGGCGTAAGTCCGGTAGAACGTGGCTTGGGTTTGTGAGATTCAGAACTGATAGGGCTGCTGTCTGTTTAGAATCAACACTTTTTTATGTTGGCTCGCGCTATGATGCGCACTTTGCTTAAATTCGGACTGTTTAATGACAAAGTTCTGGAAAAGCATGGTGCAATATTTCACCTTGCCTGCACGGTTGGACAAGGCGTTTATCTTGTCCCTGTTGGTACCTTTTGGCCGACCGATGCACCTGCGCCGTCATGCAGCATCGGTCATTCTCGACCGCGTGCAGTTGATCGCTGCCCTTTTTGCCGTGTTAGTGCCTTTGGGTGCCGTGATTGATTTATTGGTGTTTCCGGCACCGTTAGCATGGCAGTTGGTGGGGTTGCGTTTTGCTTCGGCGTTTGCCTTTTTTCTGTTAGCAAAAAAGCGCGAGTTATCATCAAAACACCCATATCGACAGGCGATGGTCAGTTTATTGGCCTTGTTGATGATTCCCCCCTTGTTCCACTTATGCTCAGCAGACGCTTTAGCAGCGTCGAGTGTGACGCAAACACAACGATTGGTGGCCGAGCTATACGCTTATTTGCCAACGGTGGTGTTGGGTGGTTTGGCTATTTTTCCATTAACTGCGCTAGAAACTTTACTGTTATCGATTCCGGTGATTACAACGGGTAGCGTTGGTCTGCTGTTTGCTGAACAACATCTTTCATTGCAACAACATGGCGGGACTTTATGGTTTATGTCGATGATGTTGGGGGTGGCGGTATTTTCTGGCATGAGCCAGTGTCACTATATGGCCAGTTTGGTATTAAAAGCGATGCACGATCCACTGACAGGGGCGTTTACTCGGCAATCGGGAGAAGAGGCATTAAACCTGCTGTTTCGCTTGAATGCGATGGCAGAAAAACCGTTAACCGTAGCATTTTTCGACCTCGATCGTTTTAAAAGTGTGAACGATACATGGGGACACGAAGCCGGTGACCGTTGTTTATGTGCGTTGGTGAATTCGTTGCGGCAGGGTTTACGGCGCAGTGATTTATTGGTGCGTTGGGGAGGAGAAGAATTTATTGCGCTACTGCCAGATACTCCCAGTGAAAACGTCCCTGCTTTGCTACAACGCTTGCGTGAAAAAGGGTTTGGCTTGCGTCCCGATGGTCAGCCTTTAACGGCATCGATTGGTATTGCCGACAGCCACGAAGCGGGTATTGAATCGTGGAAACAGGTCATCGAGCTGGCCGACCAGCGGATGTATCAAGCGAAATCCGCCGGTCGTGATCGGGTGGTGAGTGCACAAGCCACAGTGCCGTTGACACCGGCGGTTGAGGCTCAACGCGCCGAAGGGACATGATGTTGCAGTTTTTCTGCCAATTCGGCTTGCTTGATCGGCTTCGATAGGTAGTCGTTCATCCCTGCCGCCAAGCAGTGTTCTCGGTCGCTTTCCATGGCATTGGCGGTCATGGCGATAATTGGCAAGGCGGTGAGACCGTGTTGTTGTTCATAGCGGCGAATTTCGCCAGTGGCGGCAATCCCATCCATCACTGGCATCTGCATATCCATCAACACCAACTGATAGCGGTCGTGGGCGGCGGCGATCATCTCGACTGCTTGTTGGCCGTTTTCAGCCAAGCTGACTTGATGACCCCATTTTTGCAAAATCAGCGTCGCCAATTTTTGGTTGACCGGATTATCTTCCACTAACAAAACCTGTAAACCGCTGTCGGTCTCGAAGGGGATGGGGGCCGGTACTGGCGTGCTTTTGACCACAGTTGTGGTATGCGTCTGGTGACTTAAGGCCCGTAGCATTGCCTGTTGTAAATCGTGATCGGTAACCGGTTTGGTGTAATGGCCTTGTAGATTGAGCTCGCGACAGCGTTCGCTATCGTTACCGAGAGGGCCCGACGACAGCATTAAAATCGGTATGGATTGGAAGGATGCTTGGGCACGAATCCATGCTGCAAGGCTAAAACCATCCATGTCAGGCATGTGTACATCAAGCAATACCAAATCGGGCATGGGGTGTTGTTGCAGCCATGTCTGTGCCAATGTAGCGTGTGCAACGGCATCGGGTTGTAGTTGCCACCGTTGCAGTTGGCGCAGGAAAATCTCACGATTGACTGCATTATCATCGACGATCAACACCCGCTTGCCGCGCAGTTGGCTTAAATCATGATGCGGTGGATCGAATGCACAATGTTGCAACGGTAGGCTAAAACTAAAGGTGCTGCCGACACCGATTTCACTGCTTACCTGCATTTCACCACCCATCAAGCGTACTAATTGCTGGGTAATGCTTAGCCCAAGCCCAGTACCACCATATTTGCGGGTAATTGAGTTGTCGGCTTGTGAGAAAGCTTCAAAAATTGTCGCCAATTTTTCAGCAGCAATGCCAATCCCACTGTCACACACGGCAAATTGCAGCACGCTGCTTTTGGCTTCATGGTTAAGGGTTTGCAGACGCAGCACAATTTGTCCACGTTCAGTGAATTTAATCGCATTACCCACGAGGTTAATCAAAATCTGCCGCAGGCGAACGGGGTCACCTTGTACTTGATCGGGGACGTCGTCGCCGATTTCACACAAAATTTCCAGCCCTTTTTCATGGGCGCGCAACGTCAGTGGCCGTAGGGCATCAATCAGGGTTTGCCGTAGCTGGAACGGCACTTGTTCGATTTCGAGTTTACCGGCCTCGATTTTTGAAAAATCCAGAATGTCGTTCAAAATCGCCAGCAACGCTTCGGCGGAGGATTTCACAATCCCAATATACTCATCCCGCTCTGTTTCATTGCGGGTGTCTAAGGCCAATTCACTCATACCAATAATGCCATTCATCGGCGTGCGGATTTCGTGACTCATATTGGCCAGAAAATCGCTTTTGGCGCGATTGGCGGCTTCAGCAGCATCTTTGGCCAGTTGCAAGGCTTGTTCAGTGCGTTTGCGTTCGGAAATATCCGTGCGAATACCGATATATTGATAGGGTTGTCCCGACTCATCGACAAAGGGGACGATGGTGGCGTTGACCCAATAATAACTGCCATCTTTGCGGCGGTTACAAATCTCGCCAGTCCATACTTTACCCGCCATCACGGTTTGCCACAGTTGGCTAAAAAAGATTTCCGGATGGTAGCCAGAATTGACCACACGGTGATTTTTCCCAATCAACTCCTCACGGTTATAACCACTGATATCACAGAATTTATCGTTGGCATACGTGATATTGCCTGCTCGGTCAGCCATGCTGACGATGGCGTGTTGGTCGAGGGCAAATAGCTGTTGACTGAGTTTACGTTGCGTGTCGCGCAGTTGGCGGTTGGAGTTTTCGGAGGCTAAAGCGGTTCGGTGGAGACCGCGCAGCGTCAACCACAGCAATAAAATGGTGCTGAGAATAAGGGCTGCGCTGATATAAGCCGCATGTTGTAACCCTGTTTCGAGGGCGGAGGAAGACAGCGGTCGCCGAATTTCCACCACACCCCGCACATCACCCACTTTCCAATCTGTTTTTGGCGAGCCTGGATAGCTGTTGTGGCAAGCAACACAGTTGGCTTTCATGCGATCAGCGGTGGCATAGCGCAGGGTTTTGACACCATTGAGTATGTCCACTTTGACATAAGGTTGATCAGGTGCGCTTTCGATAGCGGTTAAGGCTTGTTGTTGAAACTGATCCAGTTTGCGGTTGGCTTGCCGCCACGGGAAAGGGTGGGCGCTGAACATCTCGACCGCAAATCCCTGTTGTTGATTGCTGAGATATTCACCGAAATCGAGGGTAAAAGTCGCGGGGAGCGGCAGGGCGTGGGGTTGGTTTTTGTAGTCGTGGGTGATGCTAAGACCAGCATCTTTGGCACGCGGCACAATCTCGGCACTATAAAAGTTGCGAAATTGTGTGACCGAGTGGGAAAAAGCAGCGGCATCGCCAGTCGCATTATGCAGTTCGTGTTTGTGTAGTTGTTCTGATAAATACCATAACACCCCACCGGCACCCAAAGTGAGAAGAACGCCGAGGGCTGGGAGAAGCAATCGGTATCGTTGCTGTGACAAAATTCCTCTCCTCAAAAGCATGACCATTGTGATGGTGTGTGCTGTTTGGTTGGATTGATGGGGTGAGATGATTGATTGGATTAACGCCGAGCGTCAAAGATTGTCTGGGATTTTAACAGTTTTAACATTAAACGGTGGCGTCATAGGTACCGGATACAACAAAAGAAACCGGTTATAATCGCCGCCTGCTTAATTGTTAGGTGTCCTCCGTGTCTGATCGACTTGCTGTTCTTCCCCAATATCTGTTACCAAAACGAGCGTTGACGGTATTTGCTGGCCGTATTGCCGCTGCCGAAGCAGGTCATCTGACAACTGCCTTGATTCGTTGGTTTGTGCAGCGTTATCAGGTGGATATGAACGAAGCTGCCAACCCTGATATTGCCAGCTACCAGAGTTTTAACGCTTTTTTCACGCGCCCTTTAAAAGCGGGGGTGCGTCCTTTAGCCAAAGCCGATTTTATTTCGCCGGTGGATGGTGCCATTAGCCAGCTTGGGCCGATTGAACAAGACCAAATTTTTCAGGCGAAGGGGCATCATTATTCGACTAGCACGTTATTAGGTGGCGATGCGTCGTTGGCTGCACAGTTTCAACATGGCGCGTTTGCAACGCTCTACCTCAGTCCACGCGATTATCATCGGATTCACATGCCCTGTGCGGGACGTTTGCGCAGTATGACCTATATTCCGGGGGATTTATTTTCAGTCAATCCTACAACCGCGCGAGGGGTGCCCGGACTGTTTGCCCGTAATGAGCGGGTGGTGTGTGTGTTTGATGGTGAGTTTGGCCCATTTGTTTTGGTGTTGGTTGGGGCGACGATTGTGGGCAGTATGGCTACGGTGTGGCATGGCGTGGTGAATCCACCGCGTTTGGGTGAAATCAAAACTTGGCATTACCAAGGGAAAGATGCCATTCATTTGGTGCAAGGGGCTGAGATGGGCCGCTTTTTGTTAGGCTCAACTGTGGTCATGCTATTCCCGAAATATACCTTGCAATTCAATCCCTCTTGGCAACCCACCCGCCCAATCCGGATGGGTGAGGCCATGGCAAGTCGGGTGATTTAATGGTGCGTCGCCCCTTCGGGGTGACGGCACCCTACTAGACGTGGCTATCTGACTGGGCCTGCGGCAAAATGGACGCCCTGTATAAAATTTACCGACGTTCACCATGGAACTTCCCACACTTAAGACCATTGTTCATAGGTTCTATTCTGATGTATGGAATAAGCACGACAAATCAGCAATTCCCAATCTGCTTCAGCCAGACTTTACTTTCCGAGGCTCTCTCGGCCAATGTAAAACTGGACATTCCGAATTTGCCGATTACGTTGATTTTGTACATCAGGCCCTTGGTGCATACCAATGTGACATTCTTGATTTGGTGACAGAAGGTAATCAGTGCTTTGCCCGAATGCGCTTTTCAGGAAATCACCATGGCGAATTTTTTGGTTTCAAGCCAACAGGAAAAAAGATCGAATGGGCTGGTGCAGCACTCTTTGCTTTTAGAGACGGGCTAGTTGCCGACTTGTGGGTTCTCGGTGATGTGCATGGGCTGTTAGAACAGTTAGAACGTAACAGCGACTGAATCTGTGTAAGCCTAGCCTAGATATCGCCTTGTGCCGAACATCCAAAAACGGCAAAACACTGCCGTACATAACACCCAACCGCCTCACCATGAATTAAGTGTGGCGGTTTTTTCATGGTGTGTTGTTCGTACATCGCTTCATTCGTTTGGTAGGCACAAGACCCGTGCCTACCTTACCTCACTTATTTGGCAACCTAACAAAACCGACATCGGCAAACGGCAAAATACCGTCGTATGTAACACCGAATCGCCTCGCCCTGAATTGGGGGGGTATGTTGTTCTCAGTTTGTGTTGGGTTGCTAAACTGATCAATCCTCGAAAATATCCTCTAACCGTTGTGCCTGTGTTAACGACACTCCCCATTGCTGCAACTGCTCCGGCGTCGCTGCCCGTAACCGCGACAACACCCAATCTGGTAATGGTTGACCAAATTTTGTTTCAATCATACTGCGGAGGAATATTTTCATGCCTTCTTCGCGGCCTTGCTCGCGACCTTTTTGTATGCCTTTTTCCAAACCTTTTTGAATGCCTTCTTCTAAACCCTCTTCCCGTGCAGTGATGATGTCGGTGTTGTAATCCCACACCGCCCTCTGCCGTGCAATGGCACGCAGTTGTTCTTCTTTGGTTTGGCTGAGAGTTTCTAAAGAGCGTAGTGCAGTCACCACTGGGGTATGTGTCAGCTGTGCCATGATGTGTTGCTCCTGCCAGTGTTCAAACAGATCGACCCAATTCTTTAAGGCTGTTGGGGCCAGTTGGAGGCGGTCGGCTTTATCTAATTCCAGAATATCAATTTGCTGTGCTTTGGTGAGGACAACATCAGGAATGTGTTGATCACGTAGTTCAAACCGCCATGAGGCTTGTTGTGGATGGTCGGGGAATAAATCAAAATCCAGTAGATGAATACAAATTACATGCTTCATCTCGCGATAGGATTGACCGCTTTCTAACTGTTCGCTGATAAGACGCGAACTGTAATACAAACTTCGCTCTCCCCAATACGTCTGTTTCCGCACCTGAATTTCAATATTGTATTGCACGCCAAACCCATCTTTGGCTAAGACATCTAACACGATTTCTTTGGCGTGAAGGTCTTCACCGGAGATATTGGGATTGAGAATATCGGTAATGGTAATCGGTGGTTGATCGTAGCGGATGCTGTTAATCAAATCAGACAGCAATTCGGGTGACTGGGCAAAGAGACGTTTGAAAATGTAATCGTTCTTCGGATCGAGCAGCGGCAGCATGATTGAGGTGGGGGCTGAGGTAACAGTTGATTATAGCTTGTGGATGATAAGCCTAGGATGGTGGGAACCTCTTGTGCCCACCATACTAAACTTCGGGGTAACAGCATTGCCTGTTAGAAACAAAAAAACCGGCCCCATCTGGTAGCCGGTTTTGTGTAGGTGGTGGAGCGAAATTACACGTCGATATTCCGTGCAATCAGCGCATTGCTTTCGATAAAAGCACGGCGTGGTTCGACGTGGTCGCCCATGAGTGTGGTAAACACATCATCTGCCGTCATCGCATCCTCAATCCGCACCTTCAACAAACGGCGGACATTCGGATCCATCGTGGTTTCCCACAACTGTCCGGGGTTCATTTCACCCAACCCTTTATAACGTTGAATGCTCAGACCACGACGGGCTTCTTGCAACAACCACGTTAACGCCTCACCAAAATGTGCAATCACTCGGCCTTGTTCACCACGGCGCACTGTCGCATCGGGCCCTAACAACCCTAACAACACCCCTGCCGTTGTCTTGATATGTTGATAATCCACACTGTTCAAGAAATCGGCATCAATCGACGTCACCGTGCTATTACCATGCTGTTGCCGCACAATCCGAATTCGCCATTGATCGTTCTTATCATCATGCACCAAACTGAACTGCAACAATGCGGGGTCGAGTTGTGCCGAGAGCGTGTCTAATGCCTGCTGCGCGGCAGCTTGACTATCCAACTGCAACGGTGGGCAAGACAACAAAGCATGTAATACCAACGGATCAATCACTCGACTTTCACGCTCAATTACCGCCTGAGCCACCATATATTGCCGTGCAATATTGGCTAAAGCCTCGCCTTGCAACGGTTCTGCGCCTGCCCGAGGAATAATCTGTGCGTTGCTCAGAGCCAGCTCCAATAACGCATGATTCAACTCATGTTCATCTTTAAGATAACGCTCGGTTTTACCGTGCTTCATCTTATACAGCGGCGGCTGAGCGATATAGACATGACCACGCTCGATCAACTCCGGCATTTGCCGGTAGAAGAAAGTTAATAACAGCGTGCGAATGTGCGCGCCATCCACATCGGCATCGGTCATGATAATAATGCGGTGATAACGCAATTTCTCGGGGTTGTAGTCTTCTTTGCCGATGCCAGTGCCCATTGCAGTAATCAATGTTGCGACTTCTTGGCTAGCAATCATCTTATCGAAGCGTGCCCGTTCCACATTCAAAATTTTGCCCTTCAACGGCAAAATGGCTTGGAATTTACGATCACGCCCCTGTTTTGCCGACCCACCAGCAGAGTCACCCTCCACCAGATACAGCTCAGACAAGGCAGGGTCTTTTTCTTGGCAATCGGCTAACTTACCGGGCAAGCCCAAACCATCCATCACCCCTTTGCGACGGGTAATTTCACGGGCTTTGCGCGCTGCTTCTCGTGCGCGTGCTGCCTCGACAATTTTGCTACAGATAATTTTGGCGTCGTTGGGGTTCTCTTGTAAGAAATCGTGCAGCGTTTGCCCGATAATTTCTTGCACCACCGGACTGATTTCACTCGACACCAGTTTATCTTTGGTTTGTGAACTGAATTTTGGATCAGGCAATTTCACCGAAAGCACGCAGGTTAAACCTTCGCGCATATCATCACCTGCCGTTTCCACCTTGGCTTTTTTGGCAAACTCATGTTCCTCAATATATTGATTGAGGGTGCGAGTTAAGACAGCGCGTAATGCGGTCAAGTGGGTGCCGCCATCACGTTGTGGAATGTTGTTGGTAAAACATTGCACCGATTCTTGATAGGAGTCGTTCCATTGCATAGCGACTTCTACTGTCATACCCTCTTTTTCACCTTGGGCATAGTAAATTTTGCCATGCAGCGGGCTCTTGTTGCGGTTCATGTATTCCACAAACCCAGCGACCCCACCAGCAAAGGCAAAGTTTTCTTCTTTGCCGGTGCGCTTATCCGAAAGAATAATCGACACACCATTATTCAAGAAAGACAGCTCGCGAATCCGTTTCGCTAAAATCTCATAGTGGTATTCAATCAAGCCAAACGTTTCTTGGCTGGCCATAAACGTGACTTCGGTACCACGGTGTTGGCTTTGCCCTGTGGCCCGCAATGGAGCGACGGGTTCGCCACGGCGAAATTCCATTTCATGCACATGACCATCACGCCAAATTTTGAGGCGCAACCAATCAGACAGCGCATTCACCACCGATACCCCAACACCGTGCAACCCACCGGAAATTTTGTAGCTATTGCTATCAAACTTACCGCCAGCATGTAACACCGTCATGATGACTTCTGCTGCCGACCGGCCTTCTTCGGGGTGAATGTCGGTTGGGATGCCACGGCCGTTATCTTCAATCGAGATCGATTGATCGGGGTGAATGGTGATACGAATGGTGTCACAGTGCCCAGCCAAGGCCTCGTCAATGGCGTTGTCCAACACCTCGAACACCATGTGGTGTAAACCTGTTCCATCCGAGGTATCGCCGATATACATGCCAGGACGCTTCCGCACTGCATCCAAGCCTTTTAGCACTTTGATACTGCTGGAATCGTATTCTTGCTGTTCACTCATGAGCATTCTTTCTGTCTAATCGCCATGTATGGAAAAACCGACAATGTTTCACGTGAAACATTGTTCCCTTCACTGTCGGGACGCGGCTTAAATTCGCATCGGCATCACAATGTATTTGAAATTGGGATTGTCTGGGATGGTAAATAAGGCGCTGCGATTTGGGTCGCCGCAGGCAATTTGCACCGTATCAACCGAGACATGGTTCAACACATCTAACAGATAGTTGATGTTAAAACCGATCTCTAGGGTATCGCCCTCGTATTCAATTTCGAGTTCTTCTTGCGCTTCTTCTTGCTCGCTGTTGTTGCACATCACCGATAATTTTCCGGGTTCTAACATCAGGCGAACACCACGGAATTTTTCATTGGCCAAAATCGCCGCCCGTTGTAGGGCATGTTGTAATGCTTGGCGGTCGATTAAGAAAATTTTGTCGTTATCTAATGGGATGACGCGGTTGTAGTCGGGGAATTTACCATCGACAACCTTCGACACCACCACACTGGCACCAAAGCTAAAACGCACTTGATTGCCCAATAATTCAATCAACAGTGGCTCGTCATGGTCGGATAATTGTTTGGTCAATTCCAAGATGGTTTTGCGCGGCAAAATCGCCTCAGCGTGTGAAGTGGGGTAATCCACTTGCAAAGTGGTGTTGGCATACGCCAAGCGGTGACCATCTGTTGCCACCAATTTCACCTGATCGCCGGCCATGATAAACATCATCCCGTTGAGGTAATAACGGATGTCTTGCACTGCCATCGCGTATTGCACTTGCGACAGCAAATCTTTGAACACTTTTTGTGACAGGGTGAGTTGGGCTTGGGCTTGTTGATTGACCGCTAACAAGGGGAAATCATCGGCGGGCAGAGTTTGTAATTGAAACCGGCTCCGTCCGGCTTTCACGCTCAGCCGGTTGTCTTCATGTTCAAACGACACGGTCGAATGTTCGGGAATCGCTCGCAAAATGTCTTGCAGCTTCTTTGCCGAGGTGGTCAAAGAAAAATCTGGCCCGACAATCGTATCGGGGCTGGCGGTGGTGACTTGAATCTCAAGGTCGGTGGCTAGAAAACTGACGGTATTGCCCCGTTTTTGGATTAACACATTGGCCAAAATCGGTAGGGTGTGGCGGCGTTCAACAATGCCGGTCACCGCAGATAAAGGTTTGAGTAGATCGTCGCGGTCGGCTTGCAAAATCAACATGGCTTATTCCTCAATCACTGTAGTCGCTCTCAGTTGGAAACGGCGTTAACCGCGCAACATATTGAGTAGGGTGGTGTAGTCGCGGGCGAGTTCGGCATCACTCTCTCGCAGACTGTGTATGGTTTTACAGGCGTGCATCACCGTGGTGTGATCACGACCACCAAACGCATCACCGATATTAGGCAAACTCAATTCGGTGAGTTCTTTGGCCAAACACATCGCAATTTGCCGTGGACGGGCAATTTCGCGTTTGCGTTTTTGTGAGTACATATCCGCCAACTTCAGCTTGAAATACTCAGCAACGGTTTTTTGGATATTGTCGATAGAGATTTGCCGATTGCCTGCCGCCAGTAAATCTTTAAGCGATTCTTTCACTAACGGTAGGGTGATGGGCAGATTGCTAAAGCGCGCATAAGCCGCTACCCGCTTGAGTGCCCCTTCCAATTCCCTTACGTTCGAGCGCACATTTTGGGCAATAAAAAAGGCCACGTTGTGTTCGAGTTTAAGATGATCGGCTTCGGCTTTTTTCATCAAAATCGCCACCCGCATTTCAAGTTCTGGTGGCTGAATTTCCACCGTTAAACCCCATGAAAAACGCGAAATCAGGCGTTCATCCATCCCTTCAATCTGTTTGGGGTAGGTGTCACAGGTCATAATCACCTGTTTACCACTTTCTAACAGTGAATTAAAGGCATAGAAGAATTCTTCCATGGTGCGGTTTTTACCGGCAAAGAACTGAATATCGTCAATCAGCAACAAATCGAGAGAGTGGTAGTAGCGCTTAAAGTCATCGAACGATTTATGCTGATAGGCACGCATAATATCCGCCACATAACGTTCGGCATGAACATAACGAATTTTAGCGTGGGGGTTTTTTTGATAAACCAAATTTCCCACCGCTTGAATTAAGTGAGTTTTCCCCAGCCCCACCCCGCCGTACACAAAGAAAGGGTTGTAAGTCGGGTCGCCAGGATGCTCGGCAATTTGCATCGCCGCTGCGCGTGCCAGCTGGTTACCTTTACCGGTCACCAGACTGTCAAAAGTAAACGCTGGGTTCAGACGCGTACTTTCGTGGCCGCTACCAATTGGTTTGCTGGTTGGTTTGGCTGCAGTGATGCTAGCTGGTGAAGGGGGCGGCGTTAAAATCGCCGGCGCCGCAACCACCCGAGCAGGGGCAAGACGCGAGGGCGGTGTCTTGGGGGCACTGGCTGGTGTGGCAATCCGCAACTCTATTTCAACCCCCGCCATCCCTGCTTCTTCGGCAAAGGTTTCAATCCGAGCGAAAAAACGCTCTTTGATAAATTGCAAGACGAAGCGATTGGGCGCGTACAACACCAAACCCTGTTCTTTCACTTCACAGTGCAGCGGCTTGATCCATGTGTTGAATTGTTGGGCCGAGAGTTCTGTCTGAAAACGAGACAGACACAGAGGCCAAAATTGATCAAAGTCGGTCATGATGCGGCGAGGTCCACGTTAACAGATCCGCGAGCTCAATCCCAAAGTTTGCTGCACGGTGGAGGGAGAACGGATGCTTTATTCGCTGTGGCGTTTGGGGTCATTAACCATTCGATTACAGCAACATCCAACAAGAGGAACACCACTAGCAAGTGGTTGTTCGATGAGAAAATACACAGCGCGGGTTGTGAATAACTTGGCTTAAAGCCGGCGATTCTACTCGTTTTCCAAAAAGTTATCCACAGCCCACCCTAAAAATTGCCATTGACAATTTTGTTAGGACGCGTTGTAATCTCACGTTTATTTTCTGTTGCAGAATAGGAACTTAGTTCATGAAGCGCACCTTCCAACCTTCCGTCACCCGCCGCAAACGCACTCATGGTTTCCGCGTTCGTATGAAAACCCGTGGTGGACGCGCTGTGATCAACGCACGCCGTGGTCGTGGCCGTAAGCGTTTGGCTGTCTGATAGCCTTGGCTTTTTCCTTCCGCCGCACACAGCGTCTTTTGAAAACGGATGATTTTTCATCCGTTTTTCGTTTGCGTAGTTTGCGCAGCAATCAGTGGGTGCAAGTCTATGCGTGCCCCAACACAGTGGGTCAGGCTCGGCTGGGTTTGGTTGTGGGTAAAAAGGTGGCCAAACGCGCTATCAAACGCAACTATATGAAACGAACCACACGCGAAACCTTTCGGTTGTGTGCTGCACGGCTAGGTAGCGTTGACTTTGTGGTGCGAGTGCGTCAACCTTTCGACCGTCGCCATGCTGCCGAGGTCCGCTCGGCCTTACGCAGTCTTTTCACGAAACTGGCACGATGTCACGCATCTTCATCTTCCTGATTCGCTTTTATCAAGTCGCCATCAGTCCTTGGCTTGCACCGCGCTGTCGCTATCAGCCGACGTGTTCTAGCTATGCGCTCGAAGCAGTCCAAAAACATGGTGCGATCAAAGGCGGTTATTTGGCCCTAAAACGCATAGGTCGTTGCCACCCCCTTGGGGGCAGTGGTTACGATCCAGTTCCTTAGACTCCAGCCCGGAAACGAGATGGATACCAAAAGACTCATCGCTTTTATCATTCTGTCCTTCAGCATCTTGCTGTTGTGGCAAGAATTTTTCGCGCCGCCTCCGCCACCTAAACCGGCAGTGACGGCTTCCACAGACACCCCGACACCAACGCCAACCACAGCGACGAAAACAGTTGAGCCTGCTGCTGCGGGGCAGTTGTTAAAAGCACAGCGCATTCAAGTCGAAACCGATTTGTTGCGGGTGGTGATTGACACCCAAGGCGGGGATATCCGGCGTATGGAGTTGTTGAAGCAAGGGGCTGTGCACGATCCCAAACAGCCTTTCTTGCTGCTACAAGATGACGGAGGTCGGACGTATATCGCTCAAAGCGGTTTGATTTCGGCACAACATCCTAACCTGCCATCACACAAAACGATTTTCCAAGCTGGCCAAACTCGCTATCAACTGCAACAAGGGCAAGACCATGTGGATGTGGTTCTTACTGCGCCAGCAGTGAATGGTGTCGAGGTTCGCAAGGTCTATCGCTTCACCCGTGGTAGCTACTTAATTGATGTTCGCCACGAGGTGGTCAACCAAAGCAATCAGCCCTTGTCGCTCGAGGCTTACTATCGCTTCTTGCGTGATGGTCAAGCCCCAGAGGGGGAAAATTCTTTAGCTTATACCTTTACCGGCCCAGCGGTTTACACCGAAGAAGGCAAGTTTCAAAAGGTTAAGTTTGAAGATTTAGACAAGAATAAGGCTGAATACGTTAAACAGGCGGATAACGGCTGGGTTGCCATGTTGCAGCATTATTTTGCTACAGCGTGGATTTTAAAAACCAATGACGGTAAAACCCTGTGCCAAACAGCAACCGCATGTCGTTTTGAGTTGAAGCCTGCAAGCAATGGTCTTTACTCAGCGGGTACGATTGTTACCTTACCTGCCATTGCCGCCGGTCAAACCAGCAGCTTCTCGATACCGCTCTATGCTGGACCTGAAGAGACGCGTACCTTAGAAGCGATTGCACCGGGCTTGGACTTAACCAAAGACTATGGTTGGACCACCATCATCGCCAAGCCCCTGTTCTGGGTGTTGGATCGCTTGCATCAGTTGGTGGGGAACTGGGGTTGGTCGATTGTCTTGCTGACGGTGTTAATTAAAGCCGCTTTCTATCCGTTGTCTGCCGCCAGCTATCGCTCGATGGCAAAAATGAAAGCGGTGGCCCCTCGCCTACAACGCTTGAAAGAGCAATACGGCGACGACCGCATGAAAATGCAGCAAGCGATGATGGAAATGTACAAAACCGAGAAGATCAACCCTTTGGGTGGATGCTTACCGATTTTGATTCAAATTCCGGTGTTCATCGGTTTGTATTGGGCATTGTTGGCTTCGGTCGAACTGCGTCAAGCGCCTTGGTTAGGTTGGATTGAAGACTTATCGCGCCCTGATCCGTTCTACATTTTGCCTGTGATCATGGCTGCGACGATGTTCGCGCAAACCTTCCTCAACCCACCTCCACCCGATCCTTTGCAAGCGAAGATGATGAAAATCATGCCATTGGCTTTCTCGGTGATGTTCTTCTTCTTCCCTGCTGGTTTGGTGTTGTACTGGGTCGTCAACAATATTCTGTCGATGGCACAGCAGTGGTATGTCAACAAACAAATTGAGAAACAGTCGGCTTTGGCGCTGAATTCTTAATTTGCACTAGGTTGAAACGAAAATACCCCACTCAAAAGGTGGGGTATTTTTTATGCACTGGAGTCACAGGTGCGACGTTTTGCCACATTAGCAAGATAATTTCATGTCTTTATCATTGCAGCTTTATTTTTTCCAATAAAGCGACACCGACCGATGAATCCCCGTTCCTTCTTCATCGCTGCCTGTGCCCTCAGCAGTGCCAGTACCGTTTATGCTAATACCGATCCCGCCACACTTGAGCCGATTGTGGTGACTGCCACCCCCATGCGGGATCCGTTGACGATCATCACCGATGCGAAAGCGCCACGCCAACCTTTGCCAGCGGCAGACGGTGCGGGGTTGCTCAAGAGTATTCCAGGGTTTAGCGTGACCCGTAAAGGGGGCTCGGGGGGCGATCCTTTGTTACGTGGCTTAGGCGCAGGCCGCTTAAATATTTTGATTGATGGCAGCAGTGCCTTTGGTGGCTGTGGGATGCGGATGGATCCTCCAACAGCCTATATCTATCCAGATATGTTTGATCGAGTTGTTGTCAGCAAAGGCCCTCAAAGTGTGCAACATGGCCCAGTGCCATTAGCCGGTAGTGTCAGTTTTGAACGTGATACGCCCACTTTTACCGGCCCGAGTGTGAGTGGAGACATCTCAGCGACAGTGGCCAGTTTTGATCGTAATGACCAATCACTCAATCTATTGGCGGGCTCGGAGTTAGGTTGGATTCGCTTATCAGGTCAACGTAATGAAAGCGGTGACTATCGTGATGGAGAGGGTGTGCGGGTCAATTCTGCTGCCCGTCGCCATAGCGCAGCCGCGACTGTGGGTTGGACACCAGACAGTCAGACCTTATTGGAATTCTCTTATGACTGGAGCCGTGGCGAAGGCGCTTACGCTGATAGAATGATGGATGGCGCAAAGTTTGACCGCGATGCGTGGCAGATTAAGGCTGAACGCCGTCAGATCACGCCTTGGTTAAATAAAGTCTCCGCGTCTTACTATCACAGCTACGTTGATCATGTGATGGACAACTTCTCTTTGCGTCGGCCTCCCGCGATGAAATCAGCGTGGGCATTAAGTAATCCCGATCGTGAAGTAGAAGGTGCCAAAGTGGATGCGGAACTGAGTTTTGATCAACTCACCCTGAATCTTGGTGCTGATATACAACATGATTGGCACACTGCCCGTAGTGGAGTGAACTATCAACAACAAGCACGAACTCCCGATATGCGCTTTAGCCGCCAAGGGATCTATCTTGAAGGCAAATATACGCTGTCGGAACAAAGTCGAATTTTGGCTGGATGGCGTGTCGATCAGCACGAAGCGACCGATCAACGTGCTAACAGTGCTTCAAAAACCGCAGGGATCACTGATCGTGACACGTTACATGGTGGTTTTATCCGATTTGAGCAACAAACTACGCCACAATGGTTATGGTTTGCGGGGGTAGGGTATACCGAACGCGCGGCAGATTATTGGGAGCGTACCAAAGGCAATAACGCCTTCTTGCTGAATCCAGAGAAACAAACACAATTGGATCTTGGCTTGTCATGGCGGCAAGGGGATTGGCGAGCGAATGCCAGTGTATTTTACGCCAAGATTGATGATTTTATTTTGGCACAATACCCGAATGCCCCTCATTTCTCGATGGCAAGCGCAGCCAATATTGATGCAACCCGTCTAGGGGGTGAGGCTGACATTAGCTGGCGGTTTGCCAAACATTGGCAAGCACAAGCCAGTGTTGCCTATGTGTATGGTCGTAATGACAGCAGCGGTCGGCCCTTGGCACAAACACCACCGCTCGAAGGCCGCTTAGCGATTGATTACGATGATGGCGTTTTCTCTGCTGGTGCTTCAGTGCGTGCTGTTGCACGACAAACCCGTCTTGATCCGACACGCGGTAATGTCTTCAATATGGACTTATCCACACCTGCCGCCGGCTTTAGCACCGTGTCGCTGTATGGTGGTTGGAAGCCAGAAAAATCATTGTCGTTGATCGCTGGGGTAGATAACTTATTTGACCGCAGCTATGCCGAACCAATCAGTCGCGGCATGCCCGGCGGTATGGCACAACCCGCCGGCTATGAACAAACCCTGCGGGTCAATGAACCGGGTAGGACTTGGTGGTTAAAAGGTCGTTACCAGTTCTAATCTAAGTCATAACCCTTGTAAGTTGGGTTGCCAAGCACAGGTGGCCCAACGTATGCAAGCGATTGCTTTGACTATCATGTTTGCCCTTGCCTTTTTTGTTGTTGTCGCCACACTGGTAAGACCTGTTTATCTTAAAAAGGCGATGATGATGAAACTGTATTACACCCCTGGTTCTTGCTCGTTATCGGTGCATATTGCGCTGCATGAAGCGGCGTTGCCATTCTCTCTATGCAAAGTCAATCTACGTGCCCAGCCACACACCACAGAAGACGGCACTCTTTTTTCTTCGATCAATCCAAAAGGCTATGTGCCTGCTCTGCAGTTAGACAATGGGGAGTTATTAACCGAAGGGCCGGCTTTGGTGCAGTATGTGGCAGACTTGGCACCAGAAAAACAATTGGCCCCCACCAATGGCACCTTAGCGCGCTATCGTTTGCAAGAGTCTCTCAATTTTATCGCGACTGAAATCCACAAACCCTTTGGCCCATTGTGGAATGCCAAAGCATCAGCGGAAGCAAAAGAAGCGGCATGGCAACAGTTATCACGCCGTTTTGACGAATTGAATACCCATTTTTCGCAGCAGGATTGGTTGTTACCGCAATATTCGGTTGCCGATGGTTATTTATTTTCTTGCCTCAACTGGACCCGCTTTTTGCACCTTTCCCTCGAGAAATGGCCGGCACTAGAAACCTTTATGCAGCGCATTACCGCACGTCCGGCAGTACAAGCGGCTTTGCAAGCAGAGGGTCTCTTGGGGTAAGTTAATGCCTGTTGCCTGAAAAACGACGGGCAAAAAATAGCAACAGGATCAATCAACCTGCCATTTGCTGTGTAAAACGTGCTGCTAACAGCACATTTTTTAGTGGAAATCTTATGAAATTGAAATATGCCGCCTTGGCTGTTGCCACTGCGTTAACCTTAGTCGCTTGTGGTAAAAAAGAAGAAGCTGCTGCCCCTGCTGCTGATAAGGCAGCTGCGCCAGCCCCTGCTGCTGAAGTAGTGGTGAAAATCGGCCATGCTGCACCGTTGTCTGGCCCCGTTGCCCATTTAGGTAAAGACACTGAGTACGGTGTGGGGATTGCATTGGATGAAGCAAACGCTGAAGGCGTGACCATTGCTGGTCAAAAAGTGAAATTTGAGTTGGTCAGCGAAGATGATCAAGCCGACCCTAAAACCGCAACCCAAGTGGCACAGCGTTTTATCGACAATAAAGTGGCCGGTGTGATCGGTCACTTGACCTCGGGTGCGACAGTTCCAGCTTCGAAAATTTACGCTGATAACGGTATTCCTCAAATTTCGCCTTCGGCGACCAACCCCAGCTATACCGCACAGGGCTACACCACTGCTTTCCGTTTGATTGCTGATGACAGCCAACAAGGTAAGGCGTTGGCTGAGTTTGCGGTGAAAGATTTGGCAGCAAAAACCGTCGCGATCATTGACGATCGTACGGCTTACGGCCAAGGTTTGGCTGATGAGTTTGCTAAGGCAGTGGAGGCCGCCGGTGCCAAAGTGGTGAAGCGTGAGTTCACCAACGATAAAGCAACCGATTTCACCGCCATTTTAACCAGCATTAAATCGGAAAAGCCTGACCTGCTGTTCTACGGTGGGATGGACGCACAAAGCGGCCCGATGGCAAAACAGATGAAAAAATTGGGCTTGGAATCGAAGCTGTTGAGCGGCGACGGTATGCAAACCCCAGTTTTCTTGCAGTTGGCGGGTGATGCCGCTGAAGGCAAATATGCCAGCCAAGCCGGTGCACCGAAAGATAAATTACCTGGCTACACCAGCTTTGCAGAGAAGCTGAAAGCCAAGCACAATCAAGAAGTGCAGTTGTATGCAACCTATGCCTATGACGCGACTCGTGTGATGATTGACGCGATGAAACGGGCCGACTCGGTTGACCCTGCAAAATACCTGCCTGAAATCGTTAAGAGCCAATTTGAAGGGGCGACAGGTAAGGTCAGTTTTGATGATAAAGGCAATCGTCAAAACGCAGCTGTGACCATTTACCAAGTGAAAAATGGTCAGTGGGAAGTGGTGAATGTGGTAGGCGGCCAGCAGTAATCGCTTAGCTGCTTAGCCCGCGCCCAGTGTGATCGTTCGCACTGGGCGTTTTTTTGTCTAAAACATTAGGTTTGGCAAGGATTTAGCGTGCTGAGTGATGGCCGTCACCTTTTCTGTTTAGACAATGTTCTATACTGCGTGCTCTTTAAAGTTTTTGTCTGTGAATGGGTGTGCCATGTTGCCGTATAGTGAGACAGTTCAACGTTTGTTTTTAGCCTATTTGGGCTATCCCGCTGATCCGCCTGCGCTGGCTAATTGGAATGCTGCTCTACATGCTCGCCAAGGGGATACCGCTGTTGCGGTAGAAGCCTTTGCCCGTGCTGCGCCCTATCAAGCCCGTGTATTAGCACAAGACCCGACACAACACATCGACGCTCTATATCACCATCTCTTTCAACGTGCCGCCAGCGACAGTGAAGTTTCCCTGTGGCAACAACGGCTCGACAGTCGGTTAGTCACTGTGGATACCTTGCCGTGGGTATTACAAGCGGTGGCGCGGGGGGAAGATGCCGCGCTGTGGCAAACCCGTCTGACTGCCGCCCAAGCCTTTAGTGCAGCATTACAAACACCAGAAGCACAAACTGCCTATAGTGATGCGTTCTGGACACAATATGTCGCCGATTGGTTGGCACAACTTCAACCGCATCAGGCGATTGAAAACGAGGCGGTCTCTTTGGCACAGGTTTTACACGACAACTATCTCAGTCAATATGGTGTGTTGGAAAGCCTGCCAAAACTGCCGGTGATGGAAACCCGTTTGCCAGTGGCGACGGTCGAAGTCGATACCGTCCTGCCGTTGTGGCTGGAAACGCCCGACTTGGTCTTGCATACGCCAATCGAATTACCAACCATCGAGTTGCCCGAAGCGGCAATTACATTGGTTGGTGTGTGGCCTGAGATGGATGCGAATACGATATAAGACAATTTTTGTAGGCTATTCTAGGTATTTTTCTTGCATAAGGTACCAATTTTGAGCGAAAAAGAATAAAATTTAAGTTGAAAGCAATACGAAAAAATTATTTTTTTTGTTTGAGTCGCCAATAAACTTAAAGTATCGCTAGAATAGTTGTTGTCTTTGATCCTTCTGTCAGTTTACCGCCATGAGTAACCCAGAGTTCTTTCTTGCTCGTCAACCAATCGTTGACCGTTCGCGCCAATTAGTGGCTTATGAATTGCTGTTCCGTGCTGGTAATGTCGGTCACGCAGAAGTGACCAGCGACATTGCCGCGACCGCCACAGTGATTCGTAATGCCTTTATGGAGCTTGGCCTATCTGAAGCTTTGGGTGAACACCAAGGTTTTATCAATGTGTCGGCGGATTTGCTGCTCAGTGATTTGATGGACTTAATGCCCAAAGATCAAATCGTGATTGAGCTGTTAGAGACCATTGAAATCACCCCCGAGATTGTCGAACGTTGTCGTGAATTGGCGTTGGCAGGTTACACCTTGGCATTAGACGACTGTATCGAACTCGATCCACCCCGCCGTGCGCTCCTTCCTTATATCAAGATCATCAAAATTGACTTGATGGCCTTAACCTCAGAACAGCAACTGATCGATGTCGCCAGACAAATGCGCCATCTTCCGGTGAAAAAACTGGCAGAAAAAGTCGATAGTGCCGAACAATTCGAACTCTGTTTATCCCTCGGTTTTGATTACTTCCAAGGTTACTTCTTTGCTAAGCCTTCGCTGATGCGCGGCAAGCAATCTACGCAAGAAAACGACCCGATGTTGCTCAAGTTGTTGGGTTTGGTGGCGCAAGATGCTGAAACAGAAGAATTAGAGCGTGCTTTCAAACAAGCACCCCACATGACTGTCAACCTATTGCGTTTGGTGAACTCGGTGGCTGCCGGTGCGCCGCGTAAACTCAGCTCGGTACGCGATGCCATTATGGTATTAGGTCGTGCCAAACTGAAACGTTGGGTGCAGCTGTTGGTGTTTGCTGCGGGCAACCAAGCCGGTGGTGGGAGCAGCAATGCGCTGCTCGAAGTGGCTGCCGTGCGTGGGCGGATGATGGAAATCATGGCGCAGCAGCGATATGCCAAAGACCGCGAATTACCAGATAAAGCCTTTATGACGGGGATGTTATCGGTGGTTGATGCGCTGTTAGATAAGCCTTTGAGCGAAATTCTTCAAGCCACTGGTGTCAGTGCTGAAATCAACGAAGCTTTACTACAAGGAACTGGGGTGTTGGGTGGCTTCTTGGATGAGGTAATTGAAACAGAAGTCGGCATCGGTACTCCCGAACTGACCAACATCCAAATTGAAGCTTTGCGTTGGGTGCAAGATACTCGTAAAGATATTTAGATCATGCGTTGGCATCGCCCAATTCAGCGAGGCTTATGGCTACTGGGTGGCTTGTTATTGTCTCAACTGACTTGGGCGACAACGCCGGTTTCATTACAGCTGCGTTGGCTGCACCAATTTCAATTTGCCGGCTACTATGCGGCGATCCACAAGGGCTTTTATGCCCAAGAAGGTCTCGAGGTCACGCTTAAACAGGGCGGCGTGGGGATTGAGCCTGTTACGGAAGTGCTCTCTGGTCGTGCCCAATTTGGCGTGTCGAATGCCGGTTTAATTGCCGATTATCTCAATGGCCGTTCGGTCTTGATGTTGGCACCAATTTTCCAACACTCTCCTAATGTTCTATTAGTCCGTGGTGACGTCGCCACCCCTACAGAATTGGTTGATGCTGGGCCGATTGCGTTAATGGGTGGCGATCAAGACATCGACCTAAAGGCGATGTTTGTCAATGAAGGCATCCCTCTACAACGCTTGGCATTTACTCAAGCCGGTGGTCATTTAGATGATCTGATTAACGGCAAAGTCAAAGCAATCCATGCCTATCTGTCAAACGAACCCTTCGAATTAGAATTGCGTGGCGTACCGTATAGCGTGTTAAAACCGCAAAGCTATGGCATGGACTTCTATAGCGATGTGTTGTTTACCGAACAAGACTATGCCAAAGCTCACCCAGAGGTGGTCACGGCATTTCGCCGTGCTTCGTTTCGTGGCTGGCAATATGCACTGCAACACAGTGATGAAATCATCACCTTAATCGAACAACACTACAACTCACAGGGTAAGACCCGCGCCCATTTACAGTTTGAAGCGTCGATTATCAAAAAACTGATTCAACCTGAACTGATTGAACTCGGACACAGCAATATTGGCCGTTGGCAATTTATCGCGAATACCTTTGTTTCATTTGGTTTAGCGCCCCCCAACAAAAAATTAGAATCGTTTTTCTATCAGCCAGATAAAAACCGCGACTGGATCTTGTTATACCCCTACTTATTGGCCTCGGCAGTGGTGTTAGTGCTGTTGAGCAGTGTGGTTTGGTATATCCATCGTATCAATCGCCGTTTGCGTTTGGCTTTGCAACAACAATCGGTGGTGGAAACGCGGTTGCGTGAAAGTGAATTGCGCTATCGTGTCTTTTTTGAAACCGCACCTTCAGCCGGCTTGGTGTGGACAGAAGGCTTTATTATTACCGACTGGAATCGTCGTGCTGAAGAAGTATTTGGCTGGAAACGCAGCCAAGTCATTGGTCGCAATTTCTTTGAGTTTTTGATTCCAGAGCAAGTTAAGTTGCAATTGCGGCCAGAACTGGAAGGGTTACTACAGCGCAACATTCGCCCCCACGCCATCAACGAAGTGCAAACCGAAGATGGCCGCGTGATTGTCTGTGAATGGTTTAATGATTGGTTGCCGGATGTGCCGGGTAAAGGGCGCGAGGTAATCTCGCTGGCGATTGATATTACCCAACGCTTGCAAATGGAACAGGCGCTGCAGCGTAGCGAACGTCGCTATCGAATGTTGACTGAAACCATGAAAGATGTGGTGTGGACACTGAACACCCAAACGCTGCGTTTTACCTATGTCAGCCCCTCAGTGTATCAACTGCGTGGTGTATTGCCTGAAGAAGTGATGCAACAACCCTTAGATGCGGCTCTTCCACCTGCCGAGCAAGGTTATATCCGAGCGTTGATTCATGAACGGCGCGAGGCTTTGTTATCGGGTGAGATTGGCCCAGATAATTTCTTTATCAACGAAGTGCAACAACCTTGTGCTGATGGCCGTTTGGTGTGGACGGAAGTGATTACACGCTATTGGCTGAACACAGAAACGGGCGAAGTTGAATTACATGGGGTGACGCGTGATATCAGCGAGCGTAAAACCGCTGAAGCCCAGATTCGGCACATGGCACAACATGATGCCCTAACTGGATTGGCGAATCGTGCTTTGTTCTCGGAGTGTTTGCAGCGCGCGATGGCGGTGGCGCGGCGCGAAAAGAGCAAGTTGGGGCTGTTATTTCTCGATCTTGATCGCTTTAAGCCAGTCAACGATGTGCTGGGCCATGCTGTCGGGGATGCCTTATTGCAGTTGGTGGCAAAGCGAATTGGTGAGTGTGTACGCGAGGCAGACACCGTGGCGCGGCTTGGCGGTGATGAATTTGTGGTGTTGTTACACGGTGTTCAACAAGCGGCGGATTGTGTCTATGTTGGCGAGAAAATCCGTCAAGCGTTAAGCACTGCGTTCCAAATTGATACGCATACGCTGCATATTTCCAGCAGTATTGGGGTGGCGGTGTTTCCTGATCATGGGGAAAATGAAATTGAACTGACGCAACATGCCGATCATGCGATGTATCAGGCGAAAAACAGTGGCCGTGATAGCGTGCAGCTGTTTACCGCTGTCGGCGCAACAACCCACTAAAACAGTTCAATCTCACCACCATCGTTGCTATCGTGTTGGCTGATTAGGCCTTGCATCAATAACTCATGGTAGCCATACACTGCATTGCGGCCATGTTCCTTGGCGTAGTACAGCGCCTTGTCTGCTTCTTCGACCACATGGGCGGGTAACCCCTGTTGGTCAATTTCAACAAACCCAATGCTGATAGTCAGATGTCCCACCTGAGGAAAATCATGTTGTGCAATCTGTTGGCGCAACAAGTCTAGGGTCTGTTGGGCGTGGCTGGTGTTGTGTTGTAGTAAAACGGCAAATTCTTCTCCGCCATAACGATATACTTGGCCCTGTTGCCCAATATGACGCAATAACAAACCCGCCGTGAGCAATAACACTTCATCACCAACAATATGGCCATAATTGTCGTTAATTGGCTTGAAATGGTCGATATCAATCAAGGCCAAGACATGCTCACCGTCCCGATTTGCTAACAACTCATATAAGCGAGTGTCGAACTTGCGGCGGTTGAGTAGGCCAGTCAACATATCGCGTTCTGCCTCATACAACAGCTGCAAATAGTTGGCATGAATACGCAAGACCCCCAACAAAAATGCGGCTTGTTCCGGTTGCAAGGGATGTTGGCAGGGCATTTCAATCAGCTCAACAATATCGCCAAATTGATGTACCGGCAGCCAGAGCTTGCCATCGTGCCAAGGCAGCATGTCGCTGCTCTGTTGGGCGGCAAAGAGTGCTTGTTGTTGCTGTTCCGATGGAAGACCCCACTGACTATCAGGGTGCAGTTCAAGGAGATGTTGGTTGTTATGACGGTAGAGGTTTTTGATCTCCCACTGGCCTTGTGTTTCACGCACGCTAAACACCTCGGCTGAGGTGGTGTTGAGAAAGCCAACGATGAGATCGAGCAGCGAATGCTCTAACTCATGGCGCTCGCGGCGCGAGGTCAGTTCTGCCACATGCTTCATTAGCGCTGAGGCAGGCATCACATCACTAGCAGAAAGATCGTTCACGCTTCACAATCCAAAAGAAGAACAGGCTTAGGACGAAAAAACCCGATAGCAGCTGCCATCGGGTGCAAACCACAAGCAAAGACCAGACCTAGTCGGCATACTGCTTTTTCATCCGCTCGCGGCGTTCTTGTGCATCAACAGATAGCGAGGCAGTCGGGCGGGCTAATAAGCGGCGTAGGCCGATAGGTTCGCCCGTATCATCACAGTAGCCGTAGTTTTTTTCATCGATTTTGCGCAAGGTTGATTCTATTTTTTGCAACAACTTGCGTTCACGATCGCGGGTACGCAATTCCAGCGCATATTCCTCTTCGAGCGTAGCCCGGTCGGCGGGATCGGGGGTGGCCTCTTGTTCTTGTAGATGGCTGGTTGTGGCGGTGGCGTTGCTCAGCAACTCTCGCTGCATAGTGAGCAGGCGTTCGCGGAAAAACTCCAGATGGTCGTTATTCATATAGTCCTCTTCTGGGCCATTCCAGTTGAGGATGTCTTGTTCAGTCAGCTTGGCCATGCGCGTCTCCTGCAAGATGATAAGCAAACGGGCACGAAGGTTACTAGAGCTTGTGCCTCGTAGCAATGAAGATTCGCTCTGCCGACAGTCGTGTGCTGCTTGGCTTAAAGATTCAGTAGTTGGTCTTGCTCTTGTGGTAAAGGGTCAAAACCGCGTGTTTCATAATGATGGAAAATCCGTTCCACAATCTCTTGTGGCGAGTCGGTGATATACACCAAGTCGAGATCTTGTGGTGAAATCATGCCTTCGTTCACTAGATGTTCCTGAAACCATTGTACTAAGCCCCGCCAAAAACTGCTGCCAACCAACAAAATCGGCATTTTTCGAACTTTGCCGGTTTGAATCAGAGTCAAAGACTCAAACAGTTCGTCTAAAGTTCCAAACCCTCCCGGCATCACCACATAGGCCACGGAATGTTTAACAAACATCACTTTACGTGAGAAAAAATGGCTGAATTTCAAACTGATGTCTTGGTAGGGATTGGGCTTTTGTTCGTGTGGTAACACGATATTTAAGCCAACTGAAGGGCTTTTGCCGTGAAAAGCCCCTTTGCTGGCGGCTTCCATTAAACCGGGGCCTCCACCAGAAATGACGGCAAACCCCGAATCTGACAAGCCTCTGGCAATCGATTCTGCCAGCTTATAATAAGTATGGTCAGGTGGCGTGCGGGCGCTACCAAAGATACTGACCGCTGGTAAGACCGATTGCAATTCCTCTGCCGATTCGACAAATTCTGCCATCACTTTTAAAACATGCCAGGCTTCTCGGGCACGGAATTGTTCCATATTGGCGTAACGATCCGAGACCGCAGGGACTTTATGGGCGAGGCTCATCGTCTTTCCTTTTCTCTTTTTTAAGTACATAAAAACCAATGAAAACTTTGTTATTAGTCGATGGCTCTTCGTATTTGTATCGCGCCTTTCATGCCATGCCAACTTTGCGTGCACCTGATGGCGTGCCCACTGGGGCGGTTTATGGGGTCATGAATATGTTGCGACGGTTAGAGCGCGAATTGCACTATGAAGCTGCAATTTGTGTCTTTGATGCGAAAGGCAAGACATTCCGCCATGACTTATACCCAGACTATAAGGCACAACGTGGGCCGATGGCGGATGGGCTGGCGCAACAAATTCCCTTGGTACACCAAGCGGTCGAGGCTTTGGGATGGCCTTTATTACAAATGGCTGGAGTAGAAGCCGATGATGTGATTGCGACTTTGGTGACACAGGCTGAGGCCCTCGGTTGGGACACCATTGTTTGTACCGGTGATAAAGACCTTGCGCAATTGGTCAGTGCAAAAACACGGTTGTATAACTCGATGTCAGAACAATGGTTCGATCAAGCGGCAGTGGTTGAGAAATTTGGTGTAGCACCTGAAAAAATGGTCGATTTCTTAACGCTTACGGGGGATACCTCCGACAACATCCCGGGCGTGCATAAGTGCGGTGAGAAAACCGCCGCGAAATGGCTGGCAGAGTTTGGTTCATTAGAAGGGGTGGTGGCGGCGATTGAACGGGGGGCGATTAAGGGGAAAATTGGTGACTATGCCCGTGAGGCTTTGCCTCATCTGCCGCTGTCGCGTGAATTGGTCACGGTAAAGCGAGATCTGGATTTGAGTACGCTATTGCCGGCGGGTTTGGCGGCTGTTGAACGTCAACCTCCGCAATTATCTGTACTGCAAACACTGTGTCGCCAACTTGGTTTCAAAGCATGGCTACAAGAATATAGCCGAGTATCCGCTGCAACACCGTCAGAAAACGCGCCTGTCGCCACCACACCAGAACCGATGGTGTCGCCTACGTCTACAGCAGCGGTGTTACCCAGCGCCTGTTATCACACGCTGTTGACGCAAGACGCGTTCGAATCATGGCTGGCGCGGATTGAAGAAGCCGAATACGTGAGTTTTGATACGGAAACCGATCGGCTTGATCCGCTGGAGGCGGAGTTGGTGGGCATCAGTTTTGCGGTTGCACCCTATGAAGCGGCATATCTTCCTTTAGCGCATCGTGGCCCCGGGGTGGCACAACAGTTAGATCGGGACTGGGTGTTACAACGCTTGAAGCCATGGTTAGAAAACCCTGACACCAAGAAAGTTGGCCAAAATCTCAAATTTGATCGCCATGTCTTGGCGCGTTATCAGATTCGTCTGCAAGGGGTGGCCGAAGACACCATGTTGTTGAGTTATGTCTTGCAAAGCCATGTGGCACACAATATGGATGCGCTGGCAAAGCGCTATCTCAACTATGACACCCTGACCTTTGAGGAAATTTGCGGCAAAGGGGCCAAGCAAATCAGTTTTGCCGATGTCGATTTAGACACCGCCACGCGCTATGCAGCAGAAGACGCAGATATTACGCTGCGTTTGCTGCACGCGATGCGTCCTTTGCTGACACCCGAGGCTGAGCGTGTGTATCGTGACATTGAGTTGCCGGTGGCTGAGATTTTGACCGACATGGAAGAAGTCGGGGTATCGGTTGATCCTAAAATTCTGCAAGATCAAAGTATGGTATTAGGACAGCGCTTGTTACTGCTTGAACAACAGGTTCATGCGATGGCTGGCCAGCCGTTTAATCTCAATTCACCAAAACAGGTCAGTGAGATTTTATTCGACCGCCTACAGATTCCAAGTAAGGGCCTGAAAAAAACCACCACGGGTATTTCCACCAATGAAGAAACGCTAGAGAAATTAGCGACGACGTATCCGATTGCCCAACAGTTGTTGGATTACCGTGGTTTGGCAAAACTGAAATCGACTTACACCGATAAATTACCAAACGCGATTTCTCTACAAACACAACGGGTGCATACCCACTACTCGCAAACCGGCACCATCACGGGTCGCTTGTCCAGTTCAGAACCAAATTTACAAAACATCCCCATCCGCAGTGAAGAAGGGCGAGCCATCCGAAAAGCGTTTGTTGCACCAGCGGGGACGGTGATTGTCTCGGCGGATTATTCGCAGATTGAGCTGCGGATTATGGCGCATTTATCGCAGGATGAAGGCCTGCTACAGGCATTTCAGCAAGGGTTAGATATTCATCGTGCAACAGCCGCTGAAATTTTTGAAATACCGTTGGATGAGGTTAGTCCCGAGCAGCGGCGTTACGCAAAAACCATTAACTTCGGCCTGATTTACGGCATGACTGTGTTTGGTTTGGCCAAGGCGTTAGAAATTGAACGCAGTGCTGCCCAACAATTTATTGATCGTTATTTCCAACGCTACCCCGGTGTGGCGCGCTATATGGAAGACACGCGCCAGCTGGCCCGTGAACAAGGTTATGTCGAAACCGTGTTTGGCCGCCGTTTACTGCTACCCGATATTAACGACCGCAACCCGATGAAACGCCAAGCGGCCGAACGCGCGGCAATTAACGCCCCGATGCAAGGCACGGCAGCTGATTTAATCAAAATGGCGATGATTCAGGTGGCCAAACGGTTAGGGCCGCCACCGCTTGATTTGGTCGATTTGTCTCAACACACGATATTGATGATGCAAGTGCATGATGAATTGGTGTTACAGGTGCCCGAGGCGGAAAAAGACGCTGTGTTAGCGTGGTTACCTCAAGACATGGCAGCAGTGGCGACCTTGCGCGTGCCATTGCTGGCCGAGGTGGGATATGGGCCAAGTTGGGGGGCTGCCCATTAAAATTGGGTATTAATTTTGCATTTGGCACGTCTTGTGCTGTGATAGTCGATGCTCTCTTTTATTTGGCGTGATATTGATCGTGAACTCTCTTCATTCCTCCAGCTTACGCTATCACTCCTACTTTCAGCCGATTTATAGCTTGGCTCATCGTCGAACCATTGGCATGGAAGGATTGTTGCGAGCTTCGTACCCCGACGGCACGATGGTGCCGCCGGTGGTGTTATTCGATCCGCAACGACCCGCGCTAGAAAGGACACAATTGGGCGCTTGTGCCCGTGGCCTGCATTTGGCCCACTTCAGTCAGATGCAGCCAGCACAAACATGGTTGTTCTTAAACGCTGACTTAGAAGGTTTTTTGTTGGCCGATGATGGCCCTAGCCGCTTTGCCGAGTTGTTACAACAGCATGGTGTTGCACCGCATCAAGTGGTGTTAGAGATTCTTGAACATGCGATTGATAACATCGATGATTTGGCACATGCCATTCAGGGGTTTCGTGAGTTGGGGTGTTTGATTGCGGTGGATGATTTTGGCGCTGGCCACTCCAACCTAGACCGCCTGTGGCGTTTGGCACCGGATATCGTCAAGCTAGATCGGCTTTTGGTGCGTGATGCCGCCCATCAAGCCCGCGCAAGGGCCGTCTTGCCCCGTTTAGTGGCGCTCTTGCACGAAGTTGGTGCATTGGTGTTGACTGAAGGGGTTGAAACCGAAGCAGAAGGCTTATTGGCCTTAGAATCTCAGTGTGATTTTGTACAAGGGTTTTGGTTTGCGCGGCCTGCTGCCGATCCCCCCGACGATCAGCTGATTACCCCTCGACTGGATTTATTGTGGCAAGACCATGCCTCTCGTGAACAGCGGCGGCATGATGCTGCACTGCATCTACAAAATACCAGTATTCGGGCGTTTCGTTTAACCGCCTCTCGCTTAGCCAGTGGCCAAGCCTTAGTCCAAGCGGCGATTCCTCTATTAGCTCAGCCAGATGTGTTGCGCTGTTTTGTGTTGGATGATGCGGGGCGGCAGTTGGGCGATAACTTAGAGCCTGATGATGTGGTGCATTGCCTACAGCGACAACAGCGTTTCTCGCCTCTCGCCAATACCCGCGATGCCCTGTGGTCGCGCCGTACCTATTTCCGCCAAGCGATGCGACAACCCGGGCAAGTGCAATGTACCAGCCCCTATTTGTCGATGACCGAACCTACACCATGTATCACGCTTTCTATGGCGATTGATATGGGTGATTGTTATCAAGTGTTGTGTGCCGACTTGCGTTGGCATGATCCTGATGCCTTAGGCGAGGTGTTGCGCTAAAACAAAACGCCTCTTGGATGAGCAAGAGGCGTTTGCTGTCGTGGTGACAACCGTTTAGTGCACGCCGATATCATCGGCCGATTCTAAACTTTCTAGCGCACGGTTCATGCTGTCTTGTAAGCATTCTTCCATGGTGTAAGGAAAGCCTTGCACCGCTGTGTTGTCATCTTGTGCTGCGCTTGCAGCGAGTTTCAGATCGTCGTTTTGTGATTCGCTCATGAGAAAGATCTCCTTAACTTTGTTGCACTGCACAAATCATAGCATTTTATTGGCAAAGTGCTAGGGCAGAAACAGCAGATGAGTCACTGATTTTTAATAAAATTTTCTGGATGATTTTGCTAAGCTGATTGTTTTAATCTATGGCTACAGTCTTTTATGCTTTGGTTTTATGCCAAAAAGTTTTTTGGAATCATCATGATAAAAATCATTACCAAAAAACGGCGACTTTAATCGCAAAGTTGCCGAATCTTCGTATAATCTCCGTTCGCTTTTTGCACAAGGAACCGACAGCGCGACAGTTTTTGTCGCACTGCAAGAAAACACTATGGAAGGCGGATTACAAGAGCTCTATAAGCATGTGTCGGTGCGCCGACATGCGTGGGATTTTTGGACGGTTGAGGTCTCTGGTAAGCGGGTAGAGATTGAGGGCAGTATTTTCCCATTTAAATCGGCTTCTTCACGTCGTCCGGAATCCTTTTTGGTTCGCATCCCGGGCCAACCTCCCTCGCTGACTTCGCGGTTTGATACAGCAATTTGGATGGCCTATATGGGATTGCGCGGTGGTGGGATTTAATGCACTTGTTGCCACAAATCCCATGAGAATTTACCAATCAATACGGTCAGCAAAACCAAAAACAATACGCGTACCAAACCCGCACCGCCACGCATGGCTAATCGTGTCCCCACTAAGCTGCCGGCAACATTACACACAGCCATCGGCACGGCAAAGTGAAGCAAAAGATGACCGCTCGGTACAAAAAAGCTCAGTGCGGCCAAATTGGTTGAGAAATTGACAAATTTGGCTGCTGCTGATGCGTGTAAAAAATCAAAAGCAAAAAAGCGGATAAATAAGAAAATTAAGAAGCTGCCCGTGCCAGGGCCAAAAATCCCATCATAAAATCCAATTGCCCCACCTATCACTGCCGCCAACCAGCGCTCTCGTTGCCCAATCTCAGTCGGTTTGTGCAGTTTGCCAAAGTCTTTTTTCCATAGCGTATAAATCGCCATCGCGATTAATAACACCAACACCGCCGGTTTCATGACCTGTTTTGGAATCAAACTGACCGCTGCGGCGCCAGCAAAAGAAAAGATAAAAGCAAAAAATGCTGCTGGTAGCACCAAGCCCCACGGAATACGCACCCGTCGCATAAACGATAAGGCGGCTGAGGCAGTACCAAAGATCGACGAAAATTTATTGGTGCCAAACAGGGTTGCCACCGGTGTCTGTGGCAAGGCATTGAACAGGGCTGGAATTTGAATCAATCCACCACCGCCGACAGCCGAGTCGATCAACCCCGCCGCAAACGCCATCACGCCTAAAAAGACGATTTCTTCCCACATGATGTGATCCAAAAAAGCGATTTAGCCTAGCGAGCCAATCGAAAAAAAGCAAGAAACCTGAAAAAACCACCTATTTATTATGAATAATCATTTTTAATATAAAATTACATTTTTTGATATAATGATTTTTTCTATTGTTTTTTAACCTATGCGTGAGGGAACCGGTTCAAGATGAATACATCGTCGCTGCAATTTCGGTTACTAATGGTCATTGTCAGTGTTGGCATCATGGTGGCATTGGTTGCCGGGATGTTTGTGTGGCAAATGAGTGGCAAGCTGTCGTTGCGTGAGCAGGATGCAATGAATCAAACCTTGCGTGATACGTTGCAAAATCGTCTCGATAGCAAGTTAGATGTGGGATTGACCAATGCAGCAGCCTTGGCCGTACGGCCTGATATCGTGACAGCGTTGATGAGCGGTGACCCTGCTTTTGCCAAAACCACTTTAGCTGGGGTAAGCGAAAACATTAAGAAAGAAACCAACTACAAAGGCATCCGCTTACATCTGATTGATGCGGAGTTAAATAGCTTGGCACGCAGTTGGACGGACAAAGGCGTAGGTGACTCGAATGCAGCGCGGGCCAGTCGGCAACAAATTAAAGCCGATCAAAAGCCCATCGTGGGGTTTGAAGCGGGTAAAGAAGGGGTGTGGTTGCGTGGTATTGCTGCCATTCATGATCCCGACCAACGCTTTATTGGGATGTTGGAGTTTATTCAGGGCGTAGGCAGTATCAGCCGCGATTTTGAAAAAGAAGGGCGTCGCTATGTCGCCTTGGTTAATCCCGATCTGGCCCCACAGGGCGACAGCGTGGGCGCATGGAAATTGACGGTTACCAAACACTACAGCGATGAAACACAGGCTTTTGCTCGCAGTTTGGATTTGGCGACCTTATTTGCCCAAGGTGTATTAAACACCCCAGATTGGTATGTGGTGGCGTTGCCGTTAAAGGATATCGGCGGTAAGCAGTTGGGATGGCATGTGTTAGCCGAACCTCAAGTGCGCTTACAAGCAAAAATGGAACATGCCCAGCAGATGGGCTGGTTATTTCTGGTGTTGTTATTGCTGTCGCTGGTCACCATGGGCGCAGGTGTGTTGTTCTTGGTACGCAAAGCGATGGTGAAACCGACACAAGGCATTGCCAAGCGGATGAGGAAATTGGCTGAGGGCGATTTTACTACCCAATTTCACACCGAGCGCAATGATGAAATCGGGTTAGTGTCGCAGTCGGCTCAGAATATGGTGCAACAGACGGCGACGACTTTTGGGCAGGTGCGCCACGCCTCGCAACAGCTGCATGTGGCTGCCGATACGCTAAGCCAGCAAGCGCGGGAAATCAATCAAGGGGCACAGGAACAAAGTCGTAATGTCTCGGCAACAGCGGCAGCCGTCGAACAGATTAGCCGTAGTATTGAAGAAGTGGCGCGGAGTGCTGCCTTGGCACAGCAAGAATCGCTGGCTACCCGTCAGACAGTGGAAGAAGGGGTGCAAGTGGTGTCAATCACCTGCCAAGATATGATTGGTATTGCCCAAAGTGTGCAATCGGCGGCTAAAAAAGTGACGCATCTCAATGCTTCGACGGATCGTGTGGAAAATATTGTGCAAACGATTAAAGACATTGCCGATCAAACCAACTTATTAGCGTTGAATGCAGCGATTGAAGCGGCGCGCGCAGGGGAAACCGGGCGTGGGTTTGCGGTGGTGGCGGATGAAGTGCGCAAATTGGCAGAGAAAACCATTATTGCCACGGAAGAAATCAGTGGCATGGTGCTAGAGATTCAAGGCTCGACCGATTCTGTGGTCAAAGAGATGGAACAGAGTTTGGGACAGGTGGATCGTGGCCAACAGAGTGCCACACAAGCAAGCACTGCCTTGCAAGATATTCGGCAACGAGTGGAGCGTGTTACGCAAGAAATGCAGCAAATTAGCTTGGCCACGCAAGAACAAGCGCGGGCGACGCATAGCCTTGGTGAGGCGATGACTGGGATTGCCGAGGTGGCGGCATCTAATGCACAGGCGGTGGAGCAGACACAAACTGTGGCTGAGGAAATTAACCAGCAGGCCAATCAGATGGAGCAACAATTAGCAGGCTTGCGCTTGCCATAAGTCAATGAATGTTGGGTGACCCAACACTGGTAACCCAACATTCACCTAATGTGCGAGAAGCCTCGGGGTTGAGCCCGAGGCCAAGAGACTTCTCTATTAACAACTTATAAGCGTGCAAAAGCACGTTCGGCGGCGGTGATGGTGGCTTGAATATCCTCATCGCTGTGTGCGATAGACACAAAGCCCGCTTCATAGGCCGAAGGTGCGAGATAGACGCCTTCATCTAACATGGCATGGAAGAAGCGTTTAAAGGCGTCGCTGTTGCAGGCGGTAACGGTGGCGTAACTATTGGGGACTTCTGGTGCAAAGTAGAAGCCAAACATACCGCCGACCCAATCGCTGCTAAACGGTAGCCCTGCGGCGTTGGCTGCTGCTTGTACCCCTTTAACTAAAGTTTCGCTGCGGCGAGTTAATTCTTCGTGGAAACCCGGGCGGCTGATAAGGCGTAGGGTAGTGACGCCAGCGGCCACGGCCAGTGGGTTGCCCGACAAGGTGCCCGCTTGATAGACCCCACCCAGTGGGGCGATTTTGGCCATGATGTCAGCACGACCGCCAAACACCGCCATCGGCATTCCACCACCCACCACCTTGCCGAGGGTGGTCAAGTCTGGTTTGATGCCGTGTAGTGATTGGGCACCGCCGAGTGCGACACGGAACCCCGTCATCACTTCATCATAAATCAACACTGCACCGTGTTTCTCGGTCAGACTCCGCAGCGCATGAACAAAAGCTTCGCTGGGGCGAATCAGATTCATATTGCCGGCAAAAGGCTCCAGAATCACACACGCAATTTCATCGCCCAATTCGGCAAAAGTCTGTTCCAACTGACTGACGTTGTTGTAGTCCAGCACGAGGGTATGACGGGTAAAGTCGGCTGGGACGCCGGCGGAAGACGGATTGCCAAAGGTGAGCAAACCTGAGCCGGCTTTGACTAATAAGCTATCCGAATGCCCGTGATAGCATCCCTCGAATTTGATGATCTTGTCGCGACCAGTAAAACCGCGTGCCAGACGAATCGCAGTCATGGTGGCTTCGGTGCCGGAGCTAACCAAACGCACTTGTTCCATTGAAGGGACGAGTTGCCGAATCATCTCCGCAATTTCAATCTCACCTTCTGTTGGCGCACCATAAGACAGCCCATTGGCTGCTGCAGCTTGAACCGCCGCAATTACTTCAGGATGGGCATGGCCGAGAATGGCCGGCCCCCACGAGCCGATGTAATCGATAAATTTTTTATCATCTGCATCCCAAAAGTACGCACCTTGTGCCCGTTGCACAAAGCGGGGGGTGCCTCCGACGCTGCCAAAAGCGCGTACTGGGGAATTGACACCACCGGGGATGGATAATTTAGCACGTTCAAATAACTCGGCATTACGGCTCATATTTAAGTCAAACCTTTAAAAACGGGGCTGCCAGACAGCAGCAAAGACAATTAAGGGTGTAGCGTCCAACTGGTGTAGGGATGTTGTGACAGATAGGCATTGGTATAACGACCATCCTCTGTCACCTCATGGCCTAGCCACGAGGGTAGGGCAAAGGTATCGGTCTCGCTGGTCAACTCGATTTCTGCTAACACCAAACCAGCATTAACCCCCTCGAATACATCCACTTCCCAGTGTTTGCCATCGACCATGACATGGTAACGGGTTTTTTCCATCACTTGCGGACAGAGGTGGTCCAACATTTCATTTGCGTCGCTGTGCGGAATCGCATACTCAAATTCGCGCCGTGTGCTGGCGCTGACCATGCCTTTGACCGTTAACCATGCTTGGTCACCGCTGATGCGAACCCGCACCACTTTTTCAACACTGACTGCCAAAAAACCTTGCCGGATACGTTGTTGACCGGTGACTGCGGTTTGCCAATCGGTATTTTTGACGACATAGCGCCGTTCAATTTCTAAAGCCATCGTCTGCTCTTTGGGTTAGAAAGGTTTGAGAACCACTAAAAAGACCACGGCAAACATCACCAAGACGGGCCCCTCGTTAAAGAAACGGTACCAAACATGGCTGCGGCGGTTTTGGCCGTTGCGGAAGGTTTTTAATAGATGGCCGCAATAGAAGTGATAGCCGATGAGGGCAGCAACCAGTGTCGTTTTGGCGTGTAACCATCCGCCCTGAAAGCCAAACCCGAACCATAGCCACAAACCAAACACTACAGCCAATGCCCCTAATGGGGTCATAAAGCGGTAGAGCTTGTGTGACATCAAGGTCAAACGGTCGCGTTCGGCTTGGGTGTCAGCCATCGCCAAATTCACAAACAGCCTTGGTAGATAAAACAAACCAGCAAACCAAGCGATCACGAAACAAATATGTAACGCTTTTACAACGGGGTAGCTCAAGAGATGTCCTCTCAAAAAAGTGGGTTAACCCTGTTCCCACGGGTTGATGATATTGACGCCAGTGGGTTTGAAATCATCGATATTGCGGGTGATGACGGTCATACCATGTACCAGTGCTGTGGCAGCAATCAGTGCATCGCGTTCCCCTCGCTTGTCTGGAACATGCAGCCGAGCACAGCGTTGGGCGACAGGGGTATCAATCGCCAAAGTCCTCTCGGCAAATTCCGGCAAGACTTGTTGCACTAACCATTTGCGTAATAAAGCCCCTTGATGACTATCCCTGCGCTCAATGGCTAACACACCCAACTCCAATTCCATGATGGTGATCACCGAGATAAAGAGATCGGAGGCATTTACCGTGTTAGCCCATGTCACAACATTTGGGTTCGCTTTGCCAAGGTGTACCTTGCGTAGCTCAGAGACCACATTCGTATCAACAAGATACATTATTCGAGATCCACTGTTTTGGTGTGAATCATCAACCGAGGGGGGATAAAGTCAATCTCCTCAATACTTGGCATAGCCAGTGCGTCAGCAATACTGCGCCGTGGTTGTGTCAATTTTTGGTACTCGGCAAAGCTTAAAAGGACATGAGCAGGGCGGCCACGATCAGTGATAAACACAGGCCCGTGGTTAGCGGCTCTTTTTGCTTCGCTGGCTTTTTGATTGAACTCGCGGCTTGAGAAGGTGGTGATTGCCATGTGAAATCTCTCCGGTGCTAGTGGATGTAGAAACATTACTACATGGTGCAGGCAGCCGCAAGCGACTATGGCGCCGGATGGCTCAAAACTTTATGGATGAGTGATGTCAAAAAAATATGACCTAGATCAAGTCAAGTAGCAGTCATCTTTCCTAGCCTGTGCCCTTATTTTTTATGGCTCTCGCCGTCGAGAAAGGAAAATTGTCGATGTTCTCTCTGTCTTCTCGCCATGAAAAAGAGATTCTGTTATCACTAGATCAAATGATTGTGACCAAAACCGATCTGAAAGGGCAGATTACCTATGCTAACCGGACTTTCATGGAAATCGCTGATTTTCAAGAACATGAAGTGTTGAACAAACCACATAACCTCATCCGCCATCCCGATATGCCTCGCGGTGTATTTCGTCTGATGTGGAAGACCTTACAAAAGCGGCAAGAGTTTTTCGGTGTGGTGAAAAATTACACTTCTAATCGCAAGCAATACTATTGGGTGTTGGCAAACATCACCCCCGATTTTAATAACGCAGGTCAGTTGGCTGGTTTCTACTCGGTGCGCCGTCCTGCCTCACGCGCTGCTATCGCTGCTTTAGAACCGATTTATCAACAAATGCGCCAGATCGAAGCCAAACTAAGCAAGACCGAAGGGCCGGATGCTTCTGTTGCTTGGCTATTAGATCAGGTCAGAATGAGTGGCGCGAGTAATTACGAAGCTTTTGTCATGTCTTTAAATAAAGATATTATCAAACAAACAAAAATCACAAGAAATTGACTAAATAAATGTTTCATTATTTTGACATAGCGCAAAGCAGATCAAGGTATGATTACATCCTTTGTGAACTGTCTGCTCTGTCAACCTCATGTCTGCCCACTCATCTAGCCAAGAAGTGCTGTTGTCCGCTCACGATTTAATCATCACTAAAACCAACACCAAGGGACATATTACCTACGCTAACCGTATGTTTATGACGGTTTCGCAATATCCAGAAGAACGGTTATTAGGCGAAGCACACAATATCGTGCGCCATCCTGATATGCCCCGTGGCGTGTTTCGCTTAATGTGGAAAACGCTAAGCCAAGGACATGAATTTTTTGGTGTTATTAAAAACTATACTGCATGTCATAACTACTATTGGGTCTTCGCAAATATAACGCCAGACTACGCTAAAAATCGGCAGATACAGGGGTATTATTCTGTACGTCGCCAAGCCAGTCGTGCCGAAATTGCGACCATGAGCGAGATTTATCAAAAAATGCGAACGATTGAGCAACAGCATGGCAAACAACAAGGCCCAGACGCGGCGATGAGTTGGTTGTTAAATTATGTGCGGCAGCAAGGCTACACCAGCTACGAAGGCTTTATCTTGTCTTTACACCGCGCTCACCAAGGAACAAAACAGCGATGACGCATCCCCACTCGCGCTTACACATGCCGTTTTTGCGTACATGGATTAAGCTCATTTTGGTTAGCTTTAACCTGATTATGGTGTTTGGGCTGACTTTGGTGCACTTTTTTCCTGATATGCACAATCTGCTGTGGCTGATTCCTTTGCTGTCGATTGCAATCAGTTTTTATATCCATCTCAACAGTCAACGCACGTTGAAAGTATTGGATATTATGCGCGAGCAAATTCACCACGCGCGGCAAGGTGAGTTGCACCACCGTGCCACTCGTACCCGCCATTTGGGTGAGGTTGGGCTCGTAGCGTGGGAAATGAATGATTTTTTAGATTTGGTGGAAACTTACTTCAAAGAAATTAACACCTGTTTTCGCCGTGTCAGTGAACATGACTTCCAACGCCGGCCATTGGCCGCAGGCTTGCCCGGGATGTTTGCTGAGTCGCTCGGCAAAATTGACGAGGCAATTCAAGCGATGGCCGATAACGACCGCTTTGTGCGGCAAAATCGCCTATCGTCAAAACTGCATAATCTCAACACCGAACATCTCCGCAGCAACCTTGCCTCGAATCAACACGATTTACAAATTATCAGTGATGAAATCTCGGTGGTGGCAGAGATTGCACAAGAGAACGCTGCCAGCGCCAGCAAAAGCCAACAAACCGCCGATGCTATTGGCCGCCATCTCGACACCATCGCCGGTAGTGTGACCTCGGTGAATACCGCAGCAGAAGATTTAAACCGCGAATGGCAACATATTGGCGAATCATTACAAGCCATCTCTGCCATTGCCGAACAGACCAATTTATTGTCGCTCAATGCCGCGATTGAGGCCGCACGGGCGGGGGAATCGGGGCGCGGATTTGCGGTGGTGGCAGATGAAGTGAAAAAACTCGCCACCCGCAGTAAAGAAACAGCCGATCAGGTGCAGGCTATTTTGGGCCGCCTGTCGTCACGCATTGAAGATATGCTGCAACGGGCGGGGAATGCAGGTTCGGTGGCCGAGGAAGTGCGAACCTCGGTTGACGAATTTCGCCATCGTTTTGTCCGTCTGGCTGACACTTCATCCGAGGTTATTCGCCGCGTCAGTCTGGTACAAGATAAATCGATTACGTCTTTGCTAAAAGTCGATCACATTGTCTCAAAACAAGAGGCCTATCACCTGCTCTCGGGTGAAGGCAATCCCCAGCAAGATCCAATTGGCCAAGGCCGATTCCAAGCATGGTATGGCAGCGATGGACAGGCCCGCTTTGGTGATTTAAGTACCTTCAAACTGCTGCACGACAAATATAGCGCGGTGCAACAACAGGTACAGCTGGCGTTGAGTCATTTGGCCGATCAAGAAGAACAAACCATCTTACAAGCGATGAATGTGGCAGAGGGCGCGAGTGAGGCACTGTTAGCAGGCCTCGACTCGTTGGCTAAAGAAAGACAAGCCACACAACGCTAATTGGTGATGTTTTCTTCCTGTTTTTCTGCTTTTTCAGGGGGCAGTGTGTCCGCTGCCAGTGTCAGCGCTTCGGGTAGCACAACATCAGGCAGTGCCACTTGATCGCTTAAATCGGGTGCTGTTGTTACCACTGCTGGTTTTTTCGGTGGTAAGAAGAACTCACGCGTGTGATGGCGGAAGTGACGCCATAGGCTGCCAAACAACAGCCCTTGTTGTGTCGTGTTCACGCCACGTGCGCGCAAGGCTACAAACAGCGCCAAGGAAAAGCTCATGGTTAAGTTGACCAAGCCGACCAACGCCACCCCAAGTGCTGCCCATGCCATCAATCCGAAGGCAAAATGAAAATCTAATGCCACTGCGGAATAGCCCAAATAAGCAGAAGAAAAAGCGATATGGCGAATATCCACCGGCAGGCCGAATAACACCCCGAACGCAGTCACGCCCCCTAACATAAAGCCAAACGAAAAATTCCCTGCTAGGGCACCGAGGTTGTTGCGAACGTACTCCGCTACGCGGTACATGCGCGACTCGCCAAAAATTTTTCTTGGCCATTTCAGTTGTAATAGCCGTTCTGGGATGCGGTTATAGGCGGCGGCATTGTCGTAATAGCCAGCGACCAAACCAGACAGGAACAAACAGACCCCCGCCACTGCCGCATAAAACACCGCACCCGATTGCCAAGGGTGGACATCTTGCAGCAGATGGTGGGCTTTATCGACCGAGATCATGTGCTGACCCGTGGTGCCATAGATCAGCAAACCAATCAACATGGCCATTGGCACGGCAAGGCCGACGTTGCCAATGATAGCGGCGAGTTGGCTGCGGCTGAGGCGCGCAATCAGGACCGCCAGTTTTTGCATATCACGCAATCGTCCTTGGCCCTCGCTGAGGGTGGCGGCGATGGTGTTGGCGGTCATGGCTGGCTGTTTGGTGGCCACTGTACCGTGGAGAATATGAATCAGCACAAACCCCAAGCCGTAGTTCAAACAAAACAGCAGGGCTTCGCTTAATGGCGGCAAATGGGCCTTACTGACTTCTAATTTGATCATCGCCATAAAGGCAATAATAAAGCCCCCTAACATCGCAGACCGTAGCAGGCTAAAGTAATCTTTGCGGGTTTCGGTGATGTAGTGTTCACCGGTGCGGCTGGCGTTATCTGTCACCCGTCTAGCGAGTAATTCAATATTTTGTCGCCAATAATGGCGCAAGTGATTTTTCCGACATTCAGCGCGAACTAGGGTTTTCCACAGGTGGATAATATGCGGCGCAGTGGCCTGAAAGTCTTTTTCATCACGCAGGGTTTCTACGATATTGAGCAAGACTTGGGCGCGGTCGAGTAACTGCCCTAAGCGGCGCAGGTGAAAAGTCAGCGATAGGCTAGTACCCTCGCGCCCTGCCCGATTGCGAATTTTTTCAACAATGCCACGACATTGATCGAGCAACACTAAAAGATGTTTATCATCAATCGGTTGCTCTGGATCGTGGTAGTGGTCGAGATAGGCGACAGTCTCGACGTTTTGCGCTAAAAAGGGAGATTCAAACTCCTCTATTTTTGGCTCAATCCGCACCAGCTCGGGTTCTAAGCCAATTGCAGAAATGCGGTATGACACCACACGCAGGGCTTCGAGTAGCTGTTGCAGGGGGCGCTGCGAATACTTTTCTTCCTCGAAATGTAAAGCGGCGATGACATCAAGCCACACTTGATCGGAAACAAGCCCGAGCCATAAAGCATCGCTGGCTTGGTGGAACACCATGCCAATAATGTCTTTGAGATAATCGGTATTGGGGACATCAGGTAGCAAAGTGCGTGAAATACGGCGGCCACTTTCGGTAAAAAAGCCCGTTCCTGGAAATACCCCAGTGTCCACATACAAGGAAATCGCTTTGCGTTCGCCAACCAATTGGTAAAGCGTGTTGCGTAGATGTCGGCGCAAATCGGCATGGGTGTGCAGCATGTGGCACAGCGCCTGCAAATTGCGGGTGGCTTCTTCGCCATCATCGGGCCGTCGTGGCCGTAGGCTGGTGCCTAAATCGATGAGCGCAATAATCGGGTCTTGCTGTGCGTCACCAAAGCGTGCCAGTGCCGCTTCAAGAGAGAGTTTTGTCATAGTTCGCACATCACCGTATGTAAGAAAGCTGATGGCTTAGAGTGCAGCAACTGATGTTGCAGTGCAAGTAGAGAATATACCCATTAGCTTTGTGCTAGATTAAATTGCTTTAGCATGTCCCGATCATGTTTTTGTCACGCAGACGGTGCTGTTTGTAAATAAAATTATTTTTTACATGATTTATTTAATGGTTTTTTGAGAAAAAAACCGGCTGCGTACAACCGGTTCTCGAGACCAAAGAGATAAGGCTTTTAATTTACCTTAAATTGCGTCAGTAGCGTTTCCATGCGATTAGATGCCACACGGGTTTGTTGTGCGCTTTGTTCACTTTGTAAGATAACCGCTTCGATGTTTTCTGCTGTATCCGCCACATGGCGCACATGCTGATCGTGGGCATGGCTGCTGTCGGCAATTTGTTTAATTGCTTGCAACAACTCCCCCACCAAACGATGGGCGTCACCGTTTTCGCTGGCGGCACTGGCGGCGAGTTTTAAGCCTTCTTCCATATCGCTCATGCCGGTTTCCATGCTGCTGACTGCGCCTTGTGCCTGTTGTTGAATGTTGTCGATCATCTGACGAATTTCATGTGTTGCACCCGATGTCCGTTCCGCGAGCTTACGTACCTCATCCGCCACCACCGCAAACCCCCGCCCACTTTCGCCTGCTCGAGCGGCTTCAATCGCTGCATTCAGCGCCAACAGATTGGTTTGGTCGGCAATTTCACTGATAACGGCGACAATTCGGCCAATTTCGGTTGTGCTTTGCGCCAGCTGTTGTAACGTCTGCGCCGAGGTGCCCACGGATTGTTGAATGCCTTGTGAGCGGGAGCGAATCATCTCCACCTGCCCTGCGGCATGGTGGGTGAGTTGTTCTAACTGTTGCTGCACTTGGGCAGCGTGGGCGCTGGCGGTGTCGATTTGGTTGCGCTGTTGCCCCAAAGAATCCAACATTGCCGCCGTTTCTTCTAAGATATGTAAACCTGTTGAGCGGGTTTCGCTTTGTGCTACTTCGGCTTGGCGGTTGGCGGCGGCAATTTCGTGTGAAGATTGCACAATCCGCCGCACAATACTTTCCAACTGATCAATAAAGCTGTTCAGCCATTGTGTCATGGTGGAAATTTCGTCTGGCTTGTGCGCTTGTTGTGCCAGACGTTGCCGCAGGTCGCCACCGCCTTCGGCAAGGTTGCGAATCATGCGAATACTTTCGCGCAAGCGGCGTGACAGGTGACGGGCACCAAATTGATAGAATAAAAATGCACCAAAAAAATGCAGAAATAAAGTCAATAATGCCCCAACCCAGTGCGGTAAATCCAGTGCATAGCTGGTCGAACTGGCGACACCACCGGCAACCAAACTACACGCTAGATAAAACTTCATCAGCCGATAGGCCACAGGGCGGTTGCGATAGACCTCTTCCAAATCGGCTTCACACATCAAGCCCCAAGTATCAGGCGAACCAGGTAACTGGAAGGTTACACCGCGACCAATCACCGGAATATGGCGATAGTCGGCATAGCCGGGATAGGTGACAAATAGGTTTTCACCTCGGTGGATGGTTTCGCGCACACCTGGATGTAATTGACCGGTGGCAGGATCGTTGAAGATCAGCTCCAATTCGGTGCGTTTTTGAACTTTCACTGTCCCATAAGGGGTGCGAACACCGTCTTTTAAATTGTCGCCTAACGTAAAAGTTTTATCCTCAAAGCGTGAGCGAGACAGTGCTGTGCCTGCTTTAACCGCAGGATCAAACACCGATTTCGCCATAAATAAATAGTTGTCACCCGAGTCGTGAAAAATATGGCCTGCTTCACGTTGAATCAGGTCGCTAATCACATCATTTGGTACTCGGCCACACAAAATCGCTACCGTTTGTTGGTCTTTGATTAACGGCAAATAAAACATCAGCGTCATGTCATCATGAAACTTTGAGCTAGATGGGCCGAGTTTTTCTGTCCAAGGGTCGGCGTATGGACCATGTAACAAGCGTTGTTGCTGGATATGCGCTAATACTTTGGCTGGGGTATCACTGACACCAATACGGGCAGCGTGGCTAGAGGCTAAAACCTCACCCGCCAAATCAAGAATAAACAGTTCGGAAAAATCTTCAGCCAGCTGCAAGCGCCGCGCCAGTGTTTGATGGTCGAGCTGTGGCCACCGCCCTAAACACGGTTGTGCTAAGGCGTTGAGGTGGCTCCATTGTTGTTCTGTCCACTGTTTCAACAAATTGACACGGGTTTGAGCAATCCCAGTAAAGACTTGCTCCAAACCTTCGTAACGGTGGCGGTTGAGCAAACAAGACCAGCGCATGGCAAGCTTGCCGCTTTTACCGAACCAAGGCAGCCAGCGACGTTCGCTGTCACTCAGCGGCATAGAGTGGCTATGAAGTTGCATAAGGCGTATCCCCAAATGGCCTATTGTTATTGTATGAATGCGACAGGCTTTTGTTGTAAATGCGACATTTTAAGCAACTAACATGCCGCAACGCGACATTTTTCTTAATAAAAAAAGGAACAAACAGTGTTTTATGCTGTTTGTTCCCTTTTCTAGTTTTTAACGGTGTTTTATTGATATTGATTAGCCGGTGTTGCGTAAGCCAGCGGCAATCCCGTTAATGGTTTGATGAACAGAATATAACGTTGCCTCATCATCCGGTTGTGCCCGCAGACGGCGCAGCAATTCCAACTGCACAAAGTTCAAGGTATCGAGGAAGGGCAAACGACTCTTGAGCGAACGTGCCAAGGTTGGGTTAGCGGTCAGCAACTCGGCGCCATCGGTAATCAGGCGGAAGGCGTTGACGGTGCTTTCCCATTCTTGGCGAATCATGCCGAAGATACGCTCACGCAAGGCGGCATCTTCAACCAACTGGGCATATTCTGCCGCAATGGTCATGTCCGACTTTGCTAACACCATCTCCATATTATCCAACACCACTTGGAAGAACGGCGACCCACGGTACAAGGTGCGTAAGCGTTCAACACCGGCATCACCGTGTTGTGCAATAAAACTTTGCACCGCACTGCCCATGCCATACCAACCCGGCAATAACACCCGCGACTGCATCCAGCTAAACACCCACGGAATGGCGCGTAAATCCTTAATACTCTCCAGCGTTTTGCGCGAAGCAGGGCGGCTGCCGATATTCAGTCGTGCAATTTCACGAATCGGTGTGGCTTCAAGGAAATACTGCATAAAGCCTTCACTCTCCACCAACTGGCGATAAGCGCGGTGCGCTGCCTTCGACAATTCACCAAGCAAACTCTCATCGGTACTGACGTGGGTGTGATTGGCTAAGCTGGCTTCGAGGGTGGCGGCTAACAGCGCTTCGAGATTGCGTTGACCAATTTCTGGGTCGGAATACTTAGACGAAATGACCTCGCCTTGTTCGGTAATACGAATTTGACCTGCTACCGTGCCGGGGGGCTGGGCGATGATGGCTTCGTACGATGGGCCGCCGCCACGTCCCACTGACCCCCCACGACCATGGAACAGGCGCATTCTGACACCGGCAGCTTGGAACACATCGACCAAACGGCATTCGGCCTGATAGAGCTCCCATTGGCTGGTGAAATAACCGCCGTCTTTATTGCTGTCCGAGTAACCTAGCATCACCTCTTGCGTATCATCGCGGCTACGCAACATATTGCGATACCACGGCAAGGCAAATAACTCGCTCATCACCCGAGCGCAGGCATCCAAATCTTCCACCGTTTCAAATAATGGAATGATGTTCATGCGGGCGGTGGCTTGGCTGTTGTTGGGCAATAACAGGCCGGTTTCTTTCAAAATCAACGCCACTTCCAGCAAATCAGAGGCTTGAGCACAGTTAGAGATAATGCAATTGGGCAGCGCTTCTTCGCCATAGCGTTGTTGCAGCGCCTGTGCCATGCGGAAAATGGCCAACTCTTTTTCAGTCAATTCATCGTAGCTGACGAAGGGAGAATATAACGGCCGCGCATGGCTGAGTTCTTGCAGCAATAAGGCCCGACGTCCTGCTTCATCCAATTCCAGATAATTTTCAACACCAGCGTGATGGAATAAATTTGCTACCACATGGGCGAAAATTTCCGCATGTTGCCGCATATCGAGTGGCATTAAGAAGAAACCAAATACCTCCACCGCACGGCGTAGGCGTTTTAACCGACCTTGGGTCAGGACACTGCTGCCATGTTGTTCCAGCGATTCAGCAATCGTCCGCAGATCGTCGCTTAATGCCTGTTGATGTGGGTACGGTTGGCTATCGGGTTGTTGATAGCGGTGTTGATAATTGACGCCAAGGGCGGCGGCGCTGGCCGAGAGACGAGCAAGAACATGGGCTAAAGCGCGGCGATAGGGTTCTTCACGGCGGCTTTCTGCATGATCGGGGGAGTGTTCAGCCAGCGCTTGCAGGGCTGGACTGACTTGGATATGTCGCAAAGACAGCGACATTTCACGATACAGCCCTTCTAATTCATAGCCATAGTGACGGAATGCCACTTCGGCTTGTCGTGAAAGCGCATGTTGTACCACCTGTGCATCGACAAAAGGATTGCCATCACGGTCGCCACCAATCCAACTGCCAATGCGGAAAAAACTCGGCAGATTAATGGTTTTTCCCCATTCGGCGGCGATACCTTCTTCCAAACGATGATAGAGCGCGGGCAGTGCGGCAAAAAAGGTCAGTGGATGGTAGGCGACGCCGTTTTCAATTTCATCTCGTACATTGAGCTTAAAGGGACGGATTTCGCTGGTTTGCCACAGTGTGACCAAAACCCGCTTGATTTTGGCTTCTAAAATTTCTTCTTCTTCCGCCAATAACTCTGGATTGTTCAATTGCACCAGAAATTTGCGGATAGCGCGTTGGGCATCCAACACGCTTTGCCGTTGTACCTCGGTTGGATGTGCGGTTAACACAGGTACAATGCAGGCGTGACGGAATAATTCTTCTAAGGCGTCAAACGACACATTGTCTTGCTTTAAGCGGCGAATGGCGCGTTCGAGGCTGCCTTGCTGTGGCGCTGAGCCAGCCCGCTTATGTGCGCGGCGGCGGCGGTTGTGATGCAGGTCTTCGGCCAGATTGGCCAACTGTGCATAAAACCCACAAGCCCGCACCAAAGTGGCAGCAGCTTCTGGAGACATACTGTGGACCAATTCGGCAAACGCTGGTGTGCCGAGGGTTTCCCGCGCACGAGCTGGGATCGTTTGGATTTCACGAAAGACAGTTTCACCTTTTTGTTCACGAATGACCTCGGCTAACAGACGGTCGAGGCGGGCGCGGTCGTGACGCAGGGGGAGGTCCTTGTCGAGTTCTCCGTTCATTTTTTCTCGCTATGTAGTCGGATGGTAAAAGAAAATCAGCAGACATGCCGCCGCCAATTTGCGCGAATCCGAACAAGCAGCACAGGGCCGAATGTTAGAATTACAACAAAATTACCACAAAGGAATACAAAATGAAGCAATTAGTGATCGCAACCCGTGAAAGTGCCCTTGCCTTGTGGCAAGCCGAGCACGTTAAAGCCCGTCTTCAAGCCCTTTATCCTGATCTAGAGATCCAATTATTGGGGATGACCACACAAGGTGATCGTATTCTTGATGTCACCCTGAACAAAATCGGCGGTAAAGGGTTGTTTGTCAAAGAATTGGAAACGGCCTTAGCCGAAGGCCGCGCCGATTTGGCGGTGCATTCACTGAAAGATGTGCCCATGCATTTACCCGAAGGGTTTGCCTTGGCTGCGATTTTGCAACGAGAAGACCCACGCGATGCGTTGGTGTCTAATCACTATGCCTCGTTAGAAGCGTTGCCGGCTGGGGCCGTGGTTGGCACATCGAGTCTGCGTCGAGAAAGCCAACTCCGTGCGCGCTTTCCCCATTTAGTGGTGAAGCCGCTGCGAGGCAATGTGCAAACCCGATTACGCAAATTAGACGAGGGCGAGTTTGACGCCATTGTGTTGGCGGCCGCTGGTTTAAAACGGTTGGGCTTGACCGAGCGAATCCGCCTTGAATTATCACCAGAACAAAGTTTGCCAGCGGTGGGTCAAGGTGCGCTTGGGATTGAGATTCGGGCTGATCGTGAGGATGTCTTAGCGTTGCTGGCGCCGCTAAATGATGCTGAGACTGCCGCATGTGTGACTGCTGAACGGGCGATGAGTCGAGCCTTGGGCGGTAGCTGTCAGGTACCTTTGGGAGGATATGCTGAACTGCAACACGGTATGCTCACCTTGCGTGCTTTCGTGGCTGAGCCGGATGGGCGTGTGGTTTATACCGCACAAGCGCAAGCGCCCGCTGCCGAAGCCGAGCAACTGGGGCAACAACTGGCTGCGCAATTATGCGAACAAGGCGCGGCAGCGATTATTTCGCAACTGGCGCAGGCCTGATGTCGGCATTGCAAGGGGTGCGGGTCGCGTTGACTCGCCCGTTACCACAGAGTGCCGCATTAGCCGCACAGTTACGCCAACAAGGCGCTGCGGTGTTGTTCGCGCCGTTGTTAGAGATTGTGCCGATTGCAGCGGTGCTCGCTGAGTTATCCACAGCCGTGCCGGCAGCAGATTGGGTGGTATGGGTCAGTCCGAGCGCGATTGATGTGTCGTGGCCGGCGATGGCGCCGTTTTTGCTGTCCCACACTCGCTTTGCCACGGTGGGGGCGGCCAGTGCCAAACGTTTAGCACGTTACACCTCGCGCCCAGTCTCTTTTCCGACTGCCGCAGATGACAGTGAGGCGTTATTGGCATTACCAGAATGGCAAGCTGTGGATGGAAAAACGGTGTTGCTCATCAATGGTGAACAAGGGCGACCGGATTTGGCACTAAACCTGATGGCGCGAGGGGCTCAGGTGGTGGTGAAAAGTTGTTATCGGCGCCAAGTATTGGCTGTCGATTGGCCGGCTTGGCAGGCCTTTTCTCCCCAAGCTGTGGTGGTCAGTAGTCGAGAAATTGCACAACACTTGTGGCAACAAGCTGACGCAATCGAGTTGGCAAGGCTACAATCGTTGTTGTTTGTGGTACCCCATCCTCGAATTGGCGAGACGTTACGTCAATTGGGGGCACCGCATGTGATGGTGACGCGAGCGGGTGAACAACACACGCTTTCCGCTTTAGATACATGGTTCAGAGCTATCGATGACCGTTGAAACTTCTTCTGCTACGCCAGCTTCGCCGCTGGCTCCACACTCTCGCCGCTGGTCGGTGGGTGTGCCCTTGGTTGTGTCTGTGCTGGCGTTGAGTATTGCCGGTTGGCAATGGTTTGAGTCACGACAAGTTTTGCACAGCGCACAAACCGAACTGGCGCGTAAGCTGAGTGATCAACTTAACGCCAATCAGGCTTTGAAAGCACAAGCCGAACAAACCCAACAGGCTATTCAGTCTTTGACGGCTCGATTAGGCACGATGGAAACCCGTGTGAACGAGGCCGCTGGACAATTTGCCACGATCCAAAATATGTACCAAGAGCTTAATCACTCGCGGGATGATTGGAAATTGGCCGAAATTGAGCACGCACTGACCATTGCAACACAACAGCTTCAACTGGCCGGCAATATTCCTGCGGCGATTACCGCGTTGTCGTTATTAGACGAGCGGTTAAACCAACAAGAACAACCGCAATTTATTGCCTTGCGTAAAGCGATTAGCCAAGACCTACAAACGCTGCGTGCTTTGCCCCACGTGGATAAAGTCGGTTTAACGGTAAAACTGGATCGCTTGGCGTATGCGGTGGACAGTTTGCCGTTGCAAATTGATATTGAGCGGACACAACCAAGCCACAGCCCTGTGGCGAAGGCTGAGCAAGGCGATGGATTCACAGCTTATCTGTCGCCATTCTTACAACAGTTGTGGAGTGAATTTGCCCGTCTTGTTCGCGTCCGTCATCTCGATCAACCCGATGCTTTGTTATTAACGCCAGAACAAAGCTATTTCTTGCGTGAAAATCTGCGATTACAGCTCTTGGATGCACGGTTAGCTGTATTGCAAGGCGAAGAAAATCATTTCCGTACCACGCTTTCGGCGGTTGAACAGCATGTGCGCCGTCATTTCGACACCCGTTCGGAGAAAGTGGCCACGTGGTTAACCAGCTGTGTGGAATTACAACAAAGCCCCGTGGCGGTCGTGGTGCCCGATTTGGCGAATAGTCTCAATGCTGTTCGTGCGGCGCAAGGCTCAATGCAAAACCGCCCTGTGGCACCCGTGACCCCGGCGCAGGAGGGCGCATGAAATTTGTCCTCTGGTTAGTCGGCTTATTTGCCTTGGCAGTTGGGTTGTCGTTATTTGCACAGGTCAATACAGGTTATGCCATTTTGGTGTTGCCGCCCTATCGCGTGGAACTGTCGCTCAATATGGCAGTGGTAATCCTGATTTTGGCGATTGTGGTGGCTTATGGTGTGTTGCGTGGGTTGGCGGTGGCGTTCCGCTTGCCGGAGGAAGTGAAACGCTTCCAACGGCAGAAAAAATTAACTGCTGCGCGCCATGCTTTGCGTGATGCTTCTTTGGCCTATTTGGAAGGGCGTTATCAAAAAGCTGAACGCGAGGCAGTGAAGTCATTGGATGACGAAGAAAGTGCCGAAAGCCGTGCTTTGGCGTTGTTATTGGCTGCTCAAGCGGCACATCGCACCAAAGACTATGCCCGTCGTGATAGCCATTTTGCTGCCTTAGACCAATTACCTTCATCGGTACAACTGGCCCGTCATATGCAGGAAGCCGAACTGTATTTTGATGAAAAACGCCTCAATTCTGCCTTGCAAGCGGTGACCGCTGCGCGTGAAATCTCACCGAGTTTGACCGCCGCGTTAAAGCTCGAAATGAAAATCCGACTGTTGCAAAATGCGCCTGATTTGGCATTGCCGTTGATCGAAAAACTGCAAAAGTCGGAAGGCATTACGCAAGAACAAGCGCAGCGTTATCGTCGTGCAGCGTGGCTTTTACAGTTAGAGGGATTTCTTGATCTGGCTGAGTTGCAACAGTGGTGGCAAAAATTACCGACTACCGAGCGGATGCACCATGAAATTCTGTTACCGGTGGTGCGCCGGTATGCTCAGTTTGAGGAAGTCGATACGGCAGCAGAATTGCTGGTGGCCGCGTTGGATCAACAGTGGTCAACCGAGCTATTAGAAGAATTGGTCGAAGTGGCGGCAGAACTCAGCGAAACAAGCCGGCTCTCGCTGGTGAAGCGTGCAGAGGCATGGTTAGAAGAACACCGCCGCGACTACCGTTTGCTGTTGCTGTTAGGTTGGTTGGCCTTGGCACAACAGCTCTGGGGCAAAGCCCAGAGCTATTTCGAGGCGAGTTTGTCGGTCGAACCGAGTTTGGCTGCTCATGCCGCGTTGGCACAGATGTTCGAAAGTTTGGACCGACCAGACGATGCCGAGCGACACTATCAAGCCAGCGTTGAATTGGCGTTGGCGATGGGAAACGCCACGCACTAATGCAGTGTGTTGCGGACTTCTCCACTGTATAGGCCCAAACTCATCAAAGCGTGATGCAGACTTTCCAGCGCTGCATCACGGTCGGGCGCCAAATCAGGGGGTAATAGCCAGGCAAAGCCGGTGAGTTCATGGCCTTTGGCATGTTTAAAACTCAACTGAAAGGCTAAGGCATCTGGTTGGTATTCAATACTGACTTTGATGCCGTCCAACCCCACGCTTTTTTCCAATACCGTGACCGTAAAGAATAACCGCCGTAGGTTGTATTCTTGTGTGCCGGTGGCCAAGCTTTCCCATAGAGGTTCTGGGGCAAATAATGTGGCTTCGCCATATTCAATGGTTTCATCCAACGCATTTTCGACCACTGGCATCGCTGCATCGAGCAATAAATTGCCAGCTGGGCGTTTGTCTGGAGTCAGACTGCCGCGTGCCACGCTAAAGACCACCCACGCTAAGACTAAGCGGGGCGTGGTTTGGCTGCGGTCTTTTTCATAGGCTGCCACCATTTTTTCCAGTTCTTCCGGAATAAAGGCGTCGCCGGCATCCAACGCTGGCGCAACATGAACCAACTGTTGGCAATGGCTTTCACGCAACATTTCAACAGAAAAAACCGTGGGTGAGACATGCAGTAGGCTGGCTCGTCCTAGGCCATAGGTTTCGCGCAACACCCCTTCAAGTTCAGACAACTGTGGAAAATACCAACAGTGCCCGAGGTGTGGCATGGTGTAAATCAGTGGCATGGCCCACAGGTCGTAAGGCTGAAATGTGCCATCTTCGCGTGCAATATCCGGTTGTGCGATTAAATCACGGGCGGTATTGAGCAAGGCTTCACGCAAAATCGGTTGTTCTGTAAGTGCTAATTGTGCCTCGGTTAACACCCGTGCATCGCCGCTGAGTAGGGCTTGGTGGACCCGTGCCATCAGTGTTGGCCGATACATCGCGTCTTGGTTGGCTTGGCGAGCGCTTTCGAGGAGAGACTGAATCTCTTGTGCTAACTCCTCTACTTCGAGTGTGGCCGCTGGGAGGCAACGCAATGGCCGCAGGGGCAACCCTTCGCGATGGGCGTTATAGGCCTCATCCAAACGCCAATAGTGCACCATCGCCTCATCACAGATTTTCTTTAAGGCACCGGCTGTCGGTTCATCTTGGAAAAAAATAAAGTCGGTCAACGCAATGCCATCACTGCAAGCGTAATAGCTGACGTCCTCATCGGGGTCGTACAGCATGGCGCTTTGTCCCCCGTGGGCATTGCTGGCGCTATTGGCGGGCAGTTCAATGCTTTTGCGCATAATCCGGCACACAAAAGCGGGGGTTTCGGTGTGAATCAGATATTCGTATTCTTCAATCCCATTTTCATCAATGGCATCGCCAAAGATAAAACGATTGGGCAAGAAGGGATCGCCTTTAAGGCGCGAGCGCGGAGACAGTGGTTTCATGTCGCCTATTATACTGCGCTTTGATTTTAAAAACGGTTTCCACTGTTTGGAATACCAGCGGACATCATCTCTCCGTGGCGAATTGGCAATAGGCAGGTGTCGCGCTCACGTCATGTCATAACTCAGGCCGCAGCGCGACAGTGCTGGTTTGATGCACGACATCATTGTGTCGTACATTTATCAATGTGGCTTTGCTGGGACTTCGGTAACAAACCCGATTCGGGTGACGCCATTCTCTTGCGCTTGTGCTAAGACACGAGCGACTGGGCCGTAGTGAGCGGTTTGATCGGCCCGTAAATGAAGTTCAACTAGTGGGTTGCTACGGGCTGCATCGGCAAAGCGCGTGGCCAGCGTTGTTTCCGCGACGGGCTCGTCATTCCAAAAGTATTTCCCTTCGGCATCAATGGTAAAGCGAATGGCTTTAACATCCTCTTTATGTTCCGAAGCGGTGGCCTGAGGCAAATCCACTTTAATCGCGTGGCTGAGGACTGGCGCGGTGATAATAAATACTACCAACAGCACTAGCATCACATCCACCAGCGGTGTTGTATTGATTTCTGCCATAGGCGCAGAACTGCCTTTATCAAATCCACCGAAGGCCATTATGCTTTCTCCGCACTGAGCAATTGCGCATGTAAATCATGAGCAAAACCATCTAAATCCTGTGCAATAACCCGATTGGCACGCAAAAATGCGTTGTAGGCAACGACGGCAGGGATGGCGGCAGCCAAACCGGCGGCAGTAGCGACCAAAGCCTCGCCAATTGGGCCTGCTACAGCTGCAATCGAGAGCTGCCCTGCACCGGCAATACCGACTAAGGCATGGTAAATTCCCCAAACTGTGCCGAACAAACCTACAAACGGCGCTGTAGCACCGACTGTCGCTAACCAAGTCATACCATGCTCTAATCGACCCGTTTCACGGGCAAGACTCATCCGGATATTACGCACCAGAAATTCATCTAACGAGCAATGCTGTCCTAAGGTACGGGTGGCTTGGGCTTGGTGGCGATTGAGGCTATCGAGGCCACTTTGTGCGACCCGCGCTAATGGGGCTTCTTGGCCATGAATCAGTTGTGTTGCACTGTGTAAATCGGTGGCTTGCCAGAAGGCCTCGCTAAACTGGCGGTTTTGCCGTTTTGTCTGAAATAGATGAATACTACGAGTCAGAATAAGCCACCAACTGCTGATCGACATCAGCAATAAAGATAAAAAGACAGCAATCAGAATGCCATCACCTTGGCTGAAAACCAGAGAGAGATCCATCGTTAACCCTGTTGTTTGATATTAAAGTTGAGTGGAACAATGACCGAACCTGCAATAGCAGTCTCGCCGCGTTTGGCAGGGATAAAACGCCACCGTTTCACGGCTTCTAATGCAGCACGGTCTAATCGTGGAAAACCGCTGCTACGATGTAGTGCCACTGTTGTGGGATGACCGCTGGCACTGACTTCGACTTTTAGCTGTACCGTACCTTCTTCGTTCAGCTCTAAAGATAAGGCGGGATAGGCTGGTTTAGGGTTTGAAAGATAGGCTGCAGCAAAATTGGGCGCTGTTTCTTTTTCTGGTGCGGCATGAGGGCTGCTTTTGCCTTCTTTGCCCTGTTCTGTCTGTTCGCCTTGTGCTGTGCTTGATGTATCCGGTGTGTTTGCCTGCGCGATGGCATTTGAGGGCACCTGTGGACGTGCAATAGGCTTTTTCGGCGTTGGTAAAGTGGTTTGTTTGACCTCTTTCTTTGGAGCTGGTTTTTCTTTGCGTGGTTCGGGTTTGGCGGGCTCAGGTGCCGGTGGTTGTGGTGTCGGCGCTTGCACTGTCGCATCCACTAACTGCAACAGTTGTGGTTGAGGCGGCGGTGTTTTGTCTACTGCGCTACTGTGTTGCAAGGCAAACAGCACGCCGGCGTGGGCGAGTAACACAAAGCCAAAAGAGAGGGTATGGGATAAACGTGACATCTTACTATGATAACGATAACACTTCTCATTTGTAAACAAGTCTGATCATACCCCTCATCTCGCCACAATTTTCTTTTCTTGTCTTGCGACAGAGTGTCGCAGCTGGGCTGTGTGATATGGTTGCTTGCAATTTCTGCCAATGTCGGCATTTATCCCTCTCGCCAACGTGGTCGTGTGGCGTCTCGTTTTTTAAGGGCATGACATGCAACAATTTGATGGAACGACAATCGTGTCGATTCGCCGGGGCCAACAAGTGGCACTGGGCGGCGATGGCCAAGTGACCTTGGGTAACATCGTCATTAAATCAACCGCGCGCAAAATTCGCCGTTTGTATCACGATAAAGTGCTAGCTGGCTTTGCTGGTGGAACAGCTGATGCCTTCACCTTATTTGAGCGTTTTGAAGCAAAGTTAGAAAAACATCAGGGCCATCTGGTTCGCGCAGCTGTTGAATTGGCTAAAGATTGGCGTACCGATCGCATGCTGCGTCGTTTAGAAGCCATGCTGATTGTGGCCGATCGTGAAGCAACCTTGATTATTACTGGGAATGGTGATGTGTTAGAACCAGAACAAGGGATTGCCGCTATTGGATCAGGCGGTGCTTTTGCCCAATCTGCTGCACGGGCCTTATTCGAAAACACCGATTTGAGCCCGGCTGACATTGTGAAAAAATCGCTTACGATTGCTGGCGATATTTGTATTTATACCAATCAGAATCATTTGATCGAAACACTGGATTGAGTTGAACCGATTATGAGCCAAATGACGCCACAAGAGATTGTGCACGAACTCGACAAACATATCGTCGGACAACAAGAAGCCAAGAAAGCCGTTGCCATTGCCTTGCGTAACCGCTGGCGGCGACAACAAGTACCCGAGCCATTACGGCATGAAATCACCCCCAAGAATATTTTGATGATTGGGCCGACTGGGGTGGGGAAGACAGAAATTGCTCGGCGTTTAGCACGCTTGTCGAATGCCCCTTTTATTAAAATCGAAGCCACTAAATTTACCGAAGTTGGTTATGTGGGCCGCGATGTCGATTCGATTATTCGTGATCTGATGGAGATTGCCATCAAACAAGAGCGCGAACAGGCGATGACTCGGCAACGTCATCGGGCTGAAGATGCTGCTGAAGAGCGGATTTTGGATGCGCTATTGCCACCTGCCCGTTCACCAGTGGTGGGTTTTGCTGATGAACCAGCTGAACCTGTCCGCCAAGATAATGAAACACGGCAAAAATTCCGCAAGATGTTGCGTGAAGGAAAGTTGGACGATAAAGACATCGATATCGAACTGCAACAAACCGCACCACATATTGAAATGTTGGCACCTGCTGGGATGGAAGAGTTGACTCAACAAATCCAAGGCATGTTTGCCAATATGAATACTGGCAAGAAAAAAAGTCGCAAGCTGAGAATTGCTGAAGCGCGTAAATTGTTGGTGGAAGAAGAAGCGGCCAAATTGCTCAATGAGGACGACATTAAACAGGCTGCACTGAATAATGTAGAGCAAAACGGGATTGTGTTTTTAGACGAGATTGACAAAGTCACCAGCCGTAGCGAAGGTCATGGGGCCGATGTCTCGCGTGCAGGGGTGCAGCGTGATTTACTGCCCTTGGTAGAAGGCACTACCGTGAACACCAAATATGGCATGGTGAAAACCGACCATATTCTATTTATTGCTTCTGGTGCATTCCATTTAGCGAAGCCTTCAGATTTGATTCCTGAGCTACAAGGGCGTTTCCCTATCCGTGTTGAATTGAAATCACTGTCGGTGGCCGATTTTGAACGTATCTTGACAGCGACTGACGCCTGTTTAACACAACAGTATCAGGCACTATTAGCTACCGAAGGCTGTCAGGTGCAATTTAAAGAGGATGGCATTCGTCGATTGGCCGAGATTGCGTTTAGTGTGAATGAGAAAACGGAAAACATCGGCGCGCGGCGACTTTACACCGTGATGGAACGGCTATTAGAAGATTTAAGCTTTAATGCGAAGACTGGAAACGTCGAAATTGATGCAAATTATGTTGATTCACGCTTAGAAAGCTTGTCTCAGCGGGAAGATTTGGCGCGCTACGTCTTGTAACGCCTGTCTTGTTCGAAGAATTGCCACTAAATAGTGGCAATTCTTTTTTCAGAAAATCAATGCTTTATCTACTTTTATAGATTTTTTTGGTGATTAGGTGTTGACGGTGTGTGAGGGAGTGGGTATAGTTCGCTTCCTCGCTGCAACACAGCAGCAGCAAACAGCGTTTAGTTGTTTGATCGATCTTTAACAGAATACAACCGATAGGTGTAAGCGCTTGGACATCAAGTGCTTGCACA
>NZ_BAAGTM010000012.1:23795-59507 GCF_054781915.1 Aquaspirillum soli | reverse complement strand
TGTCCAAGCGCTTACACCTATCGGTTGTATTCTGTTAAAGATCGATCAAACAACTAAACGCTGTTTGCTGCTGCTGTGTTGCAGCGAGGAAGCGAACTATACCCACTCCACCAACCATCGTCAACACATTCGTTCAGAAAAACGCCTACTATTTAGCTAACAATTTGTTTTTGAAATTAATTTATTTTTAGAAAATCCTGACTTCGATTAGATTCGGACAGCGAAGCATTCTGTATTAAAATAGCGCCAACTTGGCTAAACCCCACTGCCATCGGGTTTTAGCGAAAAATCCGCGCCCCGTGAGACCGAACGGTGGCGCATTTTTCTTTCGACTGTTTTTCGAGAGCTATGATGCATAACCTTGCTTCACAACGCGCATTGGTCGTGTTGTCTGGTGGACAGGATTCCACTACCTGCTTATTTTGGGCAAAACAACGCTTTGCTGAAGTCGAAGCGATTACTTTTGATTATGGCCAACGCCATCGCATCGAATTGGCGTGTGCCAAAAAAATTGCTGAGTTGGCCGGGGTGAGACAGCATGTGTTACCTATTAATACGTTTTCTGCCATTGGTGGAAACGCCTTAACCGATCCAACGGTATCGCCAACGACCACGACAGAGGCAACAGCGTTACCGAATACCTTTGTGCCCGGACGCAATTTGATTTTTCTGACTTTTGCTGCTGCTTTAGCCTATACCCGTCAAATAGGCCATATCGTTACCGGCGTTGCACAAACAGATTACTCCGGCTATCCCGATTGTCGAGAAAACACCTTAAAGGCTTTAGAGTTGGCAATCAATTTAGGCATGGAGGCACGCTTACAGCTGCACACGCCACTGATGTTCTTAAGCAAAGCAGACACGGTTCAGTTGGCACAACAAGTCGGTGCGATGTCAGCCTTGGCTTATAGTCATACTTGCTATGAAGGACAACAACCACCTTGTGGCCAATGTGCAGCCTGTGTCTTACGTGCTAAAGGCTTTGCTGAGGCGGGTATTGACGATCCTTTAATCAGCCGTCTACAGCAAGAGGGCATCAAATAATGCTCACCTTTCATCATGTCGCCAGTGCCGGCTTTGAAGCCGCACGCCAGTTACCCGCTGCAGCCGATGCCCGAGCCCGTTTACATGGCCACAGCTTTTTTGTCGAAGCCAGCCGCGCCGGTGATGAAGCGGGTAGTTTGGCACAGTTATTAAACATGGCCTGTGCTGAACTCACTTATTCCGACCTCAATCAACGCCTTGCTCATCCAGATGATTTACCGTTAGCACACTATCTACAACAACAGTTGCAACAACACGGCGTGGAGCATGCTGCTATTCGTCTGCGTTCTGCCCCCGGTCGGGGAGCTGATATCACCGACAGCGGTGAAGGACGGATTTGGCTAAAAGTGGATTTTTCAGCAGCACATTATCTACCGCATGTGCCGGCAGGCCATCAATGTGGTCGTATGCACGGTCATACCTTTAGCGTCAAAATCACTGCCCGCGCCAGCGAACATAACCATGCAGCGCTGGAACGCGCTTGGCTGCCACTTTCGTTACAACTGCATCATGCCTATTTAAATGATATTGCTGGGCTAGAAAACCCAACCAGTGAGAATCTTGCCGCTTGGTTGTGGCCACGCTTGGCAGAACCATTGGCAGGTTTAATCAGTGTGACGGTTCATGAAACAGTGACTGCGGGTAGCCGTTTTGATGGCCAACAATTTCGGATTTGGAAAGAACAGCGTTTTGAAGCGGCAGTCCCTTTCGATCAAAGTGGCCGTTATACCGGCGACAGTTATCGGGTCAATCTGCATCTCACTGGCCAATTGGACGAGGTCATGGGCTGGGTGGAAGATTTTGGTGATGTCAAAGCACAGTTTAAGCCAATTTATCAACAACTCGACCATCATCCCTTAGACCAATTACCAGCGATAACACGCACAGATTGTGCAGGCATTGCCGCATGGGTCTGGTTGCATGCTAAACCTTTATTACCCATGTTAAGCCGTGTCGATATTTACGCTGCCAATCAGATGGGCGTGCGCGCCATTGCCAAGGGTTGATATGACTTATACCGTCAAAGAAATGTTTTATACCTTGCAAGGTGAAGGCCGACAGGCTGGACGTGCTGCAGTGTTTTGTCGATTCAGTGGCTGTAATCTGTGGAGTGGGCGTGAACAAGATCGCTCAACAGCAATTTGTCAGTTTTGTGATACCGATTTTGTCGGTGTTGGCCCAGATGGTGGCAAATTTGCGGATGCCGAGGCGCTCGCCGCACGCATTGCCGCCACATGGCAAGGAGTCCCACGGCAGCGGGCTTATGTGGTGTTCACTGGCGGCGAGCCATTATTGCAGCTAGATCGTGCACTGATTGACGCCGTTCATGCTCAGGGTTTTGAGATTGGTGTAGAAACCAATGGCACCATTGCCGCGCCAGCAGGCATCGATTGGTTATGTGTCAGCCCAAAGGCGGGCAGTGAGATTGTGCAAACAAGCGGCCACGAATTAAAGCTCGTTTGGCCACAACGTGGTTTCAGCTCACCTCAAGCCTTTGCAGATTGGCAGTTTGACTATTTTTATTTACAACCGCTGGATGATATTCAACAACGCCAACACACCGCCGAGGCGATAGCTTGGTGTATGGCACATCCACAGTGGCAGCTCAGTTTGCAAACCCATAAGTTAACCGGTATTCGTTAATTGTGCTTTTAGGAAAAGGCCCCATGAGTTTACGTCTTTCTGTCTACGGTCAGGGTTTACACGACCATAGTTTATTATCGGTTTTAGCGGAATCGTGTTTGGCCGATCAGGTTGAACAACGCACACCAGACACCGCCGATTTCTTAGGCGATTTGGTTGAGGCGTCGCCTTTGTTTGCGGCGGTGTGTGAAGCAGCAGAATTAGACTATGCACTGTTACCCGCCAACTGTCGTTTTGCCGACTTTGGTTTATTGGTCAGTGATATGGATTCGACTTTGATTGAGGTCGAATGTATCGACGAATTGGCTGATATGTTGGGGATCAAGGCCCAAGTCGCCGCGATTACCGAACGCTCAATGCGTGGTGAACTGGATTTTGCCGCCTCACTGACAGAGCGGGTGGCGTTGTTAAAGGGGCTGCCGGCCAGTGCTTTAGATGAAGTGTATGAACAACGTATTCGTCTCACCCGTGGCGCAGAGACATTGCTCGCTGCTTGCCAACAGCATCAAGTGAAATTCCTACTGATTTCCGGTGGTTTTACTTTTTTCACCGAACGCCTGAAACAGCGTTTAGGGTTGGATTATGCCGTTGCTAATACCTTAGAAATTGTTGATGGGCATTTAACTGGCCGTATTCTAGGCCCTATTATCGATGCACAAGCGAAAGCCGATCATTTGCACCGCACAGCGGATGAATTGGGACTTTCTTCGGCACAAACCTTGGCGATTGGCGATGGCGCTAATGATTTAAAAATGATTGCAGCTGCCGCGCTTGGCATCGCCTTCCACGCCAAACCGGTGGTAGCAGAACAAGCCGACATGGCCATCCGCTTTGGTGGTTTAGAAGCCCTGCCTAAATTGCTGGGTTAATTTGCTTGTGGAAAGGAGTGTTTGATGTTTCCTACGTTATCAACCGTCAGTTTCGATGCAGTATTGCCCTTATCCTGTGCACACAGTGATGAGGCGGTGCCGCTGTTACGTTGGCAACATGAAGCACGCCTGCTATTGCGTATCTTAACCGCGCCAGCCGTCAATCAGCATGATGATGATGGACAAACCCGCCTCGAAGCCAAATTAGATTTATCGGTGTACTTACAGCTGTTAGCCCAGTTAGACCCCAATTTGCCAGATTGTGTTTGTCGGGTGGGGATGGAGGAAATTGCTTGGCAATCCACCGTACAAGACGATTTAGCCGTCGGTGATCGGGTGGTGGTCAAATTATTACTGGATCCACAGTGGCCGCTGCCGGTGCATTTGCCCTTAGTGATCATTGAGAAAACCATCCACACAGAGACCGCATACACGGTGTTATGTGGGCAAATTGTGGCAGATTTTTGGGATGAATCGTTACAAGCGGTGTGGGAGAAGTGGGTGTTTAGCCGCCATCGGCAAGGCATCCGCCGCCCCCCTTCTCGCACTTAATTTGCCAACGGCAAAGCGGCAATTTCTGGCCGAGCAAACCAATACCCTTGCATATAATTGACACCCATCTGGTGTAAGGTATTGGCCTCGGCTTCGGTCTCAATCCCTTCAGCAATAATCGTAATCTCTAGCTGTTGTGCCACCAGCAACACCCCCGACACAATCGCCTTCTTCACTTGATTTTGATCAATATCTCGAGTTAATTCCATATCAATTTTTAGCACCTGCGGTTGGAAGGTCGCTAACAGATTCAAGCCAGAATACCCCGAACCAAAGTCATCAATCGCCGTGGTAAACCCCTGCCGGCGGTATTCATTAAAGATATTGATCAAATGACTGGCATCAGAAATTTTTTCTCCTTCGGTGACTTCAAACATCAAGCGATTAGCAGGAAAGGCAAAACGCTTGGCAGCTTCTAAAGTAGCGCGGATACAGCTGGCCGGACGATACACTGCATTGGGCAAAAAATTGATACTGAGTTTACAGTTATCTAGATGGTGCAAACCCAATTGTGCTGCTAATTCAATGGCTTTCACACGACACGCTTGGTCGAAACGATAGCGATTGGCATCATTGACTTGACTTAGAATATACCCAGCACCTTGTCCTTGTTCTCCACGAACAAGGGCTTCGTAAGCATAGGGACGACCGGTGCGAACATCGACAATCGGTTGAAATGCCATCGTAAAACCGAACCCCAATGCGCTCAGATCACGACAGGCATCACAGCTAGCAGGTTCAAAGGGTAAGCTGAATTCAGTAGACATGGCATCCTCAACAACCAGAAAAATTTGAAAAAAGTAATGATTTTAATAAAAAATAGTGGCACACTGCAGTAAAGACAAAATAAGCTAGCAACGGTGACAAAAAAACTGTCGTATCGTAAAAAGATTGCAAGCATCTTTTGGCTACAATGATATTTTACAAGAAGTGTGGCACTGCCGACGTCACGGCTTCTTAGCATAGGTCAGTAGCAATGAATAATGATATCGATGATCTGCTTTTCTTTGTGGATGAAACAGCCACAACCAATCCTTTAGCCACCTCACCAAGCTTACCAGCTTGGCAAGTGCTCGTGGTTGATGATGATGCTGATGTGCACGAAGCGACACGCTTCGCGTTAGATGGCATTTTGATTTTTGATCGTCCGTTAACCCTTATCCATGCTTATTCGGCAGCTGAGGCATTAGAACGACTGCGACAGCCCCATGAAGTCGCTGTGATTTTGCTTGATGTGGTGATGGAAACCCACACGGCGGGTTTGGAAATTATTGATGTGATTCGCGGTGAACTTGGCTTGCACAACACGCGAATTATTCTGCGCACCGGACAACCTGGTTATGCACCAGAAATCGATACCATCCGCCGCTATGATATCAACGACTATAAAACCAAAAGCGAACTGACGCGCAATAAACTGTTCACCACTTTGTCTTCAGCTTTACGAACGTATGACCAGCTCTGCCGTTTAGACGCGAGCAAGCGGGGTTTAGAACAAATTGTCGTCGCCAGCCGCCAACTAATGAGCCGGCGCGAGATGCAATGTTTTGCTAAGGCTGCGTTAGCACAGTTAGCACAATATGCAGGTGTCCCAGAAGATGGCTTAATTTGTGGTGGCAATAACCTGCAACAGCCCGCTGAATTCATGGTTTTTGCTGGTGGTGGACGTTATGAAATGGAAACAGGCCGTCCTGCGGGTGATGTTTTACCGAATACCCTGTTACAACGTCTAGACCGCTGTTTAAGCCTGCGTCGCAGTTTGATTGAAGCCGATGGCATCAGTTTATATCTCAGTGGCGCCGAGGGGGATGTGTTAACTGGCTTTTTGCATTTACCACAACCGATTGTGCTTGATCGCAATTTATTTGAAGTCTTTTGTGCCAATATCGCTTTGGGGGGTGACAATGTACGATTGGTCGAAAAACTACAAGAATCTGCCTTTACCGATATTCTGACCGGCTTACCCAATCGCGCAGGCCTGATTGATACCCTCGACCGCTGTATCAAACAACAAGACCTCGATCACTTCGCTTTGGTTTTGATTGATATTGATCAGTTTTCTGCCATCAATGATTTGTTTGGCCATCGTTATGGCGACCAAGTGCTAATTGCCGTTGCCAACCGCTTAGAGCAACATTTTAGTGATGGTTATTTTGTCAGCCGAATTGGCAACGATACCTTTGCGCTACTCGGGGCCAAACACGCTTTAACACCTAGCAATATCCGCGAATTGTTCTCCCGCCCTTTTACTTTAGATGACACTGAACATCAGCTGTCGGTGACCCTAGCTGTGCTATCAGTTGCCGATAGCCACGGCAGTGGTGCGGATCGGCTAAAAGATGCTTGGATTACGATTAAGCGCGCCAAAGCACGCGGCCAAGGACAAGATGCCTATTTCAGTCAGGCCATCAATCGTGAAATGCGCGAGCACACACGCCTCTTACAAGCACTGCGTGAAGCCTTTGAATATAACCGTCTGTTTATCGCGTATCAGCCACAGCTTTGTTGCCGTACCGAGCGGGTTTTAGGTGTCGAGGCGTTGCTGCGTTGGCGGCATGATGATGGCAAGATGATTTCCCCCGCCAGTTTTATCCCAGTGGCAGAAAGCTCAGGCCTGATTGTGTCATTGGGTGAATGGGTTTTGCGTTCGGCATTGAATGCTGTCGGGGCAATGCGCCGTTCTCACCCAGATTTAATCGTAGCGGTAAACGTCTCTGCGGTGCAATTTGCCCACCCTAATTTTCTGAATATGGTGGACTTGACACTTGCCGACAGCGGCATCCCCGCCCAAGCCCTAGAGCTAGAAGTCACCGAATCGGTCGCTATTTTAGGGGCGGAAGCGGTCGAACAAATTTTCTATGCTTTGAAAACTCGCGGCATCAGTTTGGCAATTGATGATTTTGGTACGGGGTTTTCTTCCCTGTCTTATCTGGATCGTCTGCCTGCCGACCGCATCAAAATCGACCGTTCTTTCGTCAACGCGCTGGAAAGCGGCAATCGAGGGGCGCTCATTGCCGAGATGGTGATTCCGTTGGGAAAACAACTTGGGATGAAAGTATTAGCAGAAGGGGTGGAAACCGAAAGCCAAGCCCAAAAACTGCGCGATCTTGGATGTGCTGAAGTACAAGGATTTTTATATGCCAAACCTATGCCGCTGGATGAGATTTTGCCTTGGCTCGAAGAACGGCCTTGATCCCGCCCCGACACGACGCCGTGTCATCCTCATGCCGCTATTGTTGGCAGCGAGTGTGACTGTCAGCGGCTGCCAGCCAGAAACACCGGTACAACTCGCTTTTTTAGGCAGTCTCAGTGGTAAAGGGGCAGATCTCGGTGAATCAGGGCGCAATGGTGCTTTGTTGGCGATTGAAGATGCCAACGCCAATGGTGGCATTGCTGGCCGTGATGTAGAACTATTGGTATATGACGACCAACAAGACCCCAATACGGCGTTACGAGCCTTAGAAACCATTGCTAAACAAGATATTAAAATCGTCATCGGCCCAATGACCAGTTCGGTAGCCGAGGCCATTTATCCAGCATTACAGCGGTTAGAACTGTTCGCCATCAGCCCAACTGTCACCGCCAGTGCCTTACATGGCCAAGCAGACCGTTTCTTTACCATTGCATCGCCAACGCAACGCAATAGCCAAGTCAGTGCCAACAAGCTCTATCAGCAAGGTGCACGGCGCGTAGCGATTATCTACGACACCAGCAACCGCGCTTTCTCACAGGATTGGGCCGACCATTATCGGCAATACTTTACTGCTGCAGGTGGCAAGGTAGTGGCGTTGTTAGCCTATGATGGCAGCCAAAGTGGCAGTTTTGGCCATTTGATTGAACAAGCGAAACGCGCAGAAGCCGACTCGTTGATGTTGGTCAGTGGCGCAGTCGATACCGTGCGTTTAGTACAGTTAGCGAGGAAAGAGGGCGACCCAAGTTGGTATATCGTTGCCTCGTCATGGGCAGCCACAGAGCATCTGATTCAATTAGGTGGGCGTAGCGTTGAAGGGGTGTGGATGACCCAATTTTTTAATCGTGAGCATCAAGCAGCACGTTATCGCGATTTTAGCGTCCGTTACCAACAACGTTTCCGACAGGACCCCGGCTTTGCGAGTGTCACGGCCTACGATGCTACCCAAGCCATTATCCAAGCCCTACGGCAAAAATCCCCACAACAAACCCTAGATCATGCCTTGTTACACACTGGCCCTTATACAGGCTTACAAGCAGAGTGGACATTCGACCGTCACGGTGATGCCAATCGTCCGACCTTCCTCACCATTGTCAAAAATGGTCGCTTTGAGTTGTTCCCTTAAATAATGAAGCCCCTTAGCCTACGCAATTCCCTCATTTCGCTTTTAGTCATCGCCTCTATGCTGACGTTTGCCATTGTGGGCGGTTTGATTTTGTTACTACGCTTGCCACAAATCGAAACCAACAGCCGGATGCAGCTACAAGAACGCTCGGAACATGCCTCGCGTCTACTGGGTTATTTCATGAGTGGCGTTGAAGCGCAGCTCATGCCGTTGTTGGCATTGGCTAAAGAAAACGACTACCAACAACATCCTGAGTCGCTGCAAAGCTATTTAGATGCGATGGCAGGGAAAGGCGATGTCTTTGATGCCGTCTTTGTGGTATCGCAGCGAGGCGATGTGTTAGCCGTTGGTAAACCCCTCGGATCACGCGCCGCAAATCGTGATTTACGCGGTGCAGATTTTTCAGGTAATCGTCTGTTTCGCTATGCTGCACAATCGAATCCTGCGGCTTGGCAGCCAATTTGGAGTGATAACTACCTCTCGCTACTCTCTGGAAAAAATACCGTCGGGGTCGCTTATCGGGTTGGTGGGCTGATTATTATTGGAGAAGCATCAATTGAGCGTGTGTTAGGTATGTTGACACAAGCAACCCGTAACACCTACTCCACCATTACCGTGATTGACAACAGTGGGCAATGGCTAGCGTCATCACAACCGGATGACCCACATCAACACCATAATTTTTCTGGCCATACCATCTTTCAAGCCGCACAAACCGCTAAAACGCTTCCGCCGTATTTAGAACTGGCCGGTCATCGTCATTTAGTCGGTGCCACGCGGTCAGAAAAATTGAATTGGATTATTCTAAGCACCTCACCCGCAGGATTCGACAATATCCACTATCGCACCACGGTATTGCTGGTCGGCTTGGGGTTTTTGGGTTCCATTATCATTAGTCTGTTATTGGCACCACTTTGGGCCAGCCGCATGGCACGTCCCCTGTCTGCCCTTATCGACCGTGCCCATTTAGTGACGACGGGAGATTATGCGTCTAGCTGGCCAAAGAATTTGCCTGTGGCCGAGCTTAACCAATTATCCAATGACTTAGCTGACATGGTGGCGGTCATTAACCAACGTGAAGCCGCCCTCTTACGTACCGAAGAACGCCTCCGCGCCACCTTAAACAATGCCCCTTCCGTGTCGATTCAATGGTATGACGGCCAAGGGAACATCGTATTTTGGAACCCAGCTTCTGAACGGATGTATGGTTACAGTGCACAAGAAGTGGTTGGGGTCAGTGTCGCCAACCGACATTTTATGTACCGCGACCAGCAACAAGTGAATGCCTTGTTGGAGTTATTACAGGACGTTCATCAAAGCGGCAAACCTTTCGGTCCTGCTGAATTTTGCCTACGCCATAAGCAAGGCCATGATATCTATGTCTTAGCAACGTTATTCCCGATTCCCAGCGATGAAGGGCATCCGTTGGTGGTGTGTATGGATGTGGATATCACTGAACAGCGCAATGCTGAACAGGCATTACGAGAATTAAACAGCCTGTTAGAACAAAAAGTACAAGAACGTACCGAGGCACTGTCGCAAAGCAATAGTGAGCTTGAGGCAACCATTGATCACCTAAAAGCCACGCAAGAACAGTTGGTGCAATCAGAAAAAATCGCCGCCTTAGGGAATTTGGTGGCAGGGGTTGCTCACGAATTGAATACGCCAATTGGGAATGGTTTGATGGCAGTATCGACCCTCGGTGAACGCCTGACCGAATTTCAACAAGCACAACAAAGCGGTTTACGCCGTTCTGATTTAGAGAATTTCTTAAAAACGGTCAACAATGCCGGCGAAATTGCTTGTCGCAATTTACAACGCGCAGCCGAACTGGTGAGCAGCTTTAAACAAGTGGCTGTCGACCAAACCAGTGCACAACGCCGTGAATTTGTGTTGTCTGAAGTGGTGCGCGAGATTGTTTTGACACTCGAACCCTCGCTCAAACGTACCCCATTTCACATTGAAAGCGATTTGCCACCCGCCATCCGTTTGGACAGCTACCCGGGGGCATTGGGGCAAGTATTAACCAATTTAATTAACAATGCCGTCTTGCATGGATTTCATGGTCGCGATCATGGCACCATTCATATTCAAGCCAGCCTAGAGCCAGAGTTGCAGCGGGTGCGCTTGTCGGTCTCCGATAACGGCAACGGTATTAGTGCAGAGCATCGAAAACGAATTTTCGATCCTTTTTTCACCACCAAAATGGGACAAGGTGGAACCGGACTTGGCTTACATATTTGCCACAATGCCGTGCAACACATTTTGGGTGGACAGATTTATGTAGAAAGCGAAGTTGGGCATTTCACACGCTTTATTGTGATCTTGCCGCTCAACGCGCCGCATGTTGTCCCTGATGCCGAAGCACCGCGCCCAAGCCTGCCCAGCTTACCGCTGCCACCCAAACCACCGGAATGGTATATCTAACCACGCCAAGCAGGGGGTAGAGCTGTCTCCCAATCCAAAGCTGTTAGCAATTGGGCAAATTCACCGCTAACAGGGGCGGACAACAGTAAGGTTTGTGATTGATGAGGATGTTGGATAGACAGCGTCACCGCATGTAACAACATCCGCCCCACCTGAAATTGCTGTTGGAAAAATCGGTTGTGTACACCCTTACCGTGGGTGGCATCGCCGATAATCGGATGGGCAATGTGTTTTAAATGACGGCGTAACTGATGCCGCCGCCCAGTGTGTGGCGACAGCTGCAACAGGGCATAACGACTTTGTGGATAGCGATCGACAGCAAATGGCAGTTCACAACGCGCCAAGGTTTGGTAGTCGGTCAAGGCGGGTTGTGCATTCAATTGGGCATTGTCGTGTACATATTCGCGTTCATCGGGTTGCCGTGTAATTGGGTGATCAATTTGTCCGTGGTCAGCAGGATGGCCACGCACCACCGCTAAATAAGTTTTCTGTGGTTGTTGATCTGCAAAATTTTCATTCAGCACACGCGCGGTGTGGGCATTCAAAGCAAACAACAACACCCCACTGGTGCCCCGATCCAAGCGATGAACGGGATACACTTTTTGCCCAATTTGATCACGCAACAGTTGTACAGCAAACCGCGTTTCACGGCGGTCGATTTCGCTGCGATGCACCAACAAACCAGACGGTTTATCAATGGCAATCAGATCATCGTCGCGGAAAAGAACTTTCAACATACAGGGTTTCTATTATGTATGGCCAATCTAGCGCGAAAGTTCGGCCAACCACCTGCAGCGGTAAGCGCCATCGCGATCATATTCAGCCGCTTGTTTGATCGGATTGAAACGGCGCCCACCGCGTGGGTCGGTGCCAAGCCCCGCAATATACAACCAATTTCCCTGATTGCTATAACAATCGTAGTCGAGCAAATTTGACTCAAACCACGCCGCCCCAGCTCGCCAATCACACCCCAAGTCATAAATCAAATAACTGGCCACCACCTGCCGCAGGCGGTTACTGAGATAACCGGTTGCCGCCAACTCACGCATCCCCGCATCGACCAAACCCTCCCCAGTTTCACCGGAACACCAGCGTTGGAAGTTGTCTGGATCATGGCTTGGCACTGCCCGACGAGATAAACCGCCACCGTGGTATAACCGTGAGCCATATTTCAGGTGTAAAAAACGGAAATAATCGCGCCACAACAATTCAAACCACAGCCAATAACTGCTCTCGCTCTTGCCATATTCCGTTTCAAAGGTTTGCAACGCTTGCACTATCGTCCTCGGAGAAAGCGCACCACAAGCCAACCAAGGAGAAAATTTGCTGGAGAAATCGACGCCAGATAATTGATTGCGCGTGGCCTTATAAGAATGTGGCAAACCACGCGCCATATATTGCGCCAAGTGCGCTAATGCAGCGGACTCACTTGCCTGAAATTCAGGGGCGGGAAAAGGAAAGCTGCTGCGATGGTCTATGGCCGGTAAAACTGTGTCAGAAAAATCAAATGCGCCGTCGGTACACCAATTATCAGGCAGAGGTGGCACAACAGGGACAGCCAAAGGTAATCGAGGGGTAATCGCCTGCCGTTCGATTTGTTGGCGAAAAGCCGTAAAGACATCCGGCAGTTTTTCGACAGGGAAAGGTAAGTCGGCCGGATGAAACAGCGAAGACTGCCAATACGTTTCTACCTTGATGCCTTGTGCACGCAGGGCATTGATCTCATGCTGTTCTTCAGGTGTCGCAATTTCTTCGCAAATTACCACCTCGGCAGCGGTTTTTTGTACCAAGTTGGGTAAAGCTTCTGTCATGTTGCCGAGTAACGGGATCAGTTGACTTCCCTGTTCGCGCAAAACCACATCGACAGCTCGTGCCGCTTCTAATCGGAACGCTCTCGCCCGTGCACTCATCCGTGGAAAACCCCACGCCGTCGCTGTGTCTGGTGGTACAAAACACACTGGTATGACAGTAGCACCACGCTGACAAGCCGCCATCAAGGCAGGATTGTCATGCAGACGAAAATCGGAACGGAAGCAGTAAATGACGGTGGCCATGGACATTACCTTAAATTGCACTTCGGCAAATCATGGACAGACTCACTAATCGGGATTGAGTTCGGCAATTGTCAGATATTGTTAAACCGAACCATGACCATGCTTCAGCACTTAGACAAGGGAGTGATCAGTTGTCGCGTTGACAAAAAATTGCCTCCTGATTCAGAGAGCGGGTGGGCTGGCGTTAAAGTTGGAAAATATCTTCTAGTCGTTGCGCTTGCGTTAACGATATACCCCATTGCTGTAACTGTTCCGGCGTTGCCGACCGTAACCGCGACAACACCCAATCCGGCAACGGCTGGCCAAATTTTGTTTCGATCATACTGCGAAGGAATATTTTCATGCCTTCCTCACGGCCTTCCTCACGGCCTTCCTCACGACCTTCTTGACGACCTTCTTGACGACCTTCCTCACGACCTTTTTGGATACCTTCTTCTCTGCCTTCTTCCCGTGCAGTGATGATGTCGGTGTTGTAATCCCACACAGCCCGTTCACGCGCCAATGCCCGTAACCGTTCTTCTTTGGTTTGGCTCATTTGCTCTAGAGATTGCAAGACAGTCATTACCGGTGTGTGTGTCAGCTGTGCCATGATGTGTTGCTCCTGCCAGTGTTCAAACAGATCGACCCAATTCTTTAACGCAGTGGGCGCAAGTTGGAGGCGGTCGGCAGCATATTGGTGTTAAGAATGAAGATGAGGCAAAAATTGTAACCTAATGATCTGAGTCATAGAATTTTTTCTCATTCATCAAAAACAAATAGATATTTTATTTTTTTACAGTTGCCAAATAGAATTTTTTCTACAAAAATCAAGTTTTAAATTGATGAAATTGTAGACATGAAAGCCTTCACCCCCTCCGAACTGAAAACGATTTTGCATTCCAAAAGAGCCAATCTGTATTACCTAGAATATTGCCGTGTCTTGGTGAATGGCGGGCGTGTGGAATATGTCACCGATGAAGGCAAGCAATCATTGTACTGGAATATTCCAATTGCCAATACCACGTGTATTTTACTCGGTACAGGTACATCCATTACACGAGATGCGATGCGCGAATTGGCTAAAGCAGGGGTATTAGTTGGATTTTGTGGGGGTGGCGGTACGCCGCTTTACAGCGCCAATGAAATAGATGTCGACATTGTTTGGTTTTCACCACAAAGCGAGTATCGGCCAACAGAGTATTTGCAATCGTGGGTGAAGTTTTGGTTTGACGACAATTTGCGTTTGAAAGCTGCAAAAGTCTTTCAGGAAAAGCGTTTACAACAAGTCGCACACCTTTGGCAAAACAACCGGCGGTTATCCGAAGCAGGTTTTCATGTGCCTTCTGACGTGTTACTTGCTGCTTTACGCAATGCCAGTGAGCGAAATCAAATGGCCGTCGATCACACAGCCTTGCTGACTGAAGAGGCACGTCTAAGCAAAAAACTATTTCAGTTAGCAGCCAATGCCACTGAATATGGTGATTTCACTCGCAGCAAAGGCGGCAACGGACACGATCCTGCAAATCGGTTTTTAGATCACGGCAATTATCTCGCCTATGGGCTTGCTGCCACAGCAACTTGGGTACTGGGTTTACCTCACGGATTGGCCGTGTTGCATGGAAAAACACGTCGTGGTGCATTGGTTTTTGATGTAGCTGATCTAATCAAGGACGCGATTGTATTACCACAAGCTTTTATCTCTGCAACACGGGGTGATGACGAGCAAACTTTCCGCCAAGCTTGCCTACAAGCCTTTGCACAACACGAAGCGTTAGACTTCATGATTGATACATTAAAAGATGTGGCTTTGACGATAGGATCTCTTGCCAAATGAATATTGTTTTGGTGTCTCAGTGCAGCAAAAACGCGCTAACAGAAACACGTCGTATTCTTGACCAATTTGCCGAACGACACGGTGACCGCACGTGGAAAACGATTATCACCCAAGCAGGGCTCAATACCCTATACGGACTATTACGACGTAGCGCCCGTAAAAATACGGCTGTCGCTTGTCATTGGAACCGAGGTCACAATCACAGTGAATTATTGTGGATTGTCGGAGATGCGCGCCAATTCAATGCACAAGGCGCCACGCCCACCAACACGACCCGTCGTGATGTGCTGCGACAAGCAGATGAGAATGACTGGCATGGCTTAGAAGACATCCGGCTCATCGCACAAATGGCAGCACTCTTTCACGATTTTGGCAAAGCCAATGATGCCTTCCAGAAAAAATTAAGCTCTGGTAAGCCCCAAGCGGATGCCTTTCGTCATGAATGGGTATCGCTGCGCTTGTTTGAAGCCTTTGTGCGAAGCTGTGGCAAAGACGATATCGCTTGGCTAACAGCCTTACAGGATAGAGAAGGACTAACCGAATGGCCACCAGTCGAGTTCAAACAAGATGATCTCAAAACTTTCACCGCGCCCTTAAAAGGTCTGCCACCTTTAGCCCAGATGATTGGTTGGTTAATTGTCAGTCACCATCGCTTGCCTGAACCAGACATGAGAAATGGGGAGGACATTAACCGTGAGGGGTTGCTACAGCGATTGCCAGAGCTGATTTCTGCCAATTGGTGTGGCGCTCGTCCAGATAGCAAAGAATCCGAGAAAAAAGCCTGTTGGACATTTAAAAAAAATCTACCGTGGAATAGTCAACATTGGCGACAACACGCCTCTCGTCTCGCAAAAAATATTGTATTACAACGTCAACATCTATTAAAAACGGAACTCGCTCAACAGTGGGTAAAAAGCCCTTATGCGCTACACATCGCACGCATGGGATTGATGTTGGGAGACCATTTTTACTCCAGCCAAATCAGTCAACCGCGTTATGGCGATCCTGTGAAAGGGAAAGAAAAACCGCTTTATGCCAACACACGCAATACACCCGAAGGGCGGGTATTAAATCAACGACTCGATGAGCATTTGATTGGCGTAGAGGTCAACACGGGACGGATTTTGCGCACTTTGCCGCTGTTAGATGGACAACTACCGCGCATTGCACGCCACAAAGGTTTTCGTGAACGGAGCAAAGGGGCATTTCGTTGGCAAAACCAAGCATTTGATTTGGCAGAAGCATGGGCAGAACGCAGCGAAAAACACGGATTTTTTGGGGTGAATATGGCCTCGACTGGCTGCGGAAAAACCTTGGCAAATGGTCGTATTGCCTATGGTTTAGCCCATGCACAAAAAGGCGCACGTTTTACGGTGGCAATGGGGCTGCGCACTCTCACCCGCCAGACAGGTGCGGCCTATGGCAAACGCTTAGGATTGAATGAGACCGATTTGGCTGTTTTAGTCGGTGGTTCGGCGCAGCAAGCGCTAATTGAGGCATTGGCAAGCCGCGATGCCTTTGGCAATGAATCTTCGGTCGATTTGTTACCAGAACACAATTATGTGTACTACGAAGGCTGTTTGGTCGATGGGCCTCTCAAAACATGGTTAGGCAAAAATAGCCAAGCCCTACGCTTATTGGATGCGCCTGTGTTGACTTGCACCATTGACCATTTGATACCAGCAACAGAAAGCACGCGAGGGGGACATCAAATTGCCCCGATGTTGCGACTGATGACATCAGATTTGGTATTGGACGAGGTTGATGATTTTTCCCAAGAAGATTTGCCAGCCATTGCTCGTTTAGTACATTGGGCAGGGCTACTTGGAAGCCGAGTCTTGTTGTCTTCAGCCACTTTGCCGCCAGCGTTGGTTCAAGGTCTATTTTTGGCGTATCAACAAGGACGGCAGGCATTTCAAGCACACCGAGGACACGGGCAATCTTCAGCAGTCGTGTGTGCATGGTTTGATGAGTATGGTAGCGAGGCTGATTTCTATGATGAAGGAGAGACTTTTCTCGCCCGCCACACACAATTTGTGTCACGTCGAGTCGCCAAACTCCAAGCCATCGAGCCACGGCGGCGAGCCAAAGTTGTCCCATTTGAGCCAGACCTTACTGCCGCCCCGACCCCACAGCAAAAAGAATCCATCTGTTACGAGCAATGGGCAACCAGTTGCCTTGATTATGCTTTACAGCTCCATCAACAGCATCACACAACACAACCCAGCACAGGGAAAAAGGTCAGCTTTGGTTTGATTAGAATGGCTAACATCGATCCACTGTGTCGTGTTGCTCAATGGCTGTTCACTCATGGAGCGCCTGATGGTGTCCACGTTCATCTTTGCGTTTACCACTCGCGCCATCCCTTATTAGTTCGCACAGCACTTGAACACACCTTGGATCAGGTATTACAGCGCCATCATCCCGAAGCAGTATTTGAACATCCAAGCATTCAACAAGCACTGACGACCTCCTCAGTACAAGATCATCTATTTATTGTCTTGGCCACCGCCGTGGCAGAAGTTGGACGTGACCATGATTATGATTGGGCGATTGTTGAGCCTTCGTCATTGCGTTCGATCATCCAATTGGCTGGACGGGTGAAGCGGCATCGAACAGAACGCTGCCCCGATGCCTCACCGAATGTCTGGTTGATGTCTCACAACTTAAAAGCGGCGCAAGGTCAGCGCCTCGCTTTTGTCCGGCCCGGTTTTGAAAGTGCCAGTTTTCCAATGGCGTCCCACGATTTAGACCACGTGCTTGTGCCAGAACAATGGCAACCACTCACCGCTACACCACGGATTGCAGAACGAGACACGCTCGATCCGCAACATAATTTGGCCGACCTTGAGCACGCAACCTTGAAAGATTTAATGCTAAATCAGGCAGCTGGCGGTGCTCAAAAGCAAATACCTGTGACCTACTGGTGGAAAACACTAGCTCATCAGAGTGGTTTCTTACAGCGAAAAACCCCTTTTCGGCACGACCCTGAAGGCCGAGCCGCACACACGCTACAGCCCAATGCCAATGGTGGCCTTGATTTGGTGCGTTTGGAGAAAGAAGGGCAATTTACCTTACAAAACAGTCGTTGGATGCCACTTTCTCTCACCTTAGGAAAAAACATATCAAATTGGGCCACCCCTGATTATGAAAGCGCCTTGGAAACGCTATCTGAAGACAAAAACCTACCGATTGAACATTGTGCTAACCGTTATGGGTTATTTGATTTACCACAAAGAGAGAACGTTACTTGGCTTTATCATGGTCATTTAGGATTTTTTAGAAAATAGAGCATTTTTTAGGAATAATTAGGAGGGTTGATGAGCAAAATACTGTCTGAAGATGCCTCACCGATCACAGCTTTTGCTATTCGAACGGTGATTTCGTCTTTCTTAAGCGAAAGATTGCAAGGGAAGTTAGACAAACTCAAAGCGGAAGACACCGAGGCGAGAGATAACTTGATTGCTGCGTTTGAACCTGCTGTTTGGATTGCCGATGCCGCGAAACGGGTAGGGCAAATTCAACAAGTTACCCACGCCCTAAAGTTCAATCATCCTGATGCTAAAGGATCCAATCTAAGCAGCACTGGTCACAAAACAGCCTTACATCATGAATTTGGTAGCCATAGTCTAAACAATCGGCTGGAACCGGACGTTGTCGGTAATGCAGCAGCTTTGGACGTTTACAAATTTCTACGTTTAAAAGTCGCCGAGCAAACGGTCTTAGATTTATGCCTCACTGAACATCGAACATTAATAGAGGTATTTTGTGAATACGCCGGCGGAGAAACACAAGAAGCAGAAAACTGGCGTGCAGCATTTGCTACTTTGCCAGAGCCAAAAGGCGAATTGGCCAGCCACAAGCTAAGCAAGCAAATCTATTGGCCCTTATCCGATGGTACTTACCATCTGTTGCTGCCCCTGTTTCCAACCTCTTTGGCCCATCATGTTTGGAATACCATGCGCCAAGACCGTTTTTCTGACGAGGCCAAAGCCGCCCGCGAGGCCCGCAGAATGAAAAAACATCACGATCACGGTTATCGGGATTATCCGAACCTAGCAACGCAGCATTTTGGCGGCACGAAACCACAGAACATCAGCCAATTAAACAGTGAGCGACACGGCGAAAATTGGCTCTTGGCCTCGTGTCCGCCAACTTGGCAAAGCCAACATACCATTCAAGCCCCCTTGCAACAACGCAGCATCTTTTCGCTATTTGGCCGCCGAAAAAATGTCAGATTCACACTCAATGCCCTGAAAAACCTGTTGGGAAACGCAGGGGATTACAACAATGTCGCCATTCGTGAGGCCCGCGCCACACTGATTGATGACATTTGTGATGAATTGTTGCAATACACCGCAGAATTACAAGCCTTGCCCGCCGGCTGGAGCAAAAACAGTATGTTGGATGAAGCAGAGCAATATTGGCTTGATCCTGAGCGTGGGCATGAAGATGAGGACTTTGCCAATCGCCGCCGCCAAGGGCAATGGTTGGATGAAATCACGCGAAATTTTGCGAATTGGTTAAACAGTGCCTTAGACAAAAATCACAAACAGCTGCACTTTGGCGATGCCGAAGCGCAGGCATGGCAAACCGTGTTGGAAGATCGCCTACAAATCATCCGTTGGAGTTTGAACCATGCGTAACCCTCAATTGGACACCGCTGGTTTGTTGGTGTTACCCCATTTGCAAATCCAAAACGCCAATGCCATTTCTGGCCCTTTCTCTTGGGGGTTTCCTCCGCCATCAGCGTTTTTAGGCTTTGCCCATGCGCTCGAGCGCAAGCTATTGGCAGCTGGCGTGTTAGAAAAAGGGTTTGCTGGGGTCGGTGTGGTATGCCATCGCTTTGAACCACAAGTCACCCGTCTAGCCAGCAAATATCAATATGTCTTTCATCTCAACCGAAACCCTGTCAATAAGGATGGGACACCGGCCACAATCGTGGAGGAAGGGCGGGTTCATTTAGACATCAGCCTCGTTATCGCAGTCAAAGATGAATTGTTTGGTGATACAGAAACAACACCGTTGATTCAAGCCGTTCATACAGAAGTGAATGCGATGCGTTTTGCGGGAGGCAGCATCTTGCCGTGGGGAGAGCAACAACGGGCTTATTGGAAAACCGTACCACAACAACAAACCGAACAAGACGCCTTTTTCAAAAAGCAGCGTTATAGCCTTTTGCCCGGCTTCGCTTTGGTACACCGTCCGGATAAATTACTCGAACATCTCAATACCCTCCCCCCAAACACAACGGTGTTAGATGCCCTGTTGGATTTGACACAACTGAACATAGCCCCGTTTACCCACAACGCCACTGACCCCGAGTCTGTCGAATGGCGGGTGCACAAACCTGCAACCGGTTGGTTGGTACCGCTGCCAATTGGTTATGCAGGATTATCACCACTCCATGCCGTTGGAGAAGTGGCGAATACTCGCGATGCGGAAACCCCCACCCGCTTTGTCGAGTGTTTGTATTCCTTAGGGGAATGGATTGCCCCTCACCGTTTAACGTCTTTTTCACAGATGCTTTGGCGCTATCAGGCAGAACCTGACACAGGGTTATACCGTTGTGTCAATTTCTATACCGACTCAAACACATTTTCTGCATAAGGAATTTTTCACATGGCAAAGAACGATGCTTTAAAAACCGCCTCTGTTTTGGCTTTTGAACGTAAATTGGATGCCTCGGATGCTTTATTCAAAGCAGGGCAATGGAGCAACATGGCACAAGGCAATCTGTGGCCCGATGTAGTTGTCCACGAAAAATCTGTGCGCGGCACCATTTCGAATCGTCTTTCGACAAAAGATCAAGACCCTGCCAAACTCGATGCACAAATCCAAAACCCAAATTTACAAACTGTTGATGTAGCCAGCTTGCCAAATGATGCAGATACCCTACGGGTGCGTTTTACCTTGCGCGTGTTGGCCGGTGCAGGCGAACCTTCGGCCTGCAACAATCTTGATTATCAGCATAAGTTACAAGCAACGGTGAAAAGCTATGTCGAGACGCAGGGGTTTGGCGAATTGGCGCGGCGCTATGCAATTAACTTGGCTAATGGCCGTTTTCTGTGGCGCAATCGCATTGGGGCAGAGCAAATTGTGGTCGAAATTACCCGCCGTGCCGAGGGTGAAATTCAACAGCAATGGCGTTTTGATGCCCTCGATTTTTCTTTGCGCAATTTCGATGTCCCAGCAGATCAGGCAACGGAATTAGACACACTGGCCAACGTGATTGAACAAGGCTTATCAGGCAAAGCCCATGTTCTGTTAGACGTGGTGGCTTTTGTGCGGGTGGGTGATGGGCAAGAGGTCTACCCTTCGCAAGAATTGATTTTGGACAAGGGCAAAGGGGATAAAAGCAAGACGCTGTATGTTGTTAATGGCGTTGCAGGGATGCACAGCCAAAAAATCAGTAACGCGCTGCGCACCATCGATACTTGGTATCCACAAGATGATGACAGCGATATCAACCCTAGCCCGATTGCTGTTGAGCCCTATGGTTCAGTTACATCACAAGGCAAGGCCTATCGTCAACCTAAACAAAAAGCCGATTTTTATTATTTGCTTGATAGTTGGGTGTTGAAAGACCAAGCGCCTTCAGTTGAAAACCAGCATTACGTCATGGCCACCTTGATTCGCGGTGGCGTATTTGGTGAAAAGGACTAAACCCGCATGAATCACTATCTTGATATTCGAATTTTGCCCGATCCTGAGTTTTCTCAGCCCATTTTGTTGAAAGCTTTATTTGGAAAATTGCATCGGGGATTGGTCACACAGGGAGAGGGCAAAATTGGCTTAAGCTTTCCCGAACACACTGCAACCCGTTTGGGTAGCTGGTTGCGTTTACATGCTTCTGAGGAAAAATTGTTGGCCTTGATGGCCAGTGATTGGCTAACAGGCATGCGCGACCATTGTCAGTTGGGTAACATTTTAGCTGTTCCTGCTGGTGTTCAATATCGGGTGGTTAGACGGGTGCAATCGAAAAGCAACCCCGAACGGTTACGCCGGCGCGCACATCAGCGAGCGATTGCCAAAGGTATCGACCCGTCTGAAATAGCAAATAAAATCAGTGAGGGTAAAAAACTGACATTGCCTTCTGTTGAAATGCAAAGCCGCAGCAGTGGCAAAACGTTTTTTTTGTTTATTGAACATGGGCCGTTGCAGGATCAGCCGATTGAAGGAGAGTTTAGCTGTTATGGGCTGAGCGCCACAGCAACGATACCTTGGTTCTAACCCTTTTTTCGCCCCAAAAATCCCCCCTTTTTAAATCAATGGGTTACAAAGGGGGGATAAAAAAGGGGTTTTTAGAAAAAAGACAAAAAGTTCTTTAAAAATTAGAATGATGTTTGCTTTTCTATCTACCGAACTGCCGCACAGGCAGCTTAGAAAATCAGCATCGATAAGACATACGGTATGGTTATCCGAACTGCCGCACAGGCAGCTTAGAAAGTTATGTTGCAGCTTAATATAGACATTCTTTCCCGAACTGCCGCACAGGCAGCTTAGAAAAAGGTAGATATGGGCGCATGGGATGACCAGTGCCGAACTGCCGCACAGGCAGCTTAGAAAGCCATTCTTGCACCATTCTTTCACGATAGCAACCGAACTGCCGCACAGGCAGCTTAGAAATATAACGTGCCATTGCACTAATGTGTGAGGGCCCGAACTGCCGCACAGGCAGCTTAGAAAGAGTGATTCCGCAAGAGCCATCAGGTGAGATTCCGAACTGCCGCACAGGCAGCTTAGAAACTGCCAGCTTTTCAATCTCTCTCAAATCCCGCCCGAACTGCCGCACAGGCAGCTTAGAAATCGCGCAATAGAGCGACTGTTCGCTCGTATTTCCGAACTGCCGCACAGGCAGCTTAGAAAAATGTGGGCGATAGAATGGGGCTTTGCAGGGCCCGAACTGCCGCACAGGCAGCTTAGAAAGGTTGATTTCCGGAATCAGATTCCAATTAACTCCGAACTGCCGCACAGGCAGCTTAGAAAAGTTTGACGGATGCGTTTGCCGTCCGGTGTTGCCGAACTGCCGCACAGGCAGCTTAGAAAATTTGGCAAGATCGGCTTTCATGCCTTCCAGCCCGAACTGCCGCACAGGCAGCTTAGAAAAACGGGATTGCACCTAACCGGCGTTGGGAAGTCCGAACTGCCACACAGGCAGCTTAGAAAGCAGAAAACATCGGGGAAGATGAGGCTGAATTCCGAACTGCCGCACAGGCAGCTTAGAAAAGTGGAATCGCCCCTAACCGGCGTTGGCTGGTCCGAACTGCCGCACAGGCAGCTTAGAAAACAAACTTTCGTCTGTCGGTTCGGTTTTGGTTTCCGAACTGCCGCACAGGCAGCTTAGAAATTTCTAAGGAAACGATGCGAAACATTCGAGGCCCGAACTGCCGCACAGGCAGCTTAGAAAAAGATGAAGCCAGCGGTCTCCTGCACGTCCGCCCGAACTGCCGCACAGGCAGCTTAGAAATCAATCAGTGGTGTGGAATCAGCTTCGGCGCGCCGAACTGCCGCACAGGCAGCTTAGAAAAGCTTGGAGGAGTTACACAGATAAAATTCTTTCCGAACTGCCGCACAGGCAGCTTAGAAAGCACTGTTAGCCTCAAAATCAAAATCCTGAAACCGAACTGCCGCACAGGCAGCTTAGAAATGTGGTTTGATGGTGACAGTCAAAGCGTTGTTCCGAACTGCCGCACAGGCAGCTTAGAAATTTGCAAGGGGCGATGGCACTGCTAAAATAAACCGAACTGCCGCACAGGCAGCTTAGAAATGATTCGCAGCGAGCAAAACCCCCTTGAACTGGCCGAACTGCCGCACAGGCAGCTTAGAAAATATTACACCCCGTTAGCCTTGATGATTTCGACCGAACTGCCGCACAGGCAGCTTAGAAAACGAAAGCGATAAACTGGTCTTTAATTCCGTCTCCGAACTGCCGCACAGGCAGCTTAGAAACTGAACAAGAATTGATTGATGTGCACCTCGCACCGAACTGCCGCACAGGCAGCTTAGAAAATGATTTAAAACCCTTTACAAAGAAGAAAGAACCGAACTGCCGCACAGGCAGCTTAGAAAGCAAAAGTGGCAGCAAAATACCAAAACCCTGACCGAACTGCCGCACAGGCAGCTTAGAAAGTATAAACCCTTAGACTTAGCTAACACGCCAGCCGAACTGCCGCACAGGCAGCTTAGAAATACACCATAACCGACAACATCCGTATTACGCGCCGAACTGCCGCACAGGCAGCTTAGAAAAACGGATTAGCAGCATCGACAACGGTTTCAGCCCGAACTGCCGCACAGGCAGCTTAGAAATTTACTGTTTCCGTTTCCTTCTCAAAAGATTGCCGAACTGCCGCACAGGCAGCTTAGAAATCAGAAAGATTAGCTACCGACAACATAGCCTTCCGAACTGCCGCACAGGCAGCTTAGAAATGCCAAAATGCAACTAATTCACATCCTTCGGCCCGAACTGCCGCACAGGCAGCTTAGAAAATGCAGGTAAATGGCAAGTTGCGCCCGTGTGCCCGAACTGCCGCACAGGCAGCTTAGAAAATTGAGCGACAGAAGCAATTATTGGCGGCGGGCCGAACTGCCGCACAGGCAGCTTAGAAAAACGACATTGGCCGCACACGGCGCACAGTTTACCGAACTGCCGCACAGGCAGCTTAGAAATGGACCGACAGCAAAAAGTCCTGAGCCAGCTCCCGAACTGCCGCACAGGCAGCTTAGAAAAACGACATTGGCCGCACACGGCGCACAGTTTACCGAACTGCCGCACAGGCAGCTTAGAAATGGACCGACAGCAAAAAGTCCTGAGCCAGCTCCCGAACTGCCGCACAGGCAGCTTAGAAATCAGTAAGGGCTTGTGCTGCTGCTGCGTTGGTCCGAACTGCCGCACAGGCAGCTTAGAAATCACCGAGGCGGTGAAGCAGAAACATAAACAGCCGAACTGCCGCACAGGCAGCTTAGAAATCGGTGAGGTAAAGCTTGACCGCAAATCAATTCCGAACTGCCGCACAGGCAGCTTAGAAAGTCAAAGTGCTATCATAGTGTTACTTGATAACCCGAACTGCCGCACAGGCAGCTTAGAAAATGAAAACCTCCCTCGCTTATCGGTACGGTTACCGAACTGCCGCACAGGCAGCTTAGAAACAAGGCGCTGGTATCAGCAAGGCAAAAAATAACCGAACTGCCGCACAGGCAGCTTAGAAATGAACGTGAAAGGAAATAACAAATGCTGAAGGCCGAACTGCCGCACAGGCAGCTTAGAAACGTACCCAAGGCGCTGGTATCAGCAAGCGCCCCCGAACTGCCGCACAGGCAGCTTAGAAAAGTGGTAGTCATGCTGTCAATCACTTCGACGGCCGAACTGCCGCACAGGCAGCTTAGAAAGGCAAGTTTAGGGTTAATGTTTGCGGCTTTCACCGAACTGCCGCACAGGCAGCTTAGAAACACGTTTTAACGTGGGCATGTGATCCTGAACGCCGAACTGCCGCACAGGCAGCTTAGAAATCTGATTCAAACTTAGCTCCAGCTTGCCCATTCCGAACTGCCGCACAGGCAGCTTAGAAAATTGCGCACCATCACACCGTTTAAGTAATAGCCCGAACTGCCGCACAGGCAGCTTAGAAATAGAAAAGTGCTTGTTCAAAAATTTTTGAGAACCGAACTGCCGCACAGGCAGCTTAGAAAAATCCATGAGCTAAGGAGAATGAAATGGAATGCCGAACTGCCGCACAGGCAGCTTAGAAAAATACCTGAGTTTTTCAAACAATTAAAATTAGCCGAACTGCCGCACAGGCAGCTTAGAAAGGTATAAAAGCGCGCCATTGCTAAAGCGCGAACCGAACTGCCGCACAGGCAGCTTAGAAATCCAAACTGCCGAATGACCGCGCCGGCAAGTTCCGAACTGCCGCACAGGCAGCTTAGAAAAGGCGCAAGGTATCACCCGCGCCCAATCATCCCCGAACTGCCGCACAGGCAGCTTAGAAAAGACTGCAGAAATGAGGGGATTATTGCGCGCTCCGAACTGCCGCACAGGCAGCTTAGAAACTCGATTACTGCGACAACATTAAAAGACAATTCCGAACTGCCGCACAGGCAGCTTAGAAACTAGCGCTATATCACCCATGCGCTATATCTACCCGAACTGCCGCACAGGCAGCTTAGAAATTATCCAGCAAGGATTCCAGCCTTGTTAGCATCCGAACTGCCGCACAGGCAGCTTAGAAATTGGCGCACTGGTCAGCATGTGCGCTCATATCCCGAACTGCCGCACAGGCAGCTTAGAAATAATTGGATATGGTAGTGGGGAGCGTGTATTACCGAACTGCCGCACAGGCAGCTTAGAAAGTTTGGTAGTGTGGGCACCGCTTTTGTGCCCACAACATCGGTAAAAAACAGCAAAACACCGCTATACAGGACACTAACTTCCTAGCTTTTGATTCGGTGAGGCGGTTTTTGGGGTATTCTCGGTGATATGGATTTGGTGGGCAAAAAACCTGCCCACCCTACTAAACTACTAAACTATAAATTCAATCCAATAAAAAAAGGGCTTGGAGATTATCCAAGCCCTGATCGGATGGTGGAGCTGGCGGGAATTGAACCCGCGTCCGAAAGTCCTCTACGGTGAGATCTACATACTTAGCCGTGTCATTTGGATTTAACCAAAGAACCCGCCGACGGGCAGGCTGGTTTTTGGCGAGTTACCTAAAAGTTTCGCTGAGAGTCAAGTAACCCGACCAACAGCTAGCTGATGAAAAATGACACTGCAGCGGTTTGACCCACCCGACCCATCAGCAGATCGTTGCAGTGTCTAGCGGCGATTAAGCGGCTAGAGCGTAAGTTTCGTCGTTTGCGACTATTTTTTTTCAGCGTTTTACGGGGTATCTGAAATCCCGGTATGCCCCCATCCGCTTTGCAACCCCCGTCGAAACCAAGTCAGCCCCGAAAACTGGATCATGCAAGCGCATGTGAAGAGAAGGATTATAGCCCTAACTTGGGCAACAAAGCCAGTAAATCAAGTGGTGCCGCAATCGAAAAATCCGCCTGCCACAAATCTGGCTGCTCATCTGCCGCAATATAGCCATACCGCGCCAGCACCGTTTTCATTCCTGTAACCTGTCCGGCCTGAATATCTCGCTCTGCATCACCCACATACCAACACTGCTCCGTCGCACACCCCACCTGTGCAGCGGCATGACGCATCGGCGCAGGGTCGGGTTTGGGGACACCAACAGTATCACCACTCACCACCACCGCTGGCGGCACCACAAACCCTAATGCAGGCACTAAACGGTCGGTAAACCGCATCGGTTTATTGGTCACAATGCCCCATGCCAAGCCCTGCTCTGTCAAGGCCTCAATCAGTGGATTCACGCCATCAAATAACACCGTATCCACAGCAAAGTGTTCATCATACAAGTCTAAAAACCGTTGCCGCAGCGGTTCAAATGTGGCGTGGTCGCGGTCGATGCCAAAACCCAACCGGATTAAACCGCGTGCACCGTGACTAGCAATAGGACGAATCGCGGCATGGGGTTGTGGTGGGAGATCGTGTTCGGCTAACAACGCATTCAACGCCCAACCCAAATCCAGCGCAGTGTCAGCCAAAGTGCCGTCGAGATCAAACAGCACCGCAGTTAAAGGCGCACTCATGCCGATAGTCCTTTTAACTGTCCCAAAAATAAGCGATACGCTGGGTTATCAGTTTCTTCAATATAGGGATAGCCGAGGTTTTCTAAGAAATGCTGGAAATCAGCCAATTCATTCTGTGGCACCTGCACCCCTACCAATACACGACCATAATCCGTGCCGTGATTGCGGTAATGGAACAGGCTAATGTTCCAATCCGTACGCATGGCGGCCAAGAATTTCATCAATGCACCGGGACGCTCGGGAAATTCAAAACGCAACACACGTTCATTCAATGCCGGTGCATGTCCCCCCACCAAATGCCGAATATGCAGTTTTGCCAGTTCGTTATCTGTTAAATCCAAAGCAGCAATACCACTGGCAGCCAACTCATTCAAAATCACATCGGTATCGCGGCGGTCTTCAATTTGCACCCCGACAAACACATGCGCTTGACTGGCATCACCATAACGATAGTTAAATTCGGTGATATTGCGGCGACCGACTAAAGAACAGAATTGCTTAAAGCTACCGGGACGCTCGGGAATAGACACGGCAAAAATCGCTTCGCGTTGTTCGCCCAACTCCGACCGTTCGGATACATGTCGCAAACGATCAAAGTTCATATTAGCGCCACAGGCCACCGCCACCAACGTTTGATTGGCCAACTGTTCACGCTCAACATAAGCTTTTAACCCAGCCAACGCGAGCGCACCAGCCGGTTCTAAAATCGAGCGCGTGTCTTCAAATACATCTTTGATTGCTGCACAAATCGCGTCGGTATCAACACGGATGATTTCATCTAATAAATCACGACACAGGCGGAAGGTTTCTTCGCCAACCAATTTCACCGCCGTCCCATCGGAAAACAAGCCAACATCTTTTAATTCAACACGGTGACCGGCTTCGATAGAACGCGCCATCGCATCAGAATCATAGGTTTGCACCCCAATCACACGGATCTCTGGTTTCAGCCGCTTGATATATGCCGCCACCCCAGCAGCCAATCCACCCCCACCAATCGCCACAAATACGGCATGAATTGGCCGTGTGTGTTGGCGCAAAATCTCCATAGCAATGGTACCTTGCCCCGCAATCACATCAGGATCATCGAAGGGTGGGATATAAGTTGCGCCGGTTTTACGGGTCAGTTCTACCGCATGTTGATAGGCGTCAGAGTAGGAGTCTCCATGCAATACCACCTTGCCACCGCGCCGACTGACAGCATCAATTTTAATCGCCGGTGTGGTCTGTGGCATGACAATCGTGGCTTCACAGCCCAGCTTTTGAGCCGACAGCGCCACGCCTTGGGCATGGTTGCCGGCGCTGGCGGTAATCACCCCACGGGCTAACTCTTGGCTGCTGAGTTTGGCCATTTTGTTATAAGCACCGCGAATTTTGAACGAGAATACGGGTTGGAGATCTTCACGTTTTAATAAGACGGTATTGCCAATGCGACGAGATAGATTAGGCGCAGGATCGAGCGGGGTTTCCGTTGCGACATCGTACACATGGGATGTCAGGATACGTTCAAGATAATCTGTGATCATGATAGTCAGCAAAAGAGGTGAACAAATTGTGCAGTTGCAACAAGCATAACAGGATTTTGTTGTTTCGATAGCCAAATAGCGGACGAAATTGCATCATGCGAGTTGTAAATTTTCATTAAAATTATCAAGATTAGTTAAAATGTCTCTTTTACAAGAAACTTGGTTTTGGGTGTGGATTATTGCAGCCCCCATCATCACGGTGATTGGTATTTTGGCGCGGTTGGCTCGACGCGAACCCCCACCTCGTTTGCCACCCACCACAAAACTATCCCCAACAGAAGAGGACGACTAAACTGGCGGCTTTGCGTGCCTGAGTTTGAGAAAGGATGACGATGTTTTTTCCACAACGCAGCTTTCCTGCCACCCGTTTTCGTCGGATGCGACGGGATGATTTTTCGCGCCGATTAATGCGTGAACACACGTTAACCAGCGATGACCTGATTTATCCGGTGTTTGTCTTAGAAGGACACGGGCGGCGTGAAGCAGTGAGTTCGATGCCGGGGGTGTATCGGCAAAGTATCGATGAATTATTAAAAACAGCAGCCGAAGCAGTCGCCTTAGGCATTCCTGCCTTGGCTTTATTTCCTGTGATCGAATCGGGTAAGACCCCCGATGGTGATGAGGCATGGAACCCAGAGGGATTGGTACCGCGCACCGTGAAAGCCCTAAAACAGGCTTTTCCTCAGTTGGGTGTCATCACGGATGGCGCACTCGACCCTTATACCAGTCATGGTCAAGATGGCCCGATTGATGAAAATGGTTATGTCTTAAACGATAAAACCGTGTCAATTTTGATCAAACAAGCGTTGTGTCATGCCGAAGCAGGGGCAGATGTGATTGCCCCCTCGGACATGATGGACGGTCGAATTGGTGCGCTGCGTCATGCGCTCGAACAAGCTGGGCATATTCATGTGCGAATTTTGTCGTATGCCGCCAAATACGCCTCTGCTTTTTATGGCCCGTTCCGTGATGCAGTTGGCTCGGCAGGTAACCTCGGCAAAGCCGACAAAAAAACCTATCAGATGGATCCGGCTAACCTCAATGAAGCCTTGCATGAAATCGCTGCCGATTTGCAAGAAGGGGCGGATATGGTGATGGTGAAACCGGGGATGCCTTATTTAGATGTGATTCGGCGAGTCAAAGACGAATTTGCCGTACCGACTTACGCCTACCAAGTGTCAGGCGAATATGCGATGCTCAAAGCGGCGGCACAAAATGGTTGGCTAGACGAAGAAAAAGTGATGTTAGAAAGCCTGATGGCCTTTAAACGCGCTGGAGCAGATGGGATTTTGACCTATTTTGCCTTAGAAGCTGCACGCGCTTTACAAAGTCGAACCGCCTAAGGAAATCGAGGATGACTACCACCCACACCCGCCCACAATCGACCCAGTTGCTGATTTGGCAACGCTTAGCCAGTGTTGCGCTCTTGGTTTTGGTACTCGGACAGATGTTGGGTTGGTGGTCATCGACAGCGCTGCAACGGTTGGAATGGTTAAGCTATGACCTACGGGTGCAAGCCACCTTATCTGGTGCGAAAGATCCCTCGCTGGTCATTATTGATATTGATGAAAATAGTTTGAAAGAGATCGGCCAATGGCCGTGGTCACGCGAGAGAGTGGCCGAGTTGGTAACTGCCTTATTTGAACGTGAACAGATCAGTTTGTTGGGCATGGACACCGTATTTGCCGAGGCAGAAGGCGATGTCTTAGCCCAACGTTGGCAACGCCATCAAACCCGCCATCCACAGTTAGCCAATATTCCCCCGCCGCCGTCGGGGGATGAAGTCTTCGCCGACACGCTCAAACGCTATCCAGTGGTGATGGGGTATTACTTTCAAGCCCGTAAAGCAGCGGGTGACCCCGATTCATCCGGTGGTTTGCCGTCACCAGTCCCCATGACCAATCCACCGGCACAGCTGCAACAGATTGCTTGGCCACAACCAGAACGCTACACCGGCAACCTCAACCTATTGCAGCAGGCCGCCGCCGGTGGCGGTTTCTTTGACAATCCGATGGTGGATGACGATGGTGTTTTTCGGCGAGTGCCTTTGTTACAACGCTGGCAGGAGGGTTGGTACCCTAGCCTACCCTTGGCAATGTTTCATCAATTACTCGGACAACCAGCCATCACCGCGGAGATTGTGCAGGGCGGTGGCCAAGCACAGTTAGAGGCCCTTGATGTTGGCGGCTTTCGGATTCCGGTCGATGGTCATGGCGCAGTGCTTGTACCGTACTTTGGTCAGCGTGGTCATTTTGACTATATCCCTGCGGCAGATGTCTTGGCTGGACGGGTCAAAGCAGGGCGATTAAATGGTGCAGTGGCAATTCTTGGTTCCTCTGCCCCCGGTTTGTTAGACCTACGGGCCACCCCAGTACAAAGCGTGTATCCCGGGCCAGAAATTAACCTGAGCGTATTGGCTGGCTTATTACAGCAAAACTTCCGGTCTGCACCACCGTGGGTGTTTGGAGCGGAGTTTATGGCTTTACTCTCGCTGGGTCTGGTCATGACTTGGCTCTACCCAAAACTGTCCGCGCTGCCTTTATTTAGCGGTAGTTTAGTTTTATTGGCGGCGTGGGTTGGGGGTAATCTTTGGGCATGGCAACAGGGGTGGCTATTACCTGTTGCATCGGGTTTGGTGTTGCTAGTTGGGCTGATGCTGTTGCATCTATTGTTTAACTTATGGCGAGAAAGTCGCGAGAAAAGCTGGGTGACACAGTGTTTTGGGCAATATGTCCCGCCTGAGTTGGTGGAAGACATGATGGATAAACCAGAGGCGTTGGGTTTGGAAGGCGAAGAACGCGAACTGACGGTGTTATTTTCTGATGTGCGTGGTTTCACCAGCTTCTCCGAGAAAATCCCACCGGCCCAGTTAACAACGGTGATGAACCGCCTGTTATCGCCACTCACCCGCGCCATTCACGATCATCGGGGCACAATTGATAAGTATATGGGCGATGCCATTATGGCGTTTTGGGGGGCGCCGCTGCGCGATACCGACCACGCCCGCCATGCCCTAGAAGGGGCATTTGCGATGCAAAAAGCCTTACATGACATCAATCGTGAATTTACTGCCGAGGGTTTACCCGCGCTGGCGATGGGTATTGGTCTAAACAGTGGGCCAATGAACGTCGGCAACATGGGCTCAAACTTCCGGATGGCGTATACCGTATTGGGGGATAACGTCAATCTCGGATCTCGGATCGAAGGCCTCACCAAACCCTATGGGGTATCAATTTTAGTCAGTGAAACCACTGCTGCTTTAGTCCCCGATTGGTCGTATCGACAAGTGGACAAAGTCCGCGTAAAAGGCCGCAGCCAACCGGTATGGATTTTAGAACCGCTTGGCCCTAGCAACAGTCTTACTGCCACACAACAACAGCAACTACAGCAACACCAAGCTGCACTGCAGGCGTATCACCAAGGCCAATTTGCCGAAGCACAGCATATATTTGCTGCGTTGTACGAACAAGATAGCCATAACAAATTAGCCGCGATTTATCTGGAACGCGCACAACATTACTTATCCACTCCACCCGCAGCTGATTGGGATGGGGTTTGGACACACACTGAAAAATAAGCACATCAGGAGTTGACGTTGATTGACGAACAAGCTGCCCTGCAAGATTTATTGCAAAAAGGGATACGTTTACCACCCCAGCCAGACATTTTGCTCGAGCTGAATGAACGGATGCAGGATGGCAATTATGACGCGGCTTCGCTCGCCACTTTGATTGCACGGGATGCCGGTATTTCAGGCATGTTATTTAAAGTGGCAGCCAGCCCGCTTTTTTGTCGTGCTAGTGCACCTGATACCCTAGAAAAGGTTTTGGTGCGGCTAGGCCTCAAGCAAACGATTAACTTGGTGCGTGCTATCGCTATCTCGAATAAAGTGCCTGCCGCTAGCCGTTTAGCATTTCACCGCTTTTGGACCCGTTCGCGAGAAATTGCACAATTAGCTGCGATTATTGCGGAAGATCGGGTGACGGTCTGTAATATTTTTCCCGATCAGGCATACATGACAGGGATTTTCTTGGAATGTGGTGTGCCGGTATTGATGCAACGCTTCCCTGACTACGCCAATGCACTCTTGGCAGAAGGTTTTGATCAGCCTTCGGTGAAAGAGGAAGATAAGCGGTTTAATGTCGATCATTGCACGATTGGCTATTTAGTCGCTCGCCATTGGCGCTTGCCTAATTTCGTGGCGCAGGCCATTTTGCGTTATAACGAAGTGCCACATGAAGATTTAGGCGAAGTTCGTACCGTTGTCGCGATTTTGCAGTTAGCAATTCATTGCCATGCTGATATTCACCGCAGCAGTAATCCAACATGGGATACTGTTGGCGCGGATGCTTTAGATGAGCTTGGTTTACGACAAGCAGCGCTAACAGGTTATATGGCAGATATTCGAGAAGCGTTTTTGTTGAAGGGGATTTAAATAAAAAGGAGCCAGACTTGGCTCCTTTTTATTTTTTCAGCTTATTTATTGAAAATAGCGATACCTTGTACTTTTGTTACCTCATCTGTTTTTCTTAATTCGATCTTTGTTGCTAACACCTGAGCATCAACACCTAAAAAGCGACCTTTAATATTGCCTTTATTTAGAAATTCACTTACTCCTGTAGCAGAAGGTGCAAGGCTAACGTCTAAAGGAACACCTGAATTTTTTTGTAAATTAGCAAGGCTTTGATCAGCATTAATTAACTTATAATCAATACCAGCCATTGAAAAACTCAAATCTGCACTGACTTTCTGAGTGGTAAAATTAGCAGTAATCGTACCACCAGTTAAGTCACCACTATCTAATGATGATACAAGAGGCATTAGACTATATGTAGCACTTCCTGCTGTGGGCAAATTAGTTGTTAAAGGTAAAGTCGTATTTATCACATAGAGATTATCTGATAGATCCGTCCAACCAGAAACTCTAGATGAATCAGTTGTATATCCAAGAGATGATCCCTCCCAAATACCCCAAGAAATATTATGAGTAATTGTATCCGTACCACTACCACTTACAACTGTAGTTGAACGATAAGAGGCAGGTATCGCGTGTAGAAGAGGGGTATCCTCTTTTGTTGCATAGTAACGCTTACTTCCTTCAATATCATCAAACCTAATTTTATAATCTGGTTTATCCAGCTCAAGTACAGCATTTTTATAAGGATCAGGTAATCGATAAAATAATCCAGAACCATATAATGAATTTTCCGAACCATGGGAGAGTTTTAACATGGTTGCCAGACCGTCAATTTCTGTCGTCCCTGCATCAGGATCTCCAATTTTTCCCGCATAAATTGAGTGTCCAGATGCACTAAAGTCAGAACCAGAGTAACTCATTGATACAGTTGGATAGTCATTACTGATGTCTGTCAAAGAGACACCAGCAAATGAGAAAGTACCAGCGTAACCTGTTACTGACGGTGCATTATCCACTGAAATTGCACCAGAAATTTGTTGAGAGTCATAGTTGATGCTCAACCACGAATCTGGACTAATTTGTGACTTCCACACACCGTCTTGATATAACTTACCTCCCGCACGCAAAAAGTAGCTTCTCTCTCCGGATGCAGGAAGAATATTATCAGCCCCTAAAAAAACAAGATTAGAGGTAATAAAATGATTTCTACTGTCTATCAAGCTTAAACCGTAGGAGCTATTTTGCATTAAGTCGCCTGCATCATAATAACCCCATGCAATTTTGTATTTTTGACCATCTACGCCACCTAACATGATTTCACCAGCCTCTTTTATTTTGCTGGTATTACCCCAAAGATCATCACTAGGAAAAGGCAAGCTAGTTTGGCTATTCTTGGTTTTATCTAAATCGTAAACATAATAAGAGTCACTCTGTCTATTAAATGAGAATGTCCCATAAGCTTCAAAACTAGGAGTAGCGCTAAATTTAAATGACAATGCTAGTGCGTCTGGTGAGCTTCCGCCTGTCACCATACTCCCTTTGATATTAAAATCAGCAAACACTGAATCAGGGAACTCGATATTATATGGAGCATCCCAACCTGATCCATATAGATCCTGCAAAGAGGAAGAGAAACTTACCTTTCTGCTTTCACCATTGAAAGACAAGTTAATCCCTGATGCAACAGTGAACAGAGGAGAGGAAAAATCAACATAAATTTTTGAGGAGTTTTCAATAGAAAATTGGGTTGAATCGGTTTTCGTAAAGACAATTGAAGCAGGATTAACCTGAAAGGCTCTAACACCTAACCCTCTTATATTAGAATCTGTGTTGGCGGCTGTAAATGTTGCCACAGGCAAAACCTTTTCGGCAATAATATAGTGATAATTTCCAGCATTACCTGCCGCAGCTGATGTAATATATTCCCCCCCTCGGTAATATCCCCAATAAATTTTATTTGTTGTATCTGACCCTATCCCGTAAGCTTGTTTATCTGCCAATGGTTCAAATACCGCAGCATCGGTAGTATTTTTACCAGGAATACTCGTCAAAACAGGCTTATTATCCTGAAGCTTAAAAGTTGGCATCCCAATATCAACACCGGGTTGACTGACACTAGATGAAGTAGGCAATGGCTCTCCTTCACCATTTTCACCATTCGACAGGGGACGAACTCGACCCGCCACTGGTGCGACTGCAGTCCCTGCAGGTCCAGTAATTGACATCACCCCGCTATCGCCGTTTAAGACTGGGAGAGGTGTGGGTGTGGGTGTGGGTGTGGGTGTGGGTGTGGGTGTGGGTGTGGGTGTGGGTGTGGGTGTGGGTGTGGGTGTGGGTGTGGGTGTGGGTGTGGGTGTGGGTGTGGGTGTGGGTGTGGGTGTGGGTGTGGGCTC
>NZ_BAAGTM010000012.1:0-23700 GCF_054781915.1 Aquaspirillum soli | reverse complement strand
GGCTCTGGCGTAGGAACAGGCGCCGGAGTGGGTTCTGGCGTAGGAACCGGTGTGGGTACAGGCACCGGAGTGGGTTCTGGCGTAGGAACTGGTGTTGGTACAGGTACCGGAGTGGGTTCTGGCGTAGGAACAGGCGTTGGTACAGGTACCGGAGTGGGTTCTGGCGTAGGAACCGGTGTGGGTACAGGTACCGGAGTGGGTTCTGGCGTAGGAACCGGTGTGGGTACAGGTACCGGAGTGGGTTCTGGCGTAGGAACCGGTGTGGGTACAGGTACCGGAGTGGGTTCTGGCGTAGGAACCGGTGTGGGTACAGGTACCGGAGTGGGTTCTGGCGTAGGAACTGGTGTGGGTACTGGCACCGGAGTCGGTTCTGGTATAGGGGCTGGTGCAGGCGGGTTGGTGTTGGGTAACCGTCCTAACTGCTCTGTAGTACGGCTTTCCTGTGTCGCACCGGTTAAGATAGATTGTGGCCCCCCGTCCTGCCCAAACTGGTCACCCGATCTAGGTGTATTTCCCTGATCGGGTTGGGGTGCCGGTGGTAAATCTGACGGAGGGTTGGTTGCGGGTGAACCACTGTCACCGCTACCACCACCGGAGCCACCACCACCGCCACTTACTCCCCCTTGATTATGACTGCTGCTTTGTTGATTGACGTTCGCTGGCACTGTTTGATCTGAATTCTCAAACAGACGAATAAACTGCGGTGCCAGTTGTGGCACACTCTTGGCATCAGGTACATACACCACATCCCCCGCTACCATCGGCAAACTGCCGCCCCCCGAGGTTAATTCAGCACGACCTGTCGTCACCAAGGCATAAGTACCCGGTGCCACATCTGGCAATTCAGGCAAACCTTCTGGTGGGACGTAAATCAAACCAATCACAGTGCCACGAATCCCCATCGTCGCCACTGGTGTGCTAAACGTCACATTAGCAGGCACTCGCTTACCCACCGCGCCGGTAATGGCACGCAAACTGCCTTTTAATAAAGTGGAAGCTTGCTTTTCCGTGTTGGGGTTGTTGGGATTTTCTTTATAGTCATCAATGCGGTATTCCGTCCCGGGTCGTAACGCCACCAAAGTACCATCAGTAAATTTCACTTGTGCCGAGCCAGCTGCACCCGTCCGCACCAACTCTTTCGTAAACAGTTGTGCACCACGTGCAGCAGGACGTTCTTTATTTTTAACGTCAATAATTTTGACTTCGCCATGCACAAACAACAGATTTGCCGCAGGATCATTAGCGGCAAGGGCCATACCACTTGAGAGTGCCAGCAACAAACAACCAGACAATAAACGTAAGCTATGACCCGAACGGCCACGCAGAGGAACCAAGGAAAGGGCAAGGGCGGTATTCATCAGGTAATCTCTTTACATCAAAAGAAGAAGGTGCTGGACAACTGCATCAAGTTTTGACGATAGGTATAAAAATCGAGGTTAGAGGTTTGGTGGCGACTTTGGCCACGCAGCGCCCAATGCCAAGTGGGTGTGGCATACCATGTCCAGTTCGCACCATATTCAAAGACGGTATCGCGGCGAGAAATATCACTTCGGCTTTTGTTATAGAGCGTGCCAGCAAGATAATCACGGTCGTGTCGGACATCGGCAACGTGAAAATCCAAACCGAAACGGTGTTGTTGGGTCAATTGATGTTCAAAACTGACATTGGCACGAACGCGGAATGTGTCACCGTTAATCCGTTTTGCATCAGCCAATTCTTTTTCTGTTTCTAGGTTGGCTTCCCACACCGTGCCACTGTTGGGGCGATAACGAACCCCCAACATCCCCCACGGTGCACGATAGCTATTGACGCTTTCTTCAAAATCAAAATCACGCACGCCTACTTCGCTGTACCATGACCACTTATCATCTAGCCCTTGCTGCCAGCGAACCGCCAAGCCCTGATGCGTCCGATAACTTTCACCATCCAACCATAATTGACTCGCTTCAACGGCAAAACGCAAACTGCGTTCAGCGGAAAACTCCGCGTTATATTCACCCCGCACTTGTACGATATCCATATCGTATTGCTTGGCAAATTCGTCTTGGTTACGCCGTGCCAACGCCGACACACTGGCGGACATCCAATCACCATTGTTCAGCGGAAATTTTTGCCAATAGGCAAAACGGGCATTGGCAAAGTTGCTACCACTTGGGGCAAGCGGAATCGGCAAGTTAAAGACTGGAAGCAGTAAAGTTGTGGCTGGATAGCTACTAACGTTGCTGTCATACCCGACGTCTAGCCCCACCATCACCACCCGTGTCTCAAACTTTTTCCCTTCTCGACGCTGGTCAATGATCTTGCGATACTGAGCCAAGGCTTCGCGAGCAGCCGGAGGCGGATTGAGCTTTTCAACTTGTTTAATTTCATGCTCAGCCAGCGAATCCATATTCTGTTGCAAATAAGCTGGGATCAACTCCATCCTTGCACCAGCATGGTTAGGGTTTTTATCAATCACCCGCTCTAATGCAAAAATTGCATTGGCGTAATCCGCATCGCGTAGATATGCCACACCTAACCAATAATCAAAATCAGGATCGCCGGCAAACTGAGCTTCTGCACTCTTTAAGCGGGAAATCGCTGATTTATACTCACCGCTCTTAATCTCTTCCATTGCCGAGTTTAAGCGTTCGTTTAGATTTTCTGCTGTGGCTATCGGTACATGGCTGAACAGTAACAGAGCGGCACAGAGGCAAGATAAACGGCTTCGCATAGCAATCGATTCCAAAAGAGAACAAGAAAGAGAGATTAAGCAGAGGTTTTATTCAGCATCATTTCCATCCCATGATGCAATAAGGTATAGCCATTTTCTGGGAAATAATCCTGTAGTTGTTGCGTGATTTCCTCAGTTTGTGAGGGCTTTAAATGAGAAATCCACAATGGGCAAGGATGCTGCATTTTTTCATGTAAATGAAATAATGATTTTGGCGTAATGTGTTTTGATAGATGCGCTAAATCGGCCAAGCGATCAGGAAAGGCACATTCAATCATTAAAGCATCCAAACGGCCTAACCCATTTAGGGTGTTGAGCAAATTGGTATTTGCCGTGGTATCACCTGTAAATGCAAACCGCACGCCATCCGCCTCCACCAACCACCCACAACATGGCACAACATGCTCAACCAAAAAGGGGGTTAACCTCAGTTCTTCGGCTGCTAAAGGATGAGGATACGTCACGGGATGCAGTTTCAATACCGGATGTTCGGCATTAGGCAGCACAGTAAAGTCGGGCCACACCGACCAATTAAAGATGTGCGTCTTTAAAACAGAAATGACTTCAGGTAAAGCAAACACTTCAATCGGTTTTTGCAAAAACTCATAACAGACATCAATCAATAATGGCAAAAATGCAATATGATCTAAATGTGCATGAGTTAAAAATACTCTTTGAATTTTTCTCAATTCTTCATTGGGCAAATTACCTAAACCACTTCCAGCATCGATTAGTGTATGGTCATTGATACGTAGGCAGGTGGTGTATAGTCCTTTCCCAATCCCTCCACTGGCGCCGAGTATTTCAATTTTCATCATTATTCCTGGTATTGTTTCTGCCACAACGCCTGTAAACCGGGTAAATTATTCAAATCCACCTCATCAATTTGTTCTGGTTGCAAATATTTCTCAGCGTAGTGTAAGTACACTTTCTCGCCGACAAACACAGCAAATAACTCTGGATCAAGATGTTGGTCTTCTACCATGCGGCCCATGATGGTCAATGCCATCGACAGCGGCATCGGCTTTTTATAGGGTCGCTCATGGGCGGTCAGTGCTTCAAAGACATCCGCAATCCCCATAATGCGTGCAGGCACCGACATCTGTTCTCGGGTCAACCCACGGGGATAGCCTCGACCATCCATTCTTTCATGGTGACCACACGCATATTCCGGAACACGACGCAGATGTTTTGGGAAGGGGAGCTGTTCGAGCATACTGATCGTCATCACCATATGCCCTTCCATGATTTTTCTTTCCTCAGCATTCAATGTCCCTTTGCGAATACTGAGATTCATCAATTCATCTTCGGTCAATGCGGTCAGACAATCACCCGCCATATTGACCCAAGAACGCGCAGCAATTTCTTGAAGACGGGCTAAATCTTCGTCACGCATAAACTCACCGCCCTTGTTGCTGCGTTGCAAGAAAGCAAAATCAGCGGCCAACTGCGCCAGCTCATGTTGTAACGGTGCGTCCTCAGGCAAAGCCAAGCCCTGTTGTGCCGCCGTGACACAGCGTTGCAAATGTGCGATGTGTAAATCACGGCGTAAAATCTCAATACGCAATGCCACCATATCAATACGATCGATAAACGCTTCTAATTTGGTGGATTTTTCCATCACGTGATGAGGCGTGGTGACTTTGCCACAATCATGTAACCAAGCAGCAGTCGTCAGTTCGTAACGATCGGCTTCCTGTAGCGAAAAATCAGCCAACCCGGGCAAATCAGACTGGCTGGCGGCTTCGGCAAGCATCAGTGTTGCTTCGGGGACACGGCGGCAATGGGCACCGGTGTGCGGTGATTTTGCGTCAATCGCACTGGCAATCACCTGCACAAAGCTATCAAACAAATTGCGTAACTCAGCAATTAAGCGTTGATTCGTCAGCGCAATGGCAGCTTGCGAAGCCAAGGATTCAGCAATCTCTTGGTCGGTGTTATCAAAAGCAATCGCTTTACCGGTCTCATCCAATTTGTTAATCAGCTGCAAGACGGCCATCGTCTCACCCTCATGATTACGCAGTGGAATGGCTAAAAAAGAGCACGAACGGTAGCCAGTACGCTGGTCGAATGCCTTGGTTCCAGCAAAATCAAAACCCTGTTCGGTATAGGCATCGCGCACATTCACCGTTTTATCATGCAGTACCGCATACGCCACCACCATCTTTTCATTCGGCGTGCCATCGGCTTGATACAGTGGTAACACCGGAAAACGATTCCCCACCGGTTCGCCGGTACCGCCCAAATGGATATTCAAGCTATCGTTCTGCACAATAGCAAAGTGCAAAGCTTTGGCCTCAGGTTCGTACAGATAAAACGTCCCTGCATCTGCCCCCGTTAAATCGCGAGCACTGTTTAAGATCATTTCTAGTAAACGGGCTTGATCGCGCTCTGCCGATAGCGCAATACCAATCGCGTTCAAACGCCGAATGCGCTCAATATCGCGCACAGAAGAGGTCACCTCAGTCATACCTAGCTTTCTCAATATCGGGATAGCAAGCGGATACCGTCCCATCTCTAACAGAGGTGAGCCAATTCCATGCCAAATTGTACGTATTTCTGTTCGAGAATCAGTATTTTTTTAACTTAACGTCTTAGAGAAATGTTTTGTCATTAAAATTTAACCGTAATGACTATGAAGGGTTTTAGCAGTCTGTTTTTAGCATCATTCACCTTTTTATTGATTAAGATAAAAATTTTGCTGCTTTTTTTGTGATATTATTGATATTTTTAATTTTCATAGAATAGAGTTTCATCAGCTATGCAAAATATCCGGATAGGACTTCGTCTGAGTTTTGCCTTTGGCATTATGATTTTCTTCGTGGTGGTCATGTTGTTGGTGCAACTGACTGGCGTTTCTGCCCTGCGTAATCACCTGAACAGTGTGGCAAAAGACCAAAATCGCATGGTCGAAGCCGTGACTGCGCTGACCTATAATTTACAGATGCAGCGCACTTTGTATCGTGACACGGTGATGTATCCCGATGTGGCAACGAAACAAAAAGCCGTTGAAAAAATGCGTCATACGCGGGCCGAGTACGACAAGATTCTGCAAAGCATCACTGAACATTGGCAAAGCTATCCCCCTGGCCCCGAAGAAAAACAGCTATTAGAAAAAGCTGCGGCACAGCGCGTGATATCTGAACCTGTCATCGACAAAATGATGCGGTTTGGGGTGGCTGGGGATGTTGAGGCGGCGATTCGAGTGATGAATGAAGAGCTTATCCCTGCGGTACGCCCTTGGCGAGAAAGCCTTGAGGCTCTGATTAAAGCAGAACAAAACCGTATTGAAAATGAATTGGCTGCAGCAGAAGCCACCTATTACAGCGCCCTGTATTGGGGAATAGGTACAGGCTCGTTGCTGTTGATTTTGGCTGTGGTCGCTGGCAGCTTGATCACACGCAGCATCACCCAACCAATGAAAAATATGGTGCATTCAGTGAAAGCCGTGGCACAAGGTGATTTAACAGTAACCTTGCCAACTGCAGGCCGCGATGAAACGGGTCAAGTCGTTTCCGCCATGCAAGAAATGACACATCATCTTTGTAGCAGTGTTCGTAGCGTGCAAGGGGGCGTTGACCAACTAGAACAGTTGGCCAGCTGTCTCTCTGATATGGCTAACCAGCTGTTGCAATCGGCGCGTGACCAATCGCGGGCATCAACTGAATCGGCCTCGGCGATTGAAGAATTGTCAGTCAGTGTTGGCACTGTCGCCGGCACCAGTCAACAAATGTATTACAGTGCCGAACAAGCGGTTGAAGTGGCGCGTGAAGGTAAACAGCAACTGAGTTTACTGACGCAAGAAGTCAACAGTATTGAACACATCGTGCAGCATATCGCTGGCTTGGTGCATGGCTTCCTTGAGATGAGCAACCAAATCACCAGCATGACCAGCGAAGTGCGCGACATTGCCGATCAAACCAATCTCTTAGCATTAAATGCAGCAATTGAAGCCGCACGAGCCGGTGAGCAAGGGCGCGGTTTTGCCGTGGTGGCGGATGAAGTGCGTAAACTTGCTGAAAAATCGGCAGAATCGGCCAATCAAATTGATCGCGTCACTCGCATGTTGAGTCAGCAATCACAATCGTTGGAAGACTCAATTCAACAAGGTCTCACCACCTTAGACAACAGCCGTCAGGTGGCAGCAGGGGTCAACCAAGGGATTGAGCATACCGAACACACTACCGTTGTAAGCTGCCAACAAGCGGCGAGCATTGCCGATTCGGTCAAAGAACAACAAGCCGCCAGCCATGCCTTGGCACAAAATATGGAAGCGGTGGCTGCGGCAGCAGGGCACAATGCCGTGGTGGCGGAACAGCTTTCTGCCCAAGTGCAAACCCTATTGCAATTGGCTCATGTCTTAACACAAGGTATCCGGCACTTTCGGGTATGAGGCATAATGACTCACCCCGCTTGAAACAAGTGGGTTCGATTTACTCAAACAGGACACATTCATGGCCATTACAGTCAACGGTGTTGAAATCACCGACGCGATGATCGCTGCGGAAACAGAAAACCACGGCTACGCCCCCAACCCGCGCGAAGCGGCAATCCAACAACTGATTCTGCATCAACTGTTATTGCAACAAGCGCGTGCCAAAGGCTTGACCCAAGAAGAAGAAAACTTGGCCATTGCAAGCTTGCTCGACCAAGAATTGCAATTTACCCCATTGGATGAAGCCGCATGTTTGGCTTTCTATGAAGGCAACTCGCACCACTTCCAACAAGGTGAAAGCGCTGTCGCCAGCCATATTTTGTTCGCTCGCCAAAATGGTGACGAACTGGCCGACTCGTTACAAAAAGCCAAAGCCGAGGGCATCTTGGCCGAAGCCCAAACAAACCCAGCCCGTTTTGCCGATTTAGCACGCGAACATTCGGCATGTCCTTCCGGTAAAGAAGGCGGTAGTTTGGGTCAGTTTGGCCGTGGTCAAATGGTACCACCGTTTGAAGAAGCGGTTTTCAGCACCGATGCAGGCGAAATCGCTCCATACTTGGTAGAAACCCAGTTTGGTTGGCATATTGTGCAAGTCAATGATCGTCAAACCGGCGGTTTAGTCCCGTTTGAAGCGGTGAAAGAAGAACTGCGTCAACACCTCAATGAGGCCGCAGGTCGTCAAGCCATGCACCAATACCTCAGCGGTTTGGTACAAGCCGCAACCATTGAAGGCTATCAAATGCCAGCCTAAGCCTTAGGCCAAGTCCACTGCTGTTCTAGTTGCCGTAGTTAAATACCAGATGAGCAGCAGTGGCACACATAATCACACCAATCAAACTGTCTAATACGCGCCAGCTCATCGGTTTAGCAAACAACGGCCCCAAACGACTGGCAAACGCACCTAACAAAATAAACCACAGGCTTGACGCAGTAATACAGCCCAGCCAATACGACCACCGCGCCGCATCGTCAAATCGCGCCGACACACTGCCCATCAAAATGACGGTATCCAAATAGACATAGGGATTGAGCAAGGTAAAGGCCAACGCCGCCAATACAGCTTGTCTTAATGTCGCTGCCGTAGCGGTTTGTGTGGTATCAAATTGTGGTGGCCGCCATGCGGCTTTAAAAGCACGCAAACCATACGCCAGTAAAAAAGCGGCTCCACCCCATGTGGCAATCGAGATAAATGCCGGCCAATTTGCAATCCATTGCCCCAACCCTGCCACACCCAGCGAAATCAACGCGATATCACATAAGACACAGACTGTCACGATAGCCAACGTTTGTTGTCGGGCAATCCCTTGTTTAAGCACAAAAGCATTCTGTGGGCCAATGCCAACAATTAAGCCAGCAGCAACAGAAAAACCAGATAAATAGACAGGAAGCTGTAACATAGACTCGGCCATTTAGCAGAAAAAAAGAGAAAGCTATGGTCGATAATGCCATTGAGCCAAATACTATGCTAGTCATTTACTTTTTTAACAGCATAGATCACTGTTTTTCTGTCATTCGCTATAGAACCATTGGTATGGCGCTTAGAGCAAAAATTCCCTTCTTAGGTCACGGTTTTTGTTTACCATCTGTCTTTTCTTGTATTGGCATCGTAAGGATAGTTTGTGTCAACTTTGCACCCCCACACGCTGGCCATTCGCGCTGGCCGACAAATCAGCGAATTTAATGAACATAGTCCCGCGCTCTATCTCACTTCGAGCTTTCTCACCGAGTCGGCTGACGAGGCAATGCGTCTATTCAGTGGTGAATTAAGTGGTAACACCTATTCTCGTTTTACCAACCCCACTGTCAGCATGTTCCAAGAACGCCTAGCCGCGTTGGAAGGCGGCGAACGGGCGATTGCAACAGCCAGCGGCATGGCAGCCATTCATGCCCTGATTTTTTCCTTATTAAAAGCAGGCGATCATATCGTGGCTTCTCAAAGCCTATTTGGTGCCACGCTGCAGATGTTCAGCAATTTATTGCCGAAATTTGGTATTGAAGTCAGTTTTGTGCCGTTAACCGATTTGTCCGCTTGGCAAGCAGCCATCAAAGACAATACCAAGCTATTTTTTGTTGAAACCCCTTCTAACCCCCTGACAGAAATTGCCGATTTAGCGGGTTTAGCCGCCATTGCCCATCAGCATGGCGCATGGTTAGCAGTCGATAATTGTTTCTGCTCACCAGCACTGCAACGTCCGATTGAACATGGCGCTGATTTTGTCGTGCATTCCGCCACCAAATTCCTTGATGGTCATGGCCGTGTGTTGGGCGGCGCGGTAGTGGGGCCCGATGCCCTGATTGAACAAATCTACCTTTATGTGCGAACCGCTGGCCCTACGCTATCGGCCTTTAATGCTTGGGTATTGTTATCAGGCTTAGAAACCTTATTTGTGCGAGTGGAAAAACAAGCGGCGAATGCCCTTGCCCTTGCCCAATGGTTAGAAACCCATCCGATGATTAGCCGTGTTTACTACCCCGGCCTTGCCAGCCACCCACAACATGAACTGGCCATGCGACAACAAAGCGCTGGCGGTGCCATCGTGTCGTTTGAAGTTAAAGGGGGACGTGATGCGGCATGGCGAGTGGTGGATAATGTTAGTCTCATCTCACGGACGGGCAATTTGGGTGATGTGAAGTCAACCATCACCCACCCAGCCACCACCACCCACGGCCGTTTAACCCCCGAAGCCCGTGCAAAGGCAGGGATTGGTGAAGGATTGTTGCGTATCTCAGTGGGATTGGAACACGTCAACGATCTCATCCAAGATTTAACGCACAGCCTAGCAACGGAGGCGTAATGCGGCGGCGGCTAAGAATTATCGCCAATGGCAAAGCAGCCAGCGACCCAGCGCTACGTGAAGCCGTTTACAGCCTGCGCCATACAGGTGTCGAACTCGAAATGCGCGTAACGTGGGAAGGGGGCGATGCGGTACGTTTTGCCGGTGAGGCGGTGCGCGAGGGCGTAGATACGGTGATTGCTGCCGGTGGCGATGGCACGATTAACGAAGTGGTCACGGGTATGTTAGTCGCACCGGTCGAACGGTTGCCATCGCTGGGTATTTTACCGATGGGCACCGCTAATGATTTTGCTACCGCCTGCGGCTTGCCATTAGACATCTTACCCGCCCTGCAACTGGTTTGTACCCTGCCGCCCACTTGGATTGATGTCGGCCAAGTCGGTGGCCGTTTTTTTATCAATATGGCGACCGGCGGTTTTGGCACGCAAATTACAGTCGATACACCCGCCGAAAGCAAACGTGCCCTTGGTGGCTTAGCCTATTTACTCACCGGTTTATCTCGTTTTAGCGGCATTGCGGCTGAAACAGGGCATTTTAATGGCCCAGGATTTCATTGGGATGGTGATTTTTTGGTATTGGCAGTCGGTAATGGTCGGATGGCCGGTGGCGGTCATCCTTTATGTCCTGATGCCTGTCTTAATGATGGGCTATTAGATGTCCATATTTTGCCGAATGCCGATGCAGGCAGTGCTTTGTGGACGTCATTAGTCGATGGCGTCGAGGCAGTCGCCCGCGAAGTGTTTGTCTCAGTTCGTACCCCCACGCTAGAAGTCAGCGTCCCCGCTGGTTTAGCAATCAATTTAGATGGCGAACCACTACAGGGCAGCCATTTCCGCTTCGAGGTCAGGCGTTCGGCATTAGCTGTCCATCTTCCTTTGGATTGTCCTATGCTATTGCGCTAAGTGACAGAACATTGTTGCAGAGCAATGGTGTTATCGAGGCTGCTGCGGTATGATTCGCCGATTCTGGGTTTACCAAATGTGGGCTGTTCTATTGAATCGCTCACGTATAAGGTAGGCACTGGCACTTCGGCAAATTTCATAGAACCTCCGCAAGGAAACCCGCGATTTCAATCGCGGGAGGAATTGCGGGTGCGCCAAGCGCACCCTGTGGTAAAATCGAGCCACTTGCATTCAAGTCGCTGTGCATGGCTCCCAATCCAATGGTGCGCACCGGAGTTTTCGGTGGCCGGCATCCCAGGTTACCGCAAAGCGGTGGGAGTACAGGATCTGTAGCCGTTCTCCACCGAGGCGCTAATATCGGTGGATTGGCAAGACTGCCGTCTCGCCAAGGGCTGCTGTAAACCAGCCTAATGTCGGGGATAGGCATTGTCTCGTCCTACGATAAAGCCTGCGACTTCAGTCGCGGGTTGTTTACTGCCTCTATCACTTCACCAATGGCGACTTGTCTTTGCGGAGCAGCAAATTGACAGTCGAGCCATCCTCTCGTGACCGAGAGACGTTTTTCGGGGAAAAGGATGAAAACCACATTTCTCGATTTTGAGCAGCCCATTGCAGAGCTGGAAAACAAGATCGAAGAACTGCGCTTTGTGCAAGATGACTCAGTGCTCGATATTTCTGAAGAAATTGCTCGGTTACAGAAGAAAAGCCAAGAGCTGACTAAAACAGTCTACGCCAAACTGTCACCCTGGCAAATTTCACAAGTGGCACGCCACCCACAGCGGCCCTATAGCCTAGACTATATCAATAGTATCTTTAGCGATTTCCAAGAATTACACGGCGACCGTGCCTTTGCTGACGATCCAGCGATTGTCGGCGGTTTGGCACGTTTTAATGGCCAATCGGTGGTGGTAATCGGTCATCAAAAAGGCCGCGATACCAAAGAGAAAATTCTGCGTAACTTTGGTATGCCACGACCAGAAGGCTATCGTAAAGCCTTGCGCCTGATGCGTTTAGCCGAAAAATTTGGCCTGCCGATTATCACTTTTATCGATACCCCGGGTGCTTATCCTGGCATTGGTGCTGAAGAACGCGGTCAGTCTGAAGCCATTGGCCGCAATTTGTACGAAATGACCCGCTTACGCGTACCCATTTTGTGTACTGTGATTGGCGAAGGGGGCTCGGGCGGTGCCTTGGCGATTGCGGTCGGCGATCAAATCAATATGCTGCAATACTCGATTTATTCGGTGATTTCTCCCGAAGGCTGCGCCTCGATTTTGTGGAAAAGTGCGGAAAAAGCTTCCGAAGCCGCCGAAACGCTCGGCATTACCGCCAGTCGCCTGAAGACTTTGGGTTTGATCGATAAGGTGATTCCAGAACCTGTCGGTGGCGCGCATCGTGATACCCATCAAATGATGCAACAGATGAAACGCACCATCGCAGAAAGCCTGCGCCAGCTGCAAGGGCAAAGTATCGATCAGATGTTAGATGCCCGTTTTGAACGTCTGATGGCCTATGGTCGTTTCAAAGAAGCCGATACTGTTTGATTGGCCTATTGGCCTAGCTGCCTGTTCAATCGAGGCTGCCCTCAGTGGTGGCCTCGATTCCGTTGTGCTATTGCATCGCCTCGTTGCCCTGCGACAACAGGGCGCCCCCCTGACCCTAAGTGCACTGCACGTCCATCACGGTTTACAAGCGGTGGCCGATCAATGGGTCGATTTTTGTCAACAACTGTGTGCCAGATGGCAAGTGCCATTGCGAGTTGAGTATGTCCGAGTCTCAGCGCAAGGCAATGGTTTGGAAGCCGCTGCCCGCCATGCCCGTTACGCTGCCTTTGCGACAAGCCCCGCCCAGATTATTGCCCTCGCCCACCATGCCAACGATCAAGCAGAAACTGTCTTACTCCATGCGCTACGCGGGGGAGGCAGTGCGGCGCTGGCGGCCATGCCGACTTGGCGGCCTTTACACAAACCGAGTGGGCAACCCTATCACGGGCAACAGCCCACTACCTTCAGTGAAGCACCGTATTTGTGGCGCCCGCTTTTGTCTTACAGCCGTGCCCAATTAGCCGATTACGCTCAACAGCATCAGTTGACATGGCAAGAAGACCCCAGCAACCAACAACTGCATTGGCGCCGCAATGTCGTGCGGCACCAACTCTTGCCAGCCATTGAACCATTCTGGCCACAGGCACTGACCCAGTTACAACAAACAGCACAACAAGCAGCACGAGAACATCAACTGTTAGACGAATACAGTCAAGCCGATTTACAGCACTGCGGCGCAACTGCCACCACATTACCATTACACCACTGGCAACACCTGTCGCCGTTACGACAACAGGCGGTGTTAATTGCCTTTTTACGGCAGTGCAGCACAACGCTGCCATCAACGGATGCCATTGCCCAGTTTTGCCATGATTGCCAACATGCCCCCCCCTCGGCACAACCCACCTTGCGCTTTGGCCGTTGGCAACTGTTTCGCTATCGACAACAGCTCTATGTCTGGCAACCCCCGACAACAATCTTCCCAACGCACACCCTTACCCCCCCCGAGAGTATCGAATTGGGCTATGGTCGGCTGTCTTGGCACAGTCAACTTGGCCGAGGTATTGCCGCTGCGGTAGCAGCCAAGGGTCTAACGCTGCGGCCACGCCAAGCAGGGGAATCCATCACCATTGCCGGCATTGGCCGCCGGCCATTGAAAAAACTGTTTCAGGAAGCCGGTGTGCCCTTGGCATGGCGTGATGTATGGCCGGTGTTAAGTCAGGGACAAGACATTGTAGCTCTCCCCGGTCTTGCAATTGCCGCACCTTATCAGGCTGGGGCAGAAGAGATTGGCCATTGGCCACAGTGGGACATGACCCCAGCGGACAGCGTATAAACGGCCCATCGCTGGGTGAGGCAGGTATAATGCTCGCCTACTTTTGTTCTTCTCTTTTTTTGCAGGGTTACCCATGCTTGATATTCAACTGTTACGTCAAGACATCGCAGCGGTGGCACAGCGTTTAGCTGGCCGTGGCTATCATCTCGAAACCGAACAATTCACTCAACTCGAAGCCGAACGCAAAACGCTGCAAGTGCGGATGCAAGAGCTACAAGCCAAGCGCAATAGCGTGTCTAAACAAATTGGCATCGCGAAAAAGAACGGGCAAGATGTCGCGCCAATTATGGCCGAAGTCGCTAGCTTGGGCGATGAACTGAAAGCTGCCGAAACCGCGTTCGAGCAGGTGCAACAACAACAAGAACAATGGTTGTTAACATTGCCTAATCTGCCACATGAGTCGGTGCCAGTGGGGAAAGATGAAAACGACAATGTCGTGGTACGGACAGTGGGCACACCGCGTGCATTTGACTTTGACGTCAAAGACCATGTCGATGTCGGTGCTGCCTTAGGCTTGGATTTCGACACTGGGGCAAAACTGTCTGGCGCACGCTTTACTGTGTTGCGCGGCCAAATCGCCAGCTTACACCGTGCTTTGGCGCAGTTTATGTTGGATACCCACACCCGCCAACATGGCTACACCGAACACTACACGCCTTATATTGTGAACAGCGATGTGCTGTATGGCACCGGTCAACTGCCTAAATTCGCTGATGATATGTTTAAAGTCAGCAAGGGCGGTGATGAAAGCGGTCACGAGCAATACCTGATCTCCACGTCGGAAATCACGCTCACCAATACCGTACGCGATAGCATCGTCAAGGCAGAACAATTGCCGATCAAGATGACGGCTCATTCGCCTTGCTTCCGTTCCGAGGCAGGGAGTTATGGCCGCGATACCCGTGGCATGATCCGTCAACACCAATTCGACAAAGTTGAAATGGTACAAATCGCCCATCCAGACCACTCTTATGCTGCCTTAGAAGAGATGGTTGGCCACGCCGAAGCGATTTTACAGGCGTTGGCATTGCCCTATCGGGTCATCACCCTGTGTACCGGCGATATGGGCTTCAGCGCGGCAAAAACCTACGATCTTGAAGTCTGGTTGCCGGCACAAAACACCTATCGTGAAATTTCCAGCTGCTCCAACTGTGAAGATTTCCAAGCCCGTCGGATGCTGACCCGTTTCAAAGATGAACAAGGCAAAAACCGCCTAGTCCATACCTTAAACGGCTCTGGCTTGGCAGTGGGCCGGACATTGGTGGCAGTATTAGAAAACTATCAAAATGCAGATGGTTCGGTCACCGTGCCAGCAGTGCTGCGGCCTTATTTAGGTGGCGTGGAAACCTTACGCGCCTAATAGAGTCGGGGTTTCTAGACGCTGTTAAGAAACCCCTCTCTGCTTGCACAGGAAAGCGCCATGTTTATCATCTGGATTGGTTGGCTGTATGTCGTGTTGATGCTGGCAGCGGCCCAAAACTCGATCATCCGCAGCGGTTTGGTTTTAGTCCTACTCGGTGTCCTGCCCAGTTTACTTTTACTGTTTATTGTTCGCCGCCGGCAACAGATGAAGACCGCCGGCTTGATTGAACCGCGCCGTAAAAAGAAAAAAGACCCGTTTGCCGACACAGAAAACAGCGACTAAGCGAGGGCACCGAGAAATGCCCCTCGTTTATGCTGGTTGTTTTTCTGTTAGGTGGCTTGCAATCACGGTCTGATTGCGGCCATTACGTTTTGCCTGATACAAGGCAACATCGGCCTGTTCAAATACTTGGGTGATGGTGCTGCCATCGTGTGGATAATGCGCCACCCCCAACGACAACGTCACTGGCCGCTGACAGGGATTGGGCATACGGGCCATTTTCTCGCGCAAGCGTTCGGCTACTTCATAAGCAGTATGAATCGGGCATTCGGGCAGCAATATCACAAATTCTTCGCCACCGTTGCGACAGACAATATCCTGTTCCCGCACAACGCTACGCATCACTTGTGCTAATAGCGACAACACCTCATCACCCACTTGATGACCAAATTCATCATTCACCCGCTTAAAGTGGTCGATATCGACTGCTAACACACAAAAATCGGTTTCGTGTTGAAGATAGTCTTCCAAAATTACATCCAAACCACGACGATTCACCAAACCGGTGAGAGGATCGGTAATCGCATCGCGTTTCAAATGGCGCAGGGTGCGGTGTACCGCCGTGAATCCTTCTTCCAAAGATTGTTTGAGTTGTCGCGCCTCAAAATACCACGAACCAATACGCTGAAAATCATGGCGATGTTCGTGACGATCGAGTTCTTTTGCAATGTGCGCCAGCTTAGAGAGTGGCCGCGCAATCGCACGCGACAACCACCACAGCGATAACAACGACAACAGCAGTAGTGGCAAGGTATGGATCATTAAACTTAGCATCAGATCGTCTAATGGTGCCAACGCTTCGCTCATAGGCCGCTGTGAAACAATACCCCAGCCGGTTTCGGGCACAATCGCAAAACCCGCCAACATACTTTGGCCTAGGGTATTGATAACCGGCTCTGCCCCTTGTTGCCCTTGCATCAGTTTTGCCACTACCGGATTACGCGCCACATTGTCACCAATCCGTTTACGGTGTTGGTGATAAATAATATTGCCTTGGTGATCGACAACATAGAGATAGGAACCATCACGGTAGAAATGCTCACCCAAAATACGATTAAGGGTGTTTGGTTCTTCGAGATAAATCGTCCCGCCGACATAACCCAGATATTGCCCTGCTTTATTGATCATCGGCACCGAGAGCATCATCACCAAGCGGCCAGTATCAGCCCGATAGGGTTGACTGACTAAAGGACGGCGTTTTTGCAACGCCTCCTGCGCGCCGCTGGATTGCAAGGTGGTATATAAAACACGGGTAAGCTGCGGCGAGGTGGCTAATACTTTGCCGGTGTGATCAACCACCAACACAGCATCGAATGATGAAATTTGTTCGCGCAGGCGGCTGGCTTCTTGGGCAAGGAATGCTGGGTTGGCAAGATGATTGACCAATAAACCGGCGCTGAATGTCAGTTGTTGGTGGGTGTCTTGAATAAACACGCTGACCGTGTTGGACAGCTTATTAGCATAAACCCGATTTGTTTCGAGGGTGTTGGTAATCAGGGTTTCTTTTTGCAGGTGATAGCTGGCATAAAAGGCATTTAACAACGCAAGCACGGTAGATAAAAATGCCAACAATAAAATCAGTCGCCGTAGGCTCAACCATTGACCACAATGCCAAGCAGCCAATTGCTCTGTCATGCGTGAAGCCAAAGAAGTCGCCATTACCCACTTAGTGATTAGATGAAAAAGAGTTTAATTATAGCAATTTATCAAAATTGACACAATCGATTTATCTAGTATTGATAGGGAAACTAGCCGTATTGCATGTCGGCGGCGTAGGGTAAAACGGGGCAAACATTACTCGTACGGTGCCGTCACCCCGAAGGGGCAACGCACCGTAAACCCACACTCCTCAGCCACATAGTGGGCACAAGAACAGTGCCCACGCGACCAGCTTACCGAGGTAATACCCCTCGTTGATAAGCAAAGAATCACACCAAAAAACCAGATCTTGGTATCTGGAAAAACTTTATCAATACAAAGTCATTAAATAGAAGTGCTTGGCTAAGTATGTGTGTATCTACAATGTTGACACTACGTTAGTAGGTGCTAAAGTATCTATATTGTAGATACGCTAAAGGGGAATTGATGATGCAATCGCAAATTAATAAATGGGGTAATAGTGCCGCAGTGCGTATTCCTGCCAATATGTTAGCCAGCATGGGGCTTGAGGTGAATAGTCAGGTCACGATTGAAGTTTGTGATGGAAAAATCGTGATTGAGCCGATTAGAGCGCAGCAAAAGCGGCTTAAGTTGCCATTCTCTGAAGAGGCTTTGTTGAAAGATTTGAATGCCTATACCGCTCATGCCGACGAGATGGCAGCTCCGAATAAAACGGAGCTCGGTGACCAATGAGTCAAACCTATATTCCAGAACGCAATGATATTATTTGGTTAGATTTCGAGCCAACTAAAGGTCAAGAAATTGGCAAATATCGACCCGCTTTAGTTCTATCGTCTAAAACTTATCATCAACAAACAGGGTTGCTCATTTGTTGTCCTATCAGCACCAGCATTCGTGGTGGTGCAACGGAAGTTGCAGTCAATAATTTAGACCAACCCTCTGTGGTGGCAGCCAGTTTAATACAAACTTTGTCATGGAAAGAACGTAAAGCGAAAATGATCACTTGCGCGGAACAAGGGGTTTTGGAGCAAGTATTACTGCGTATTATCCCTCTGATAGGCGCCGATAAAGTGATAGAGCAACTGCTAGATTGACTTCCTCTCTGTCCTAAAAAAGGGGATTTCTGCTGCCAGATGGCAAAATCCCGCCGCGAGAATTTTTTCTGCGTTGATGTCTTAGTCGGGTATGACGCCTCAGCACAAGCAGGTTTCCGTAGCCGTCACCCCGAAGGGGCAACGCACCACAAACCCTCATCAATCAAACATATAGTGGACATAAAAAAACTGCCCACGCTACTAGCGACCATATCAATCGATGCTGTTATTGATACAGCTATTGGAATAAAAGGGACAATATGCAACAAGTCGGGATTTATGAACAGCTTATAACGCAGCTTATCGAAAGTCGAATTGACCGAGAACGATTCTATGTAGGCGAACGTGAACTTAATAGCAGTGAAGCATCCATCTGGCTATCACGTTTCTTATCACACATAATTGAGTATGCGATTGAGTCTGTCCCCTCTAGTGATGATCGTCTGCAACAGCAAATTGCTTTATCCAATCAATTGTTACTATGGCTAAAAACACAAATTCAAGATAACGATTTTATCGAAGATAATTTGCTTGCCAGCCAAGGTAAAATTCTGACCGCGCTCTATGAGCTCAAAAATCCTGTCTCAGCAGATTTGAAAAATTATATTAACGACATTTTTCCGTTAACCGGACTAAGTCAAAGTGAACTGTTTTGTGGCAGTAATGCAGGATTGTCACTTGAATCTGAATTAAAAAGAGAGATTTTGTCTGCGGATAAAATCTACTGGTTAGTGTCATTTATTAAGTGGGCAGGTATACGGATCTTTCGTAAAGAACTTGAGGAATTTACTGCCAGCGGCCGTGAGTTAAAAATTATCACCACCTCATATATGGGTGCAACCGACGCGAAAGCAGTTGAGTATCTGGCAAGTTTACCCAATACCGAAGTGAAGCTAAGTTACAACACCGAGCGGGAACGTTTACATGCAAAGAGCTATCTATTTTTACGCAACACTGGCTATCACACTGGTTATATCGGATCGTCTAATCTTTCCCATTCAGCGTTAACCAATGGCTTAGAGTGGAATTTGAAAATTACTTCACAAGAAATCCCACACATTATCAATAAATCATTGAGCACCTTTGAAACCTATTGGGCTTCTAATGATTTTGAACACTTTAGTGGCGATGCAACAAGCAGTGAAAAACTCAAAAAAGCTTTGAGCCAGCAGCGCGGAGATTTTGAGGCTAGCCCAACGCATTTCTTTGATATTTCACCGTTTCCGCACCAAAGTGACATCTTGGAACAGTTGGCTGTTGAGCGCAGTGTTCACCAACGATTTCGCAATTTAGTCGTTGCGGCAACCGGCACCGGAAAAACCCTAATTTCAGCCTTTGATTTTGCACGTTTTATCAAAGAGAAACCGCAAGCAAATTTCTTATTTGTTGCACACCGAGAAGAAATTTTAAAACAAGCAAGAGCAGCTTATCGTGGTGTATTGCGTAATGGCACTTTTGGTGAACTCTGGGTTGGTGGGCATACGCCAGAGCATTATCGGCAGTTGTTTGTTTCCATCCAAACACTGAACAATCAGTTGGATCAGCTTAACCTAACTGCTGACTATTATGACTACATTGTCATTGATGAAGTGCATCATATTGCAGCTTCAAGTTATCGTGCAGTGCTAGAGCATTTTTCCCCAACTATATTACTCGGCCTTACTGCCACGCCAGAGCGCCATGATGGCGGTGATATTCTGGCGGACTTTGGTGGTGTGATTGCGGCAGAGATCCGTTTGCCAGAAGCCATTAATCGTCGTCACCTTTGCCCATTTCAGTATTTTGGTATCGATGATGATACCGACCTTCGGACCATTCCTTGGAGTCGTGGACGCTATGATATTACTCAACTCACCAACCTTTATACTCACAACCAAGTTCGTTTTAATAAAATCTTATTCAGTATGCAGGAAATCCTAACAGATATTAGCAAAACAAAAGCGCTAGCTTTTTGTGTGAGTAAAGAGCATGCCCATTACATGACACAACAACTCTTGTTAAAAGGCATTAAAGCAGATGTGCTGACCAGTGATAACAGCCACGAGCGGCAACAAAAGCAGCAAGCTATTCGTTCTGGCAGCATTAACGTGCTTTGCGTGGTCGATATCTTCAATGAAGGTGTCGATATTCCCGAAGTCGATACCTTATTGTTTTTACGACCTACAGAAAGTTTGACCATTTTCTTGCAACAGCTTGGCCGAGGTTTGCGTTTAGCTGAGGGTAAAGAATGTTGCACCGTGCTGGATTTTGTTGGTAACTCACGCCCTGAATATGATTTTGCCAATAAATTTAGAGCATTAGTGGGGAAAAATCATCAAGCGATCAGTGATGAAATAAAGCAAGGATTTCCGCACGCACCACTGGGTTGTCGAATAGAACTCAGTAAGCGTACTCAAGAAATGGTGCTCAGCAATATTCGCCAAGCTACGTTAACTTTAAAGCGTTTAGTTGCGATGATCCGCCAATATCCTCAGCATTCCACACTGCCGTTAACATTGTCGAATTTCTTAACCTTAAATCCTCATATCGACTTGAATGAACTTTATAAGCGAGGGAGTTGGTCACAGTTGGTTCAGCAAGCCAAAGATGAAATCAACGAAAATTCAGCTCATGAAGAACTGCTGAAAATGCTTAGAAAGGCCATCTATAACCGAATTTTAACCTGCGATGACCATGTCTATTTGAGTTTCTTAAAACTACTTTGCCAAAATAACTTTGTTGTTAAAAATGCTAGTCATCGTTATGCCTTGATGTGTCATTACGATTTTTGGCAGAAAACGGGGCCTGAATGTGGATTCGATTCCATCGAACAGAGCTTAGCGAAACTAAATGCGTGCGACTTAAAAGCAGAACTATTGGACGTTGTTAACTGGCAACTCGCACATACCAAGCATGAGCAAGCAAGAATGCAGGATTTGCCTGAGGTTTCACTAAGACTGCATGCCCGTTATGCGCGTGAACAAATATTGGTGGCATTTGGTGCGATAACATTTGAGTACCAGCCGCCAGCACGAGAAGGCGTTTTTGTGCCTAAAGATCAGAATTTTGAACTGATGTTTGTCACTTTAGACAAAAATGAAAAGCAATTTTCGCCAACCACCATGTATCACGATTACGCGATTAACGAACGTCTTTTCCATTGGCAATCACAAAATAGCGCTCGGCCAGATAAGGGTCGTGGTTTGGAGTACATTCAACATCAAAGAATGGGTAAGCGTCTGTTTTTATTTGTGCGTGAACAAACTGAAGATGAATATGGGCGCACGATGGGTTTTGTTAATTATGGTGAAGTGGAGTATGTGTCGCATAAAGGCTCACAACCAATGAGCATTACTTGGCAGTTAAAAGAACCTATGCCGCACTTTATGTGGCAACAGGCTGCTAAGTTGGCTGTGGGATAATCTTCATGATGGATTTAGTCATTGACATATTTCACCTTCTTTAGCACTTTAGTTTGGTAGAAAAAACCGAGCAAGACGCGGCGACTAATCAGCAACGCGGACATTTTCCACTCATGTGGTTGGCCAATTTCGCGGTATTAAGGGAGCGCTTTGAGCAAGGTTTAAAATTAATTTGTGCCGCACCTCATAGCCGTTTACAACCCACAGAGGCCAATATTAAAGCTGCCAAGCTAAAAGGTCGCTTACCACATAAATTAGCCGAGCAGGTAAAGCAAGACTTTGCGAATGGACAGCACGATAAACGTTACGCAGTCGAAAAAAATCAACTGAGCGTTGATACACCAGAAAACCGTTTTATCAAAATGGCGGTGAGTAAAAGCAAACGGCAATTGGCAGAGTTTGAACAAAAGCTCAGGCAAAGTAACCAAGCGCCAGAACGCCAACGGTTATCTGATTCCTTTTTAAATGAGTTACATAGTTGGCAACAACCACTGCAAAAAGTATTAAGCCAAAGTTTTCTGAAAGAGGTTGGCACTTACACAGGTCTTAGCCGTGAGTCGTTAGTGCTACAGCAAAAAACGGGTTATAGCGCGGTGTATCGTGTTTGGCAGGAACTGAAATTTTATTTAGATGTGTTTAGCAATCAGTCGAGCATTTCAATGAAGTCGGTAGCTGAGATTTATGAAGTGTGGTGCTTTTTGTGTTTGAAACAGATTTTAGAGCACGATCTCGGCTTTGAATTAGTGGAAAACAGCGCAACGAAGCTTACCCAAAATGACTTTTTTGAATACCAATTAAAAGATGGTTTTGCCGGTGCCTTTCTCTTTAAACGTAGCGACGGCGTGACAGCGAGGCTGGCACACGAGCCTAAATTTACCAAAAAAGGGCAATCCATCCGCTCGTATTTGGTTAACCAAGAACCGGATATTGTTTTAGAAGTAACACTGCCTAAAAGCGTAAGCTCAGCATCAGGCCCTTCAGAAGAAAAGCAGTTTATTTGGCTGTTTGATGCCAAATACCGCATTAAGACTGATAAAAGCCGCTTTGATGATGGTAGTGAGGATATTGAGAGCACTGATTACGTACCAGACGATGCCATTAACCAAATGCACCGTTATCGTGATGCACTGATACGTTTGTCAGAGCCTCACTTAACTGAATCGCCATCAAGTTCAAACGCTGGCCAACGCGTCAAGAAAAGTCGCCCTGTCTTTGGTGCCTTTGCCTTATATCCAGGCTTTTTTGATCAAGCCACAAAGCAAAATCCATACGCAGCCGCAATAGAAGAAGTGGGTATTGGCGCATTCGCCCTGTTGCCCAGTCAAAACGGGCCTAGCCAGACTGAGTACAGTTATTCTGGTCACCAGTGGTTGTTAGAATTCTTACAAGCCCAAATCGGAACAGCACCGAATACACAAACAGGACAAGGCAATGAGGTGACGTATCCTGTGGCCAGCATGGCGGAAAGGCTTTACGTACAAGAAGCTGCACGCATACCGTGTGATGGCATGCGCCAAGTCCTGTACCCTGATTTAACCATCACATTGGCATTAGGGGGGCAACGTGGCCGCAATCATGCTTACTTTGAAAGATTTGAACAAGGGACAGCGCAGTGGTATCACCTGCGACAAAGCACGTTTTTACAAAAATTCGAACAACATATTGCTGAGGAAATTCGCTATTTAGCATTGGCATCTACCTCAGATACCCAAAGTTCAACTAAGCAAATTGACAAACTTTGGCCAGTTAAACGGGTGACGGTGTTACCACGCTACGCCATTACTGAAGAGCAAGCGGGTAAGAAATCAGACTCTGCTGATTTGTATTATTTATTTCAGCTAGGCAAGCCGTTATTGCTGCAAACACCGGTAACCAACGTGCCACATCGGCCAATGAAAAACTCGATGAAACTCACAACCTTAACTCGCCTAGAGAGCGTGACTAAATTTGCCGAAGTTGAAAAAGTATACGAAGAGGCAATCGTGTAAAGCAGGCTAAACACCGCTCGTACGGTGCCGTCACCCCGAAGGGGCGACGCACCATAAATCCTCATCAATTAAACATATAGTGGGCAAAAGAACAGTGCCCACGCTACCGGACTTGCGCCCCAGTGCTCCAGCCATAATCCCTTCCTTCTGAGCCGCAGGCGAAAGGATTTGGCTGGGGGTGAAGGGGCGTGCCGCCCAACGGGCGGCTAGTGCGGTGCTTCCTGTTGCTC
>NZ_BAAGTM010000011.1:0-84472 GCF_054781915.1 Aquaspirillum soli | reverse complement strand
TGTTGTGCAAGCACTTGATGTCCAAGCGCTTACACCTATCGGTTGTATTCTGTTAAAGATCGATCAAACAACTAAACGCTGTTTGCTGCTGCTGTGTTGCAGCGAGGAAGCGAACTATACCCACTCCCTCTCTCATCGTCAAGCGAACGTGACGAAAAAAACCTAAAAAAAAGACAATCCTCTGTTTTTATTATGATCTTTTTCTTCTGTTTTTATTAGCCTGAGGACGAGGCACTTGTTTTTTTACAAGGGTAAAGTCTATTTTCAGTTGGTCCAGATCGACACGAGCCACTTTCACCTGCAAGGTATCGCCCAAACGATAGGTTAAGCCGCTACCTTCACCGACGATGGCATGGCGTTCCGCATCGTGATGAAAATAATCTTCCCCTAGCTCAGAAATATGAACCAATCCTTCGGTGTAGATCTCGTCAAGAAGGATAAACAACCCAAAAGACGTCACAGCTGTCACCTTACCGCTGAAAGTTTCACCTAAGTGTTGCTGCATATAGTGACATTTGAGCCACGTTTCGACTTCTCGACTTGCTTCATCAGCACGACGCTCGGTCATAGAACACTGAACACCCATCTCTTGCCACTTTTTCAATGGCCGGTATTTTGTTTCATTTAAAATGGCCTTAATCGTACGATGCACCAATAAATCCGGATAACGACGAATCGGCGAAGTAAAGTGGGTATATGCCTCATAGGCCAAACCGAAATGGCCTTTTTGTTCTGGGGTATAGACAGCTTGCTGCATCGAACGCAACATGACTGTTTGTAATACTGCGGCATCTGGACGATTTTTCACTTGTTCGGCCAACTGAGCATAATCAGCGGTGGTAGGCTCATCGCCTCCTTCAAGCGACAGGCCAGACAGTTTCAAGAATGCGCGAAGATTTTTTAATTTTTCTGGTGTAGGCCCTTCGTGCACTCGGAACAGACATTTACGTTTGGCCTGCAAAATAAATTCTGCCGCACACACATTTGCTGCCAACATACATTCTTCAATCAGACGATGGGCTTCGTTACGCTGCACAGGTACAATTTTGTCGATTTTACCCTGCTCGTTAAATACAATTTGTGTTTCAACAGTATCAAAGTCGATCGCACCACGCTTTTGACGATTTGCAGCAAGCAGACGATAAACTTCAAATAGATGTTGCAAATGAGGTAACAGCGTTGGAGGTGCTTCAGCAGCCCCCTCGGTCAACCAATGCCACACTTGGTTGTATGTTAATCGTGCCTGTGATTTCATCACGGCAGGATAAAACCGATAGTGCTTCACTTTGCCTTTAGCACTTAGCTGCATATCACACACCATACACAGCCGTTCGACTTGCGGATTCAAAGAACAAATTCCGTTAGACAAAGCTTCAGGCAACATCGGAATCACTCGGCGAGGGAAATACACCGAGTTACCCCGACTAAAACTGTCTTGATCGAGGGCATCATTAGGCAACACATAGTGACTGACATCCGCAATTGCCACAATCAGACGCCATCCCTTACCTTGCCGCTCGGCAAAAACAGCATCATCAAAATCACGCGCGGTTTCGCCGTCAATCGTGACCAAAGGCAAATGTCGTAAATCTTCGCGTTCTTTTAGATCTTTTTTACGCACCTTACTTGGTGTGCTTTGTGCCTGTTCTAACGCAGCAGCTGAGAATTGATATGGCAGAGCATGTTTGCGTAGTGCAATCTCTATTTCAATACCAGAGTCACCCACATTTCCTAAAATTTCACAGACACGCCCCATGGGTTGCACATGAGGTGCCGGTTGAACCAGCAATTCAGCCACAACAACTTGCCCAACTTGGGCCAATAAGTCCGGATTCGGTTCAATCAACACATCTTGATGGATACGTTTATCTTCGGGAATCAAAATCAGCACACCGCGTTCGCTGTGCAAACGCCCAACTAAGGTTTGATGTGCCCGCTCCAGCACTTCAATAATATGGCCTTCGGTACGTCCACGCCGATCAGTACCCGCCTTTTGTACCAAGACACGATCGCCATGTAAGACTTTTTTCATCTCACGTTCAGATAAAAACCAATCTTTACCCCCTTCATCCGGTGTAAAAAAGCCAAAGCCATCGCGATGGCCGATGACCCTACCAGCGACGGCTTCTATTTTTTCTGCCACACAGACAAAACCACGGCGGTTAATCAATACTTGCCCCTCACGCGCCATAGCACGCAAGCGGCGAGTGAAAAAGACCCATTCATCCTCTGTGATCGAAAGCAAGTTACCTAACTCTTGCGTCGATAACGGCACACCACGTTCAGCTAAAACTTGTAAGACAAACTCTCGACTTGGTAAAGGAGAGGGATATTTTTGTTTTTCACGTACTAAAAACGGATCTTGTTCACGCAAACTACCTGTAGAAGATAGCAAATTATGTTTTTTTACCATTGACAGCCCCATAAAAATCCTTATAATTCGGCGTCTGTTTGTTATATCAGATTCACCGATATGGCAAACATAACAGAAAACAGCGCCCAGGTGGCGGAATTGGTAGACGCACTAGGTTCAGGTCCTAGCGCCCGCAAGGGTGTGGAAGTTCGAGTCTTCTCTTGGGCACCACGCTGTTTCTGTACCAAAATATGGTGTCGCCCAGGTGGCGGAATTGGTAGACGCACTAGGTTCAGGTCCTAGCGCCCGCAAGGGTGTGGAAGTTCGAGTCTTCTCTTGGGCACCATCAGCAAAATAACCACCGAAAGGTGGTTTTTTTACGCCTATCATTTTTGCCTTAGCGTAAAGCCCGCCATGTGACGGGCTCTGCACAGCATCATTCGCAAATTAAGCGTCTAACGCGCGGAAAATCGCATCACGAATGCCATCAACCGAACCTACACCAGGCACTTTGATGTATTTTGGTGCCGACGCATCACCGCTGCTGGCTAATTGCGAATAGAAGCCAACCAGCACCTCGGTTTGTTCGTGATACACCGCCAACCGTTTTAACACAGTCGCTTCATTGTCATCTTCACGTTGAATCAGGTCTTCACCGGTTTCGTCATCTTTACCTTCCACTTTTGGAGGATTGAATTTGACATGATAGGTACGACCTGATGCCACATGCACACGGCGACCAGACATACGCTCGACAATCTCGCTATCCGGCACATCAATTTCAACCACGAAATCAATGTCAACGCCAGCAGCACGCATCGCTTCTGCTTGAGGAATGGTGCGAGGGAAACCATCAAACAGGAAACCATTTGCGCAATCTGCGGCAGTGATACGTTCTTTCACCAAACCAATAATGATGTCATCACGCACCAAACCACCGGCATCCATAATAGCCTTGGCTTCCAAGCCCAAAGGGGTGCCAGCTTTCACTGCCGCGCGTAACATATCGCCGGTGGAAATTTGGGGAATGCCATATTTCTCACAAATGGCTTTTGCTTGCGTTCCCTTACCAGCACCTGGGGCGCCCAAAAGAATCAGTTTCATGCATTTGCTCCTGATGGTTTCTCTCTGTTGATTATTGAGTGTGTTGTGTTGCAAAAAAAGCTCGAACTCGAGCTAAATCTTCTGGTGTATCAACACCAGCGGGAGGTGGCAAGGTGATAGTTTTCACTGCAATGGCAAAACCATGTGCCAACACCCGTAATTGTTCTAATGCTTCCCACTGCTCTAATGGCGAGGGAGATAACGCCTGATACTGTCGCAGAAAACCAGCGCGATAAGCATAAATGCCGATATGTCGCAGCGCAGGGTGGGCCTTCGGCAACGCTGTAATAGGCTGGTGCATAAAAGCATCACGGGCCCATGGTATCGGCGCACGACTGAAGTAAAGTGCCTGTCCTTGTTCAGAACACACCACTTTCACCACATTAGGATTGAAAAACTCTTCCGCGTGAAAGATGGGATGCGCTAATGTTGCCATGACACAATTTGGTTGTGCCGCTAAACAGGTAGCAAGCTCATCAATCAGCGCTGGCGGCAATAGTGGCTCATCCCCCTGTACATTGATGATGATTTCATCGTCGGCCAGATGTAATTGTTCAACCACCTCGGCCAACCGATCCGTACCAGAAGGATGATGGCTGGCAGTCAAACGAACTGGTACTTGATGTGCTTCGCAAGTCGCAACGATATCAGGATGATCCGTTGCCACCCATACCGCAGCGGCAGCAGACTGCTGAGCTTGTTGCGCCACTCGTACCACCATTGGCAAGCCGGCAATATCAGCTAGAGGCTTATTGGGTAAGCGTGTCGAAGCGAGACGGGCAGGAATGACCACAAGAAAGCGGGGAAGTGTCATCGCTTAAGCCTGAGATACATTTTCATCGTCAGCCAAAGGCCGAGCATCACTTTCTAACATCACTGGGATACCGTCACGAATGGGAAAAGCCAAACGATCTGCTTTACAAATCAACTCTTGTGAGTTTTTTTGAAACAGCAAAGGTCCTTTGCATAGTGGGCAAACAAGAATTTCAAGCAATTTGCTATCCATGGTGATGTAAGGCTTTCAGTTGCTCGGTTAGCCAAGAAGCGAGGTCTGGAGAAAGCACCGCGCTGATCGGTAAAACCCATAGTTTATCATCAGCATTGGCTGATTCAGAATGTTGCTGTAGTTTGACTGCGTCTTTTTCTGTCATCAAAACACATTCTGCAACAGGTAAATCCTTCATTTTCAAAGGATGATGATCGGGGAAAGGATATTCACGACAATGCAATCCCATCTGGCCTAATGTGTTGAAAAAGCGTTGAGGATCGGCGATTCCGGCAATTGCTGCACAATCTTTGCCGATAAAATCCGCCACAACACGCTGATGAGCGGCATTTGTTAAAGCATAAAAAGGTTCGGGTTGTAACGTCATGGCAAATAGAGGGGCGGTGGTCTGTATAGCAGCCACCGGTTCACCATTAACCACCACGGCATCCACTGTTTGTAATCGCCAGCGTCCTTCACGCAATGGCCCACATGGCAATAACCAACCATTTCCCAATTGTCGCCGACCATCGATGACCAGTAACTCAAGATCACGCTGCAAACGATAATGTTGCAAACCATCATCCGATAACAGAACATCGACTTCAGGATGTGCGGCTAACAACGCCTGTCCCGTTGCCACCCGATCCCTTCCCACCCACACCGGACAACCTGTCCGCGCCAATAAGACAGGTTCATCTCCACATAGGTTCGGATCTGAATCTATCGTCACCGGCGTCGGTACCGTTGCATGGCCGCCATAACCACGACTGATGACCGCAGGCTGCCACCCTTGTTGCCGGAGAGCCGTCAGTAAATGATAGGTTAAGGGCGTTTTACCTGCACCACCAACCGTAACATTGCCAACGACCACCACAGGGACCGTCAGCCGGTAAGACGGCAACCAACGCAAACGATAGGCAAGGCGACGTCCAGCACTCATCAACGCAAACAACGCGCTAAGCGGCGCAAACACACTCGCCCAACCTGGCTGTTCGGCATACCAACGTTTCACTAGCCAATTGGCAACAGACGCCATTTAAGAATTCACCGGTGCCTGTGTGGCAAACGTAATTCGGACTAACCCTGCTTCCCGTGCTGCTTCCATGACTTGAATGACCGATTGGTGCGTTGCTAATGCGTCAGCATTGATCACTAACACAGGATTGGTCTTTCCTTGTGCTGCAGTTTTCAATGCCGCTACCAACGCTTCCCGTTGCCCTTCTGCCACTGCCTGTGGACCAATCTGATAGCTGCCCTGTGCAGTTACTGCAATATGGAGGATAGGATCAGGCGATACAGCACTGGCTGGTGCGCCCCCCTCGGGTAAGTTGATTTTTACTTCGGCAAAGCGCGCATAAGTGGTCGAGACCACCAAAAAGATCAACACCACCAGTAATAAATCGATCAGCGGAATAAAGTTAATTTCCGGTTCATCACGCTGCCGACCACGGTTAAAATTCATGAACGATCTCCGTGTAACACTTCAACCAGTTTAATCGCTTGTTGTTCCATATCGATCAACAGGCCATCCACGCGCGCGCGGAAATAGCGATAGAACATCATGCTGGGAATTGCCACCATGAGGCCAAAAGCAGTGTTGTATAACGCAACCGAGATACCGTGAGCCAGCTGTTGTGGATTTCCACCACCGGGGGTTTGTGCAGCAAAAATCTCAATCATCCCAATCACTGTCCCCAATAACCCCAACAAAGGTGCCATCGCAGCAATCGTACCAAGAGTGGTCAAGAAACGCTCCAACTCGTGCCCAACAGCACGACCAGTCTCTTCAATGGCTTCTTTGGTAATGTCTCGTGAATGTTGATGATTACGCAATCCTGCTGCAAATACCCGTCCTAAGGGTGACTCACTTTGCAAACGACCCAGAAACTCGGCGCTCGCCCCTGCTCGACGAAATTCTTGCACTGTCTTTGCCAACAAACCCTCAGGCAAAATGTTCGAGGTACGCAAACTCACCAAACGTTCGATGATAATGGCAAGCGCCACGACTGAAGCAATAATGAGCGTCCAAATTGGCCAGCCCGCTGCGTTGACTATCGACCACACAAGCCTTCTCCAAGCAATGTTAAACCTTAAACTCTATCCGCAGCAGCTAGGAAAAGACAAGTGCTGTTTGCTAAGCTTTTTTTTCGAATATTTTAAAACCAGCTCAGAATAGAGTAACCCTTTGCTGTTTAAGGACTTTTTCAGACCATCCACAATACCTGTGGATAACTTTGTGGACAACTCAAAAAACGACCGCTGAAAACCGCGACAGATAAGGAAAAACGTTAGATTGCCTACTTTATAGGCAATTTTATTTTTCTTTATAAATCAAATAGTTAAATTTAACCATTTCGCAAGTTTTCTCCCTATTACAGACGGTTATCCACAGACAAAGTGCCTGTGGATGACTTGACAAGAACAAAGTTTTTAATCTCGCAAAAACAAAGCTTAAGTTGACCCAACAAACAATTTACGTTAAACACTGCTTTTTTCAAACAAGTGTTTGGTTATGAAAATATCCGCTCGTCTATTGCGCCATATCATGAATCTGTGGCCACCCTTTTTAGGTGCAGGTATCCGTGTTACGCATCTCGCTAACGATTTCAAAACAGCCGAGGTGGTGTTACGCCTTGGCTTTACCAATCGTAACTATGTTGGTGTGCATTTTGGCGGTAGCTTATATGCGATGACCGACCCGTTTTATATGCTTTTGCTGATGCACAATTTAGGTCGAGACTATATCGTTTGGGATCAAGCAGGCAGCATAGAATATCTAAAACCCGGCACAGGCAGAGTCACCGCTTATTTTTCGTTAGATGATGATTGTTTGAATGACATTCGACAGGCAACAGCGGATGGAGAAAAACATTTGCCAGAGCTGACTGTTGAAGTCAAAAACGAGGGGGGTGAAACGGTCGCACGGGTGAAAAAGACATTATATGTGCGGAAGAAAAAAAGACAGGCATGAAAAAAACCGCTCTTTCGAGCGGTTTTTCTTGGAAACTTGGCGTCCCCACGGGGATTCGAACCCCGGTTATCGCCGTGAAAGGGCGGTGTCCTAGGCCTCTAGACGATGGGGACAGCTGGCGCATCCGGAGCGATTCGAACGCCCGACCCTCTGGTTCGTAGCCAGATACTCTATCCAACTGAGCTACGGATGCACACTAAACTGATTGTTTTGACGTTGGCGTCCCCACGGGGATTCGAACCCCGGTTATCGCCGTGAAAGGGCGGTGTCCTAGGCCTCTAGACGATGGGGACAGCTGGCGCATCCGGAGCGATTCGAACGCCCGACCCTCTGGTTCGTAGCCAGATACTCTATCCAACTGAGCTACGGATGCGCTGTCAATACAACAGTACTCTGGCGGAGAAAGAGGGATTCGAACCCTCGATACAGGTTTAAGCCCGTATGCTTCCTTAGCAGGGAAGTGCCTTCGACCACTCGGCCATTTCTCCGTTTCGAGAGAGGCGAACTATACGCACATTCGCCCCTCACGTCAACCACTCAAGCACAGAATTTTCGAATTAATTTTGTGCCTGATCTAAACCGAAAGCTTTATGCAGCACACGCACTGCCAACTCAAGGTATTTTTCATCAATCAAAACAGAGACTTTGATTTCAGAAGTCGAGATCATTTGAATATTGATCCCTTCTTCAGCCAACGTGCGGAACATGGTAGAAGCCACGCCAGTATGCGAGCGCATACCCACGCCAACGATAGAGACCTTTGCCACTTTATCATCAGCATCGATCTTGCCAGCGCCGATATGAGTCTGAACTTCTTGCAAGATACCCTGTGCACGCTGATATTCACCACGTGGTACAGTGAACGAGAAGTCGGTGGTGCCGTTATCGCCGACATTTTGGATAATCATGTCAACTTCGATGTTGGCATCGGCAACAGGGCCTAAAATTTGATAGGCGATCCCTGGCTTATCAGGCACGCCTTTGACGTTAATCCGCGCTTCATTGCGATCAAAAGCAATCCCTGATACTACCGCTTGTTCCATCTTGTCGTCTTCCTCAAACGTAATCAGCGTGCCATCGCCTTCTTCTTCAAAGCTGGATAACACACGCAATTTGACTTTGTATTTACCAGCAAACTCAACCGAGCGAATCTGCAATACTTTTGAACCAAGGCTAGCCATTTCCAGCATTTCTTCAAAAGTAATACGGTCGAGTTTACGTGCCTCAGGCACCACACGAGGATCGGTGGTATAAACGCCATCGACATCGGTATAGATTTGGCACTCATCTGCCTTCAACGCAGCGGCAATCGCTACGGCTGAGGTATCTGAACCACCACGGCCCAAAGTCGTAATCGAACCACCTTCGTCAATACCTTGGAAGCCCGCCACCACAACCACACGGCCAGCATCCAGATCTGCACGCATTTTGACATCGTCAATCGATTGAATGCGGGCTTTGGTAAAGCTGCTGTCGGTGATCATAGGCATTTGCCAACCGGTATAACTGACCGCCGGCACGCCAATATCTTTGAGTGCCATCGACAGCAAACCAATGGTAACTTGCTCACCAGTGGAGGCAATCACATCCAATTCACGAGGATCGGGATGAGCTTGAATTTCACGGGCCAAAGCAATCAGACGATTGGTTTCACCACTCATAGCCGAAACAACGACTACAACTTGATGTCCCTGCGCCTTCCACTTCGCCACGCGACGGGCGACATTCTTAATCCGCTCCGGAGTCCCAACCGAAGTGCCGCCGTATTTTTGCACGATGAGAGCCATATTGCGCGTCTCTATTCCTGAGTAAAGAAGGGTTAAAATTTGGAGCTGGCATTCTAGCTGCTAAGACGCAGAAATGATAGCGGCTTGACCATCAGCAAAAAATTGCGTACACCACAGCCTTTGTTTTTTCCAGTCATAGGAACATTTTCATGATTCGCAAGAATCCTAGCGGCCATCTCCCCCAGATTGATGCAACAGCCTTTGTCGACCCCACCGCCATTATCTGTGGCAAAGTGATTATTTGTGAGAATGTCTTTGTGGGCCCGTATGCCGTTATCCGAGCAGATGAAATTAACGCTGACGGCGATATGGAGCCCATTATTATCGGGGCAAATTCGAATATCCAAGATGGCGTGGTGATTCATTCAAAAAGTGGCGCTGCCGTGACCATTGGGCAACATACCTCGATTGCCCACCGTTCTATTGTGCACGGCCCATGCCAAGTCGGTGATCGGGTATTTATTGGTTTTAACAGTGTGCTGTTTAATTGTGTGGTCGAGGAAGGCTGCGTCGTTCGCCATAATGCGGTGGTCGATGGTTGTACTCTGCCAGCAGGGTTTTATGTACCGTCAACAACCCGTATCGGCCCCAAGACCGATTTGGATACGATTCCGCGCGTCAGTGTTGAAGCGTCTGAGTTTTCTGAAGATGTGGCACGCACCAATGTTGATTTGGTGAAAGGCTATAAGAAACTGGCGAACGAGTTCTAAACCATTCAGACTTTGCCTCTGAATTGAGAAGACAAAAAAATACCCCGCGTTGTGCGGGGTATTTTTTGCCGTTGTCCAAATTAACGCTTGGAGAACTGTTTGCGGCGACGTGCTTTGTGCAGACCGACTTTTTTACGTTCGACTTCACGAGCATCGCGAGTGACCAAGCCTGCTTCAGACAGAGTGGGTTTCAGTTCTGCCGAGAAGTCGATCAAGGCACGGGTGATGCCATGACGCACAGCACCTGCCTGACCTGTTTCGCCACCACCAGTCACATTGACCATGATGTCGAACGTTTCGAGATGATCAACCAAAGCCAAAGGCTGACGAATCACCATGCGGCCGGTTTCACGGGCGAAGTATTCATCAACCGGTTTGCCGTTGACGACGATGTTACCAGTGCCTTTCATCATGAAAACGCGAGCAACCGCGCTCTTACGACGACCGGTACCGTAGTAGTATTTACCGTTCATTCTTTATGCCTCGGAGAATCAGAAATCCAGCACTTTGGGCTGTTGCGCGCTGTGTGGATGCTCACCGCCTGCATAGACTTTGAGCTTTTTAATCATGGCATAACCCAGCGGGCCTTTTGGCAGCATGCCTTTAACGGCTTTTTCCAGCACGCGCTCAGGGAACTGGTTTTGCAGTTCGGTGAAGTTGCGCTCGCGGATACCGCCAGGGTAACCGGTGTGGCGATAGTATTTCTTATCTAACGCTTTGTTACCGGTGACGCGCAGTTTGTCGGCGTTTACAACGATGATGAAATCACCAGTGTCAACGTGTGGGGTGTACTCCGGCTTATGCTTGCCGCGCAAACGACGAGCGACTTCAGCAGCGAGACGACCGAGAACTTTATCGGTTGCATCAACTACGAACCACTCATGCTTGACTTCGTGCGGCTTGGCAGAAAAGGTTTTCATGGAACTCTTCCACTCGAAATCTTGAAAGCCGTCGATTCTATTACAGCGCCCTAAAGGGTGTCAAACCGCGATCAGGCAGCAAGCTGCTGATTTCTTCGGGTTTTTCTCAAGATCAGGGATAAAAAAAAATGTTGTGAATTCTGGGGCCATCTAAAAGCGACAATGCAAGCGCTGTATTTTTCGCAATGCAACAAATTATTGCTATTCCTTGCATAATTGTTACCAGTCAAATAAAAACTTGAACCCAAAGTGCATTTAACCAAAATTACACAAAAAAATAGCAAAAAAAAGCGCAGTCAAAGCATGACTGCGCTGAATTCCACCTTTTTAAAGGAGGATGGAGGAGACAACACCACAACGCACACCTTGCGTGAAACGTCCTGATGCGGTTTGATTATGGAAACTCTGCGCCATTTTTGCAAGCACTTTTTGTGCACTGCACTATAAAAATTTATTTTGTGGGGAATAAGGGTAAAGGTTTATGCCAATTTTTTGGCAGGAGAAAACCAAAACCACCACAAAGCAAAAACTTGTAAAACCGATAAAGAAAGAAACGTCCAACGATAGGCCACTGCCTCACCATCACCAAAACTCTGCCACGTATCAATCAAAGCCCCGAGTCCCCACTGCAAGCAAAATGCCCCTAAGAAGGCAAACACATTGATCGCGGTGTTGGCACGTCCAGACACCGTCACAGGAAAACCGGCAGCCACCAGTGAATATTGGATATTGGATAGACTGAAACAGGCGCCTAACACCACCCACCCCAAATCAGCCAATGGCCCACTGACCCAAGTGATTGCCAACATTGCCACCACGGCACACACCATCGCCCACCGGTATAAGTCCATCAAACGGATACCGCGTTGCGCCAGACGGCTAGCAAAAAATCCCATAAACAGAAAACCAGCCAACATCGCCAAACCAATCATGGTCAAGCGTTGTGCGGCTTCGGCAGCAGCCATTCCCTCTTGCACCATCATCCAGCGTGTGGCCCAAACACCTTGCACTGCCATAAAACCACCGGTGATAGCAAAAGCCATCGGTGCAAAACGCCAAAAATGGGCACTGGCTAAAATCGCTTGTAAGCCTCGCCATTGTTCAAGCAAGCCACCGCCCTGCACGCCAGTGGGCTTTTCTGGCACAAATAGCAATAGTGCAAGGCTGGAACACACGGTAATCACCGCTAGAGCGTAAAACACTTCGCGCCATGTCCATGCGGTTAACAACCACTCCAGCGGCTGGGCCGCCGCCAACGCACCTAGACCACCAGCGGCCATAATCCAACCGGTGAGCGAGGCTTGTTGTTGTGGCGGAAACCACAACACAAAACACTTAAACGACGCCATCAAACACGCCGACACCCCCAAACCAATCAACGCCCGTCCAATGGCGAGTTCAGTTAAACTGCTTGCTGCAGCAAAAATGACTGCGCCCAATGCAGCAATCAGCAATAACCCTGCCTCGACCCGACGGGGACCAAAGCGATCCAATGCCAAGCCCAACGGCAGTTGTGCAGCACCGAAGGCTAAAAAGTAGGTACTGGTTAACAGACCTAAATCGGCATCGGCTAAACCCAGCTCATGAGAAAGCAAAGGCCCAGCCACACCATTGACGGTGCGGTAGAGGTAAGACAGAAAATAGCCAAAGGCAAAGGGAAGAAATAAACGCCATGGAGAAATCGCTGGCATAGACATGAACCTTTCAACGCATATTGATGCAGAAAAACCGCAATTATGACCAAAGTATTGCAGAGATGAAATTTAGCAATTTATCTGTAAATCATGGCAATTATCAACAATAAAATTTTGAAAAAACCCATTACAATCACAACAAAAAACCAATAAAAACAAAATTAAAAGCAGAAAAAACCAACAAAAAAAGATTTTTTTTTGCAATGCTGCAATAAGATTACGCCGTTGGCGCCAACAATGCGCTTTTACCCCTCAACCTTACTGAAGACGCTTACTTATGAACACTGTGTCTCGTCGCCTCGTTTTGAATACCTTAGCAGCGGGTGTGTTGGCTGCTATGACATCTTTTGCCCAAGCCCAAGACATGAAACTGGTGTCAGTCACCGCGATTGTCGATCATCCGGCCCTCGACTCCGCCCGTAAAGGGATCGAAGACGAACTGAAAGCGCTGGGTTTTGAAGCGGGCAAAACCATGAAGTATCAATACCAAAGCGCACAGGGCAACCCTGCCACCGCTGGTCAAATTGCCAAGAAATTTGTGGGTGATAAGTCTGATGTGATTGTTGCGATTGCCACCCCGAGCGCCCAAGCAGCGGCAGCCTCAACCAAAACAATTCCTGTCGTGTTTACCGCAGTCACAGATCCTGTTGCGGCTAAATTGGCAAAAGATTGGAAACCCTCTGGCACCAATATCACTGGGGTGTCCGACAAATTGACGCTGGCTTCGCAAGTTGATTTGATCTTGAAGGTAAAACCCAACGCCAAAAATGTCGGGATGGTGTATAGCCCCGGTGAAGTGAATTCGGTCAGCGTGGCAAAAGAACTGAAGGCCGAATTACAAAAACGTGGCTTGCAACTGGTCGAGGCCGCTGCCCCACGTACTGTCGATGTGGCACCAGCAGCAAAAAGCCTGATTGGTAAGGTCGATGTGATCTACACCTCGACAGATAACAACGTCGTTTCCACCTACGAATCGTTAGTGCGTGTCGCTTCCGATGCCAAAATTCCATTGGTTGCAGCGGATACCGATTCGGTAAAACGTGGCGCTAGCGCAGCCTTGGGGATGAACTACTACGATATGGGTCGCCAAACCGGTCGTATTGTGGCCCGTATTCTGAAAGGCGAAGCCCCGGGTAGTATTGCGCCACAACTCGGTGATAAAGTCTCGTTAACGGTTAATCCAGAAGCAGCGAAAAAGCAGGGCAACCCTCTGCCAGACGCGTTGCTGAAGGAAGCCAAAGAAGTGATTAAATAACTTCTTTCTCGTGGGCAGTGTAAGCCGCTGCCCTGTTCGACTTCACCGCGCCCAATCCGGCGCGGTATTTGTTTTTTTAAGAGGTGTTCATGTCATTCATTTCCCTCATGGGCGCTTTGGAAATCGGGCTCATCTTTGCGCTTGTCGCCTTGGGTGTGTTGATTTCCTTTCGTATCCTGAATTTTCCTGATCTGACCGCTGATGGCAGCTTCCCCCTCGGAGGCGCGGTGGCGGCGACCCTTATCAGCGGCGGTCATGATCCTTGGCTGTCTTGTGCGATTGCGGCAGTTGCCGGTGCGATGTCTGGCTGGGTCACAGCGTGGCTTAATGTGCGTCTAAATATCTTGCAGCTGCTGGCCAGTATTTTGGTGATGATTGCCCTTTACTCCATCAATTTGCGAATTATGGGTGCGCCGAACGTGCCCCTGTTAGGTGAGGCGACCGTATTCACGCCATTTATTGGCGAAGGCGGTGATAGCGCCTATTGGATTCAACCAATGGTATTAGTGGCAGTGGTGATTGCGGTGAAACTTGGGCTGGATGCATTCTTTGCATCGCAATCCGGTTTGGCGCTGCGTGCCACCGGCGCCAACCCACGGATGGCACGCGCACAAGGGATTTCCACCAACCGTTACACCTTGGCAGGGATGGCACTGTCCAATGCCCTCATTGCTCTCGGTGGTGCGCTTTATGTGCAAACCCAAGGTGGGGCGGATATCTCGATGGGCGTGGGTACAATTGTGATTGGTTTGGCGGCCGTGATTATTGGTGAAACTTTAATTCCAAGCCGAAATTTATGGATCATTACGCTCGCCACGGTCTTAGGTGCCATTCTCTATCGTCTGTTTATCGCCTTAGCGTTAACTGCCGATTTTATTGGCCTACAAGCCCAAGACTTGAATTTGATTACCGCCGTCTTGGTCGGCTTTGCATTGGTATTACCGATGTTAAAAGCTAAACTAAGACGTGCCAGCGGAGCGAAATAATCATGATGCACGCACAAGGTTTGACCAAGACCTTCAACCCCGGCACACCGATTGAAAACCGTGCTTTGCGGGGTTTAGATTTGCATATTGAAACCGGTCAATTTGTCACAGTGATTGGCAGTAATGGCGCGGGTAAATCCACTTTTTTGAATGCAATCAGTGGTGATTTGTTAGTCGATAGTGGTTCAATTCATATCGATTCACAAGACGTCACTCGACTGAACGCATGGCAACGCGCTGGTTTGGTGGCACGGGTGTTCCAAGACCCGATGGCAGGCACTTGTGAAGGCCTGACGATAGAAGAAAACCTCGCGCTGGCGTGGCAGCGAGGCGAAAAACGCGGCTTCGGTCGTGCGGTTCGTCCTGAATTGCGCGATATGTTCCGTGAAAAGCTGGCGCGCCTTAAGCTGGGTTTAGAAAACCGTCTCAGTGACCGCATGGGTTTGTTATCTGGTGGCCAACGACAGGCAGTGAGTTTGCTGATGGCATCGTTAAAGCCGTCGCGCATTTTATTGTTGGATGAACACACAGCGGCACTCGATCCCAAAACCGCCGGCTTTGTGTTAGAACTCACCGACCAAATCGTCGCCGAGCAAAAACTCACCGCTTTGATGGTGACCCACTCGATGCGCCAAGCCTTAGACCACGGCGAGCGCACGATTATGTTGCATCAAGGTCGTGTAGTCTTGGATGTGGCTGGCAGTGAGCGCGCCAATATGGATGTGCCCGATTTGCTTGCCATGTTCGAGCGCACGCGTGGTGAAGCCGTCAGTGATGACGCCTTATTACTCGGCTAATCACGTTTTATGCGACGGGCCAAACGCGGCCCGTCGTCGAGTTTTTCCAACTCTTGCTCCATCCCCGACAACAAAATATTCAGCGCATCGCCTGATAAAAACATCTCGTACACCGAAATTAACAACGATAGCAGCATCAAAAGCAGACTCAAACCAAAGGCGTATACCGCATAGCTATCGTGGCGGTAGTACACCAACATCATGCTCACCACACAAAGACACATGCTGGCAGTACCAACAATTTGCATGTTTCGCACCAATAAGACACGGCGCCGTAGATTACTGATTTGTCGCAGTAAAGTTTCATCAGGGTGTTGCTGATATTCGCCATACAAATGGCGAATGACACTGGAAAGACCGAGAAAACGGTTGGTATACGCCAATAAAATCAGCGAAATGGCGGGAAACAGCAGGGCAGGGGTAGTGAGATTCATTACGGAATACCGCTCGCAACATCGAAAAACCCACAGCCTGCCACAGCCCTTAGCCGTTGCCTAGCGCCTTAATCGAGACGGAAGTTTTCCACTTCCTGTCGTAGTGCAACCGCCATCTGATCCAATTCTCGTACCGATTGCAAAGCACTGTTGGCTACCGTTTGGTTGGTATCGCTGGCGCTGGCCACTTGTTCAACATCAAGCGCAATGCGGTTCACTGCTTGGCTTTGCTCTGACAAAGCACCATTAATATCGGTTGCACTGCGGTGAGTTTCTTCCGCAGTCCGGCAGGCCTCATCCAAAATCGAACTGACATTACCTGCTGCCCCTTCGCTTTCAGCAAGACCCTCACAACCATGGGCAATCTGTTGGTGCATGGACTGGGACAACCCTTGTAGGCGATGGGTAATTTGATCAATCTCGCTGGCAGAGTGTGCCGACTTTTCAGCTAGCTTACGCACTTCATCCGCCACCACCGCAAAACCCCGTCCGGCTTCGCCTGCTCGCGCTGCCTCAATCGCTGCATTCAACGCTAATAAATTGGTTTGGTCGGCAATATCACGCACCTGCCGCGTCATATCCGAGATCGCCCCCATGCTATCAATCACCTGTGTTGCGGTGCCGGCAATTTCCTCGTTCAGCATCTTGCGCGCTTCTAATAAGCGTTGTTGCAACACCTGCGAAGTTTGCATCCCATCTAAAGTATGTTGATGGCTGACTGCGGCCGTATCGCGTAAGTGTTCAGCTAACGAGGCAGTTTCTTCGATGCTGGCGGTAATTTGTTCCAACGACGCCGAAGAAGAAGCAATCGCCCCCGATTGCTGCATAGTTGCACTGGAAAGAGATTCTGCCCCGCGCGCCAATTTACCCGACTGTTCTGCTAAGTTTTGGCTATAGCGGCGAATGCTCAACATAATGTTTTGGGTATCTGCCAATAGAGCATTAAACGCTTGGCTAACTCGGGCAATTTCATCTTTGCCTTCAACAGGTAGGCGACCTGTGAGATCTTTATTGGCACGGGCGGCATCAAGCTGTTTTGCCAAATTGGACAGTGGTAATGCCACACCACGGCTAATCCAAATTGCACACAACATAATCACCGCTCCCACGGCGATAATTTGCAGCAGATGCACCCACAATGACGACCAGAAAGCGCGCTCAACATCATCCAGATAAATACCGGTTGAAACACCCCATCCCCACGGTGCAAAACCTTGGCCATACGCCACTTTTGGCACAGGCTCTTCACTGCCAGGTTGTGGCCATAAATAGTGAACAAAACCGGGTTTATTGGCCTGAATCAAATCTCGCATTTCGACCATAAATAAACGGCCGGTGGCTGGGTCTTTTAAACCAGATAAATCTTGTCCATTCATCTCTGGTTTTATTGGATGCATCAGCATCTTTAACTGCATATCAAAAATAAAAAGATACTCTTTTCCGTCATAACGCATTGCGGAAATGGCATTTTTAGCGGCATTTTGTGCCGCTGGCAGCGACATCCGACCGGCTTTCACCTCAGCCTCGTAGTAACTTAATATGCCAATACTGGTTTCAACGATATTGCGAACTTTGTTTTGCCGTTCGTTCAACAAGGTCTCGCGCTCGGTCATCATCCCCAAGCCAGAGATGATCAACATGCCAACCAGCGCAAGCAAAAGCAATAGCAACAACTTTGCTTTGACAGAAAGTTGCGACAACATGGTGTGCCTCCTAGAGCCGATGTGTTGAGCTTACTATGGTAAAAACTCAACCATCTATTTTTATATTGAGGCAAACAGATTAGCAGCTTTATTACGCTATAACAAAAGGCAAAATGAAAAAAACTTGATGTGTATAGTGCGTTATTTATACGGTTCTCAATCGGCAATTTAACAATTAAAAGATAAAAATCACTTTTTATTAAATTTGTTAAAAATCAGGATCGATTAAAACATCGCTTCCCAATGGTGCTAAAGAGAAAAGATCGATCACATCCGCACTAGAGAGACGAATACACCCTAAAGATGTTGGTGTACCCCATTTGACATGGCTACCTGCGCCATGGATATAGATAAAGCGACGGTAACTATCGACGACTGTTCCGTCGGCAAGTTGGCCTTGGTTTAACCCCGGTTCTTGTCCACATAACCACAGAATACGGGTCAAGATCCAATCTTTTTCTGGATATTCTGCGTGCAGTTGCGGCGTATACCGCCAAGGGGTGATGGCTTGGCGAAATAAAATGGTGTCCAGTGGTGCGCCATCGCCGACTTTATCGCACACTCGATGCCAACCACGAGGCGTTTGATAAGACCCCTCTCGCTCACCCAAACCGCGTTTGGCTGTAGAGGCCAAATAACGCCGTTGCTGACGCCCGTACTCGTCATACAACACCACGGTTTGGCTTTTCACACCTACCTTCATCCACGGCACACCCGGCTGTTTTGGATTAGGAAACAGCGGAGACAGCGCAAGCTGTTGTTGTTGCAACAGATAATTGTGCACCGTATTACTGCTGGCTTGGCCGAGGGGACAGACCAGCACAGCCACCAACAGCGAGGCAGCCGTTAACCGCATAACACATCACCCTCAACAATCTGCACCGGCGTAAAACAGGGCACTTGTTCAAATAGGGCAATCACATCATCGTTGTGCATCCGGATACAGCCGTGAGATTGCGGCGTCGATAAGCTCACCGCATCCGGTGTGCCATGAATATAGATGTAGCGCGCCATGGTATCGACTTCACCAAGACGATTTTTCCCGACTTCACGACCACATAACCACAGAATGCGTGACAAAATCCAATCGCGCTCCGGTTGTGCCGCAAAGAGTGTGTCATCGCACACTTCACCTGTCCAACGCCGTCCCACTAACACCGCTGCCCGAGGCAGATGGGCGCCAATTTTGGCACGGATATAATGCTGTCCACGGGGTGTTTGATAACTGCCGCGTTGTTCCCCTGCGCCCTTTTTTGCTGTTGAAATCGGGTAGCAGGCAATCAGTGTATCGGTGCATTGATCGGATACAAATAATTGTTGTTGCTGAAGATGGATGGTAATCGCAAGCGACATCACGACCGCCGTTGGGCAAAGAATTGTTGAAGTAACTCGCGGCAAGGTGTGGCAAGGAGACCACCGCTGACAGCGGTTTGGTGATTCAATACTGACATAGCAAAAACATCACACACACTGCCTGCCGCGCCAGCGCGCTCATCATACGCCCCAAACACCACACGCTGTAAGCGCGCATGCAAAATCGCGCCAGCACACATCACACAGGGTTCCAAGGTCACATAGAGCGTGCAATCTTGTAGGCGATAATTGGCAAGTTTTTCTGCTGCACGGCGCAACGCAACAATTTCAGCATGGGCAGTGGGATCATGATGTTGACGTGGTAGATTGTGCCCCACTGCGATCAAGGTATCACCTTGCATCACCACTGCCCCCACTGGCACCTCACCGACAGCTTGTGCCAATTGTGCCTGTGCCAACGCCAACTGCATCGCTTGTTCAGCCACTGGCAGCTCATCAGGCATTAACGGGGGAAAGCCCTGTTGTACCGCTTGCCAAGCCTGCTGTTTTTCCTCGTCAGTCAGTTGTGACCAATGACAGCCCCGTTCAATCGCCATCAGTCCCCACAGCAAACGCCGGTTGACCGGAAAACGTCGCCGTTGCAAGGCCTGAAATACAGCGTGGGCAGTCAATTGTTGTAATTGGTCAGGTGAGGTAATTCCAAGTTGAGCCAACCATTGCCGCGCTTTAGGCGGAATAAGAGAAAAATCTGACATCCGCTATCGTTGCCAGCCACGCCAAATACGCCATGCCACGCCCAGTTTCACCGCCCAACCCAATGCGCGCCCCACCCGTCCCGATGGCAGGAGGGTCAATACTGCAGGCAACCACTTCGTCAGTTGGCCCCCTTGACTCAACCAGCGCCAGCCAAATTTCAACACCTCGTTTGGCCGTGAAATCTGTTGTAGTTCCCACTGAGCACGTGTACGCAGAGCTTCACCTTTAATTAGAAGCAACTCTTTTTGTAGCTGACGTTGTTGGATATGCCGTCTCATTTTTGTTTCCCAGAGAGGACATCCCAATCACGGCGCAGTTCACGCAGCGAGTCATGGAATGGCGGGGGGGAGTGGCGTAAATGGGCAGAAAGACGCTGCAATACCCACAGCGAGGATAACAGCAGACAGACAGCAACAGCAGCCAATAGCCAACCGCGCCATTCGGGTGGTAACACAGCAAATAGCGTCAGTAATACCGCTACACCCGCAAGTAAGAAACACACCAATGCCACACCGCCTAATAACATGGCATGAACCAATTGCTCTTTGTGTTCTTGCGCTTCTAAGCTGAATAATTCAGCGCGGGTGAAGAGTAGCTGAGCGAGGGTATCAAGAAAACCGCGCACCCCTCGACGGGGTGACGCGGAAGAAGAAGGATCTGTCATGCCAGCTTAACGGCGGGAAACCAACATACCCAACAAGAAACCGACCGCAGCGCCAATCCCCAACGCTTTCCAAGGATGTTCGTGTACATATTGATCGGTCGCACGGGCGGTCGCTTTGGCACGCGCCAAGGCCACTTCTTCAGCAGCAATCAAACGGTCTTTGGCAACAGACAAGTTAGCCGCCAATTTCTGTTTCAAGGCCTTCGCTTGTTCGTTGCCTTCGCCAGCGGTGGCTTGCAAAATGGTTTCAGTTTGTTGAATCACATCTTTGACTTCTGCCAACAGGTTCTGTTTTTCTGGGCTGAGGCTATTATCGGACATAGTGGTTCTCCTTATTTATTGCACGTTGACATATCAGGGAATCCTAACCTTCCTTGCACCATGCGTCAAACACTGCATTGACGTCTGACAGCATCAAGGAAAAACGGAAGTGCGTTTGCCATCAGTCAGGCAATCATTAACAGATATCGGGGAAAGAGATAAATTGACAAGACCCAACCCACAATTTCCACATTCAATTAAATTGGAATAATGCGCGATTAAACAGCAATAGGTGCCGGTAGATATTCCAGTAGATCACCACGCCGGAAAGTTGCAGAAAGTTGTTGTAGTGATACGTCTCTCTTTCCATAACAAGCCGTCAGTGCCTCTGCCACATCTTTTACCGCATTTGCATGATATTGCGTGTGTTGGTCTTCAAATTTTTTAAGAATTTGATGGAAATTGCGATGAGACACCTCTGTGAGCGAGATAGACATATCCGCCAGCAATCTGCGGCCAATCAGCATAGAAATATAGTGTGAGGCATAAGGCATATAATCGGGTGGGGTCAAAGAAGTTGGCCGTTTTCTTTCGTTCTCAACCGCCCGAAATATCAGCACGGCCAGCAGTGCTTGAGCCGCATTTAATGCCTTAAAAATGTCGTCATATAGCTTCCCAAAGTGTTCTTTACGGCGAAATTTTGCTTGGTGCGGCCGTTCCCGCCAAATTGCTAATACCGATTCGGCCACAATCGAACTGGTCACAACATTCGAGCCGCCGCCCCCTTCTTCACGCTGACGTTTGTAGGTATAGCCCAAATCGGTTATTCCGATTTCAAGTTGTTTTTGAATCTCATCATTAGAACGCAAATCACGCAGATCCACCGGATTCTGACTATTGGTGGCATAGGTAATATCTTGGATGAAATCTTTATCTGTTTCTGCCAGTTGATAGATACGCACCATGACATACGCTGATTCACCGACAAGACCAGACATTCCGCCGTGATTAAGTGTTTCCTGAATCGTTTTGCAGGTCTGACCACCGTTGATCACCTGCATATTTTTAAGCTGTACTTTGTAATCTGATTTTTGAAAGGCGTTGTAATCGAACTTATCACAAACCACAGTAATACCATTGTTATAAAAATAAAATTTATCCGAGCGAAGTGGATCACATAAGGTGTTATGAATCGCGGTGTTAACACGATTGGTGTGCAAACCCAGGTAGCGGCGGATATTTCGTTCTAACAGCCTGTCGCCATGTTCGTTAAACAGCCGATGAATCTCTTGCACCGCCACACGGCCAACGAGGACACGCATATAATTCATGTCTTCGACAATGGCTTGACCACTCAAGGTCAATGTCGTATCAACCTTTTTACTTCTTTGTAGAATATTGACGATTGAGTCGTGATTAAAGTGAATGAAATCCACTTTATCACCGTAATCTTTTTTTGCCTCATCTATCCAATGATTAGCCTGTGCTGCCCATTGCACACCGTTATTGCACAAAATAACACGCACATTAGGGATGCACGCATCACGGATAAGAGAGCGAATTTCCTCAATTTTCGGCGCTATTTTTTCATTTAGAGCCACTTTTCGGTATGGGTCAAACAATACCGATACAGTACCCACTGCCTTTTGGACGCCCGTTTCTGGAAAATTTGCCTCGCCGCTCAGGTCTTTTACTTTGTACTTTCCCTGAAATATCGTCACCAAAAACTCGCCATCTTCGACTTCACCAATATGAAGCCCATCCACACCTGCATCATTACCCCCTTCGGTCATCAATTCAGCTGCCTCATCTAAAGGCATTTCAAGACACGTTGAGATGCACAGTAAAACAAACGCTGCTGATTTTTTCTTGTTAAGGTCATGACCTTCTGGCAACCACTCGGGATGATCCTCAACAATACCGGTTACCCGCTGGTCAACGATACTGGCGTTGATATTCATCATCTTATCCTTCTAATGTTTCTCTCCAGCCATGAAGTCAGATGGACACATTGCTGTGTCCATCCGAAGGTGTCTAACGACTGTTACTCCACCGTCACCGACTTAGCGAGGTTACGTGGTTTATCGACATCAGTACCACGCGCCAGCGCAGCGTGATACGCCAGCAATTGCACCGGAATCGCATGCACCACCGGCGACAACACCCCCACATGACGCGGTGTGCGAATCACATGCACCCCTTCAGAATCATGGAAATGGCTGTCTAAATCGGCAAAGACAAATAGCTCACCACCTCGGGCGCGCACTTCTTGCATGTTCGACTTCACTTTTTCCAGCAAACTGTCATTCGGGGCAATCACCACCACCGGCATATCCTCATCCACCAGCGCCAATGGGCCATGCTTCAACTCACCCGCAGGGTAGGCTTCGGCATGAATGTAGGTGATTTCCTTCAGCTTTAACGCCCCCTCCAGCGCAATCGGATAATGCACACCACGTCCCAAAAATAAAGCGTGATGGCGCTTGGCAAATTGTTCAGCCCACAAGGTAATCTGCGGTTCGAGGTTGAGCGCATGTTGCACACTGCCGGGCAAATGGCGCAGGGCATCTAAATAACGGGTTTCCGTGGCCTCATCTAAGCGTTGCCGTTGTTTTGCCAAAGTAACAGCCAAACTAAACAGCGCCAGCAATTGGGTCGTAAAAGCCTTGGTCGAAGCCACACCAATTTCTGCACCCGCACGGGTATAAAACACCAGATCAGAAGCACGAGGAATCGCGCTGCCCATTACATTACAAATCGACAACGTGGTTTTATGCCCTAGTTCTTTGGCGCGTTTTAATGCCTCGGCTGTATCCAGCGTTTCGCCAGATTGCGATAACGTGACCACCAGATAATTAGGATCAGCCCAAGCATCGCGATAGCGGTACTCGCTGGCAATTTCGACATGACATGGCAGCCCCGCAATGCCCTCAATCCAATATTTGGCAGTTAAACCAGCGTAGTAGCTGGTACCACATGCCAAAATCAGCAAACCTGTCACTTCATTAAAGCGACTGGCGGCGTGTTCACCGAACAAATCGGGGGTAAAGCCTTGTTCAAGGATTTGCTCCAGCGTATCGCTCAGGGCTTTGGGCTGTTCGTGAATTTCTTTTTGCATAAAGTGGCTGTAAGGGCCAAGCTCTAACGAAGCCAGAGAGACATCCGACAACAACACCGGTCGCTCACACGGCTGATCTTGACCGTCAATCACTTGTACCGTCTGACGGCTCACGCGTGCCACATCGCCCTCTTCTAAGAACATCACACGGCGCGTCGCTGACAACACGGCGGAAACATCAGAGGCAATAAAATTCTCGCCTTCGCCTAAACCAATCAACAACGGGCACCCCATACGGGCACACGCCAATTCCTCAGGTCTATCCAGCGCCATCACACAGATGGCATAGGCGCCACTCAACTCACGGACCGCCAAACGGGTGGCTTCGAATAAGTCGGCAGTAGATTGATAGTAGTGATGAATCAGGTGAGCAATCACCTCGGTATCGGTTTGAGACGTAAATTCATAACCGAGTGCCAACAACCGTTCGCGCTGTGCTTCGTGGTTTTCAATAATGCCGTTGTGCACCACCGCAATTTGCTCGGATGAAATATGTGGGTGTGCATTCGGTTCGGTAACCCCACCATGTGTCGCCCAACGGGTATGACCAATCCCAAGGCCAGCCGCCAACTCGACCGCCTCAGCCGCCGCCTGCATTTCAGCCACACGGCCAACACGGCGCACCCGCTCTATCCCCTGTTCGGTCAATACGGCAATCCCCGCAGAATCATACCCACGGTATTCCAAACGACGTAAACCATCGATCAATAGCGGCACGATATTTCGCGCGGCAATCGCGCCAACAACACCACACATACGGCAACCTTTATCTTGAAATGGAGGAATGGCAGGTATTTTGACACTGCCGTTGCGGGAAAACGAGCCCTATCGAATCGGGTCGGCAAAGCCAGCACGGCGGGAGAGTTTGTTTGATGACAAATAAGCGAAGGTTTATTGTTTTGTTAAGTTTTAATTCTGTTAGGATAGCCGCCGTGCCGGTGGTTTTAGCGAAATTGTAGAAAAGACATGGGATATTCGGTATGAATGTAAAAGCACGGATGATTGCTTTAGTGGTACAAACGTCAATTTTGACCTTGGCCGCTTTAGTCATTGTGTTTGGCGTGATGCGCTATAGCTATCAACTTCTCGACCAACATTTAGAACAAGACGTGACCTTGGAGCGAGAGCTGAATGCTGTTTATGCCGAGGCGCTGGGTATTCGTCTTGCCATGCACGCCATGTTGCTCAATCCCAATAACCCCAATGCCCCTAGCTCGTATCAACGAGCTCGGACAGAGTTTGAAAAAGCCTCTAGCGCACTGCAACAACGTGCCCAGAATCACCCTGAACTCAGCACCATTATTCAAGCACAACAAGCTTGGTTACCGATGGCAGATGGTGTGATGCGGTTGATTCAGGCAAACGATTTAGCCGGTGGTCAAGCCGAATTCAAAAAAGAAATCCCCATTTGGCAAAAGCTCCGCAAACCCTTATTAGCGTTGTTAGAACAGCAAAAACACATTTCCGACCAAGCCCGCGCAGGGGCTTTGGCATGGGAACAAAAAGCGCAGTGGATCGCCCTCGGTACCGGTGGGCTGATTGTGTTGATTCTCACACTGTCATCTATCTGGTTTGCCCGCCGTTTAATGCTTAACCTTGGTGGAGAACTCAATTATGCGGTGCAAGTCACGCAGACAATTGCCTCGGGACGCTTGGACCAAACGATTGAGACCGATGCCGCCGCACCCAATAGCCTGTTATCTGCCATGAAAGAAATGCAACAACAACTGGCAGGGACAGTCAGCGATATTCGCAGCTATAGCGTGCAAGTGGCTGCGTCGATTGGTGAACTGCAACAAAATGAACAACAACTGGCACAGCTGGCGCTAGAACAAAGCCAAGCGGCAACGCGGATGAGCGCCACTGTCGAAGAAATGAGCCACAGTATTGGTCAGGTGGCAGAACACGCTGAGCAAGCCGACCGCATTACCAGCGAAACTGGCGTCCAAGTTCGCCGCAGTGTCGATACCATTACTGATAGCAGTAATATGATTCGACAAGTCAATGATTGCATGGAAGCGTCTGCCGCCGTGATGAGCGAATTGGGCAGCAATGCGGCCAATATTTCCAGCATTGTGAAAGTGATTCAAGAAATCGCCGAGCAAACCAATCTATTGGCCCTCAACGCCGCCATTGAAGCAGCCCGCGCCGGAGAGCAGGGGCGAGGGTTTGCCGTGGTCGCGGATGAAGTACGCAAGCTGGCCGAACGTACTGCACAATCAACACATGAAATCACCGCCATGATTGAGCGAGTGCAAAGCAGTGCAGAACAAGCGGTGAAAAATATGGAAACAGGCCGACAATTGGTAGAAAACAGCACCAATCAAGTTTCCTCCGCACAACAGGCGGTGTCGGAATTACAACAGCAAGCCCGTCAGGTACAACAAGCGGTCACCTATATCAGCCAAGCGTTGGGCGAACAACGCTCAGCCAGTGGAGATATTGCACAAAACATTCAACATATTGCTGTGATGAGTGAACAAAGCCACAGCGCCACACAGAGCACCTTACAACATGCCGACACCCTGCATGACCTTGCTTTGGCCTTAGAAAAAGCAGTTGAGCGTTTTCGGATCCACCGCTGATAGTATCACCGACAGTTAAACCACTGACAAAGCCCTCAAGCAATTGGGGGCTTTTTGTTTAGTGTTTAATGTGCTGCACCGGCTTTTTCTGGCATGGCAGAGGAATGGTGGCTGGTAATCAACCAGTTTTGGCCATCCCAGCGGTAGGTATAGCTATAACGGCCACTGACCGAGGCACCGGTTTTGCGGAAATAGAAGGTGTATAAACCGGCATCGACGGCGGTGTTGCAGCCAATTTCGATATGGCGCAGGTCAATTTTGCCGACTGGGCCATTGGCAAGAAAATGTTCAAAGTAATCTTGTTTTTCTGCTGCAGAGAGACGAGGTTTGTTTGATACCGTGGGGAGTAGGATTGAGCGTGGGGCATAGTTAGCCACCACTTGTTTGGGGTTGCCACTGAGCAAGGATTGGTTCCAGCGATCAAACAAAGCAGCAATTTCGCCTTCGCTGGTCAGTTTGCACATTTCCGTGCGGGCAAAGGTGGCATCTTGGTAAACGGGCTGGACGTAGGCAGGGCCGTAGTGATGGGAAGCAGGAGGGGTAACACAGCCGGTTAGAGCGACAACACCAGCAAGGCTCAATGGGAGCAGGGCATGTTTCATTGCAAATTCCACCTTTTATTATTTGGGACAAAGTGTGTTGTCCTAATCATGGCGGAAATCGCCCAACTTGGCACCCCTTTTTTATTGCAAATTCGGCAATTTCGCGAGAAAACACGAGATCAAAACGAGCACTTAGCAGTTTGGTACATCACTTAACCCTCATTATCCGTATGGTGCTGTCACCCCGCAGGGGCGACGCACCATGACACCATTCCAACAAACCATCTCACACTGGCTTTGGCACGTCGCCCTAACGAGTGACGTACCCTACAACATCACCCAATCCTCATGACCCGTACGGTGCCGTCACACCGAAGGGGCGACGCACCATGACATCATTCCAATAAGCTATCTCAAACCAACTTTGGTACGTCGCCCTAACGGGTGACGTACCCTACAATATGGCTCAATCCTCATGACCCGTACGGTGCTGTCACCCCACAGGGGCGACGCACCATGACATCATTCCAACAAGCCATCTCACACTAGCTTTGGTACGTCGCCCTAACGAGTGACGTACCCTACAACATCACCCAATCCTCATGACCCGTACGGTGCCGTCACCCCACAGGGGCGACGCACCATGACACCATTACAACAAACCATCTCACACTAGCCTTGGTACGTCGCCCTAACGGGTGACGTACCCTACAACATCACCCAATCCTCATGACCCGTACGGTGCCGTCACCCCGCAGGGGCGACGCACCATGACACCATTCCAATAAGCCATCTCAAACCAACTTTGGTACGTCGCCCTAACGAGTGACGTACCCTACGACACCTTCCGGTACACTTTAACAATAAAACTTGTAAGTCATATAAAAGACCATAAAATTAGCCATTCAATTTTCGATTACTATAACCATGCCTAATTACCGTCGCTTGTGGTATCCAGGTGGTACTTATTTCTTCACGGTCACGCTGCTTGAGCGACATAACAATGATCTACTGGTACGCCACATTGATGTCTTGCGCCAAGCAGTACGCGAGGTAAAACGAACACATCCGTTTACCATTCATGGCTGGGTAGTGTTGCCGGATCATTTGCATTGCGTGTTAGAGCTTCCAGAGAGTGACCATGACTTTGCGCTGCGCTGGCGGTTGATTAAGATGGTGTTTTCCAAAAGGGTGCCCAAAGGGGAGCATATATCGGCATCGCGCGCCAAGCGACAAGAGCGCGGGCTGTGGCAACGCCGTTATTGGGAACATCTGATCCGTGATGAAGCTGATTTCGCCGCACATATGGACTATGTGCATATCAACCCGCTGAAACATGGCCTAGTGGCGCGTGTTGCCGACTGGCCGTATTCGACTTTTCATAGGTTGGTGGCTGCTGGGGTTTATCCGGTGGATTGGGCTGGTGATGAGGGTTTGCTTGGTGACGCTTAATGAGTGGTACGTCGCCCTAACAGGTGACGTACCCTACAACACGCCCTAACCCTCATTATCCGTACATAAAAAAACCGCCTAACCCAGTGTCGGGCAAGGCGGTTTTAGCGTGTTTCGGTGTCTGTTTTTACCGATTAGCTGTAGTCGCTCAAAGGTGGGCAGCTACAAATCAGTTGACGGTCGCCTGCCACATCATCAATCCGATTAACGAATGGCCAGAACTTATTCTCGGCCACCCACGCCAGCGGGAATAAACCCTGCTCTCGTGGATAAACACGGTTCCACTCACCAGTGATATCAGACAAGCTATGCGGCGCATGACGCAATGGACTTTGTTCCGCTGTCCATTCCCCAGCCTCAACACGAGCAATTTCCGCCCGAATCGACAACATCGCCTCAATAAACCGATCCAGCTCCGCCTTCGATTCACTTTCTGTTGGCTCGATCATCAACGTCCCTGCCACAGGGAAGCTCATGGTTGGGGCGTGGAAACCATAATCCATCAAGCGTTTTGCCACATCCACTTCGGTCACACCGGTCGCAGCTTTCAGTGGGCGCAGATCAATAATACATTCATGCGCAACACGGCCATTTTGACCACGGTACAACACTGGGAAAGCGTCTTGCAGACGCGTAGCAATATAGTTGGCGTTGAGCAACGCCACTTGTGTTGCACGTTTCAGCCCTGCCGCGCCCATCATGGTGATATACATCCACGAAATCGGCAGAATCGAGGCTGAACCAAATGGTGCAGCAGACACCGCGCCCTGACCGGCATTATCACCACCACTGCCAGCAACAGCATGGTCTGGCAAGAACGGGGCTAAATGCGCACGCACCCCAATCGGGCCCATGCCGGGGCCACCGCCACCATGTGGAATGCAGAAGGTTTTATGCAGGTTAATGTGGCTCACATCGGCACCAATATCAGCCGGTCTCACCAGCCCCACCAACGCATTTAAGTTGGCGCCGTCCATGTAAACCTGACCACCATGCTGATGAATGATGTCGCAAATATCACGAATTGCGGCTTCAAATACCCCGTGTGTGGACGGGTAGGTAATCATCAAACATGCTAATTCCGCCGAGTATTGCTCTGCTTTGGCACGTAAATCAGCCACATCGACATTACCATTCTCATCACACGCCACCACAACCACTTTCATGCCCATCATCTGGGCAGTGGCAGGGTTGGTACCGTGCGCGGATTGTGGAATTAAGCAGATGGTGCGCTGTTGTTGACCTTGGCTATCGAGATAGCGGCGGATCGCCAACAGACCGGCGTATTCACCTTGCGCACCAGAGTTCGGCTGCATCGACACCGCAGCAAAGCCAGTCACCGCTTGCAGCTGTTGGCACAGGCCATCGATCATTTCGAGATAACCCGTGGCATGTTCGCGTGGTGCGAAGGGGTGTAGATTGGCAAATTCTGGCCAACTTACAGGCATCATTTCAGCTGCAGCATTGAGCTTCATGGTGCAACTACCCAACGCGATCATGCTGTGATCAAGTGCTAAATCACGATTTTGCAAGCGTTTCAGATAGCGCATCATCGCTGTTTCGGTGTGATGGCTGTGGAAAACGGGGTGGGTTAAATAAGCCGATTGACGCACTAAATCGGCAGGCAAAGCATCAGCCGTGCTGCTGTCTAAAGCATAAATATCGACTTCAGCACCCGTCAGGATATTGACCAAAGTGGCAACATCGTTGGCAGTCGAAGTTTCACCAAACGATACACTCACGGTATCAGCATTTAAGCGATGCAATAAATAACCCTTGGCAGTCGCTGCAGCCAAGATGCTGTCGGTGTTATCACCGGTATGCAGGCTCACCGTGTCAAAGAAATGCGCGTGCAAGACTTTCACCCCTTGCTGTTGCAACGCAGCAGCGAACAGGGCAGCCAAGCGGTGGACGCGTTGGGCAATGCGTTTGATACCTTCTGGACCATGCCACACAGCATAGAACCCAGCCAAATTGGCTAACAACACCTGTGCGGTACAAATATTGGAGTTGGCTTTTTCACGGCGGATATGTTGCTCGCGTGTTTGCAACGCCATCCGCAACGCACGTTTGCCTTTTGCGTCAACCGACACCCCAATGATACGACCCGGCATAGCGCGTTTGTATTCATCACGGGTCGCGAAGTAGGCGGCGTGAGGGCCGCCAAAGCCCATAGGAATCCCAAAGCGTTGTGTTGAACCAAGCGCAATGTCAGCACCCAATTCAGCCGGTGGCGTGAGCAAAGCAAGGGCCAATAAATCCGCTGCCACCGCCACCACACCGCCTTGTGCTTTAATCGCAGCAATGTCTTGTGACAGATTGCTGATAGCACCATCAGCAGCAGGATATTGCAGCAAGGCACCAAACACTGGCTGGGCGGTGGCTTGGCTAATATCGCCAACAATCAGCTCAAAACCATAACCAGCGGCACGGGTTTGCAACACATCAAGCGTGTGTGGAAACACACGAGCATCAACAAAAAACGCTTGGCTTTTGGATTTGCTGACGCGCTTGGCCATCGCCATTGCTTCAGCCGCCGCAGTGGCCTCATCCAATAACGAAGCATTGGCTAAATCAAAGCCAGTGAAGTCCATCACCATTTGCTGATAATTTAACAATGCCTCTAAACGGCCTTGGGCAATTTCAGCTTGATACGGGGTATAGGCGGTGTACCAACCGGGGTTTTCCAACACATTGCGCTGTAACACTGGCGGCATCAAGGTGTCGTAGTAGCCTTGACCGATCAAACTTTTAGCAACGGTATTTTTGCTGGCAATGCTTTTTAACAAAGCAAGGGCATCGGCTTCATCACGAGCCTCAGGCAGCGGTAAGGCTTCGCCAAAGCGGATTGCAGCAGGAACCGTTTGGGCTGTGAGGTCTTCTAGCGAGGCAGCACCGACAGTCGCCAACATGCTGCTGATGTCGTTTTCGTTGGGGCCAATATGGCGGCCAAGAAAAGCGTCGGAAGATTCGAGGGAGCGTAGGGAGGTCATAGTCCGGTCTCAAACAACAGAGGCAAGGCAAAAAAATAAAGCGCCTGTTGTCAAAGACAACAGACGCATCAAACAGGGCTTAGGCGCCCACTTCTGCTGCATAAGCTTGGGCATCTAACAACGTGTCCAGATCAGCAGGATTGTTCAATTTCAATTTGAAGAACCAAGCGGCACCATACGGATCGCTGTTCGCGGTTTCTGGCGCATCGACCAAGGCTTGGTTAATTTCTAACACTTCACCTGCCAACGGGCTATACACATCGGAAGCGGCTTTCACCGACTCCACCACACCAGCACCATCGCCTTCGGCTAAGTGGCTGCCGACTTCTGGCAATTCCACATACACCACGTCACCCAACAACGCTTGTGCATGATCGGTAATACCAACGGTCACCACACCATTGCCTTCGTCACGAATCCACTCATGGCTGGCCACATATTTCAATTCTGCAGGGATTTGGCTCATTGTCAGTTCTCCAAAATTTTAAGTCAGTCGTAAACAATACAGAGGGGTGAGGCGCAAGCGGATGCCCAACGCCCCACCTAGGGATAGTGAATGATCAAAGAAGGATCAAACAAATTGTCGTTTGCCGTTGCGAACGAATGGCATTTTTACCACGCGCACCGGTGTGGCAGTGCCACGCAGGTCAACGGTGGCTTGTTCGCCAATCGCAGCGGGAACGCGTGCGATAGCAATCGAGAATTTTAAAGTCGGAGAGAACGTACCGCTGGTGATGATACCGGTGCCAATACCGTCCACATTGACAGGCATGCCTTCACGCAACACCCCACGGCCTTCAAGCACTAAACCCACTTGTTTCATCGCCACACCAGCGGCTTTTTCAGCACTGATGGCAGCACGGCCAATGAAATCACGCTCGGCAGGTTCCCACGCAATGGTCCAACCCATGCCAGCTTGCAGGGGGCTAATGCTGTCGTCCATATCATGGCCATACAAGTTCATACCGGCTTCAAGGCGCAAGGTATCACGCGCACCTAAACCAATCGGTGCCACACCCACGCTCAACAAACCACGGGCAAAGGCGTCTGCTTCATGGTTCGGCACCATCAATTCCAAGCCATCTTCACCGGTGTAGCCGGTGCGGGCAATAAACCAGTCGCCAAATGGCAACCCTTGGAATACTTTCAGATTGCGGATGGCTTCTGCCCATTCCGGTTTCACTTGGCACACGCGCTCGATGGCCTCAGGCCCTTGAACAGCAATGATGGATAAATCTTGACGGTGGGTCAGGGTAACCGCACGGCCAGCACTTTGTTCGCGCATCCAAGCCAAGTCTTTATCGCGGGTGCCAGCATTGACAACCATGCGATAGCCGGTGTCGGTCAGATAGACGATCAAATCATCAATCACCCCGCCTTGTGGATTAAGCATAGCGGAATACAACGCCTTGCCCACAAAACCAAGACGCGCCACATCATTGGCTAACAAATAGCGTAACCAATCGGTGGCGTCGGCGCCGGTGATATCAACGATGGTCATGTGTGACACATCAAAGAAGCCTGCGCTTTGGCGCACGATTTCGTGCTCTTTCAATTGTGAACCGTAGTGAATAGGCATCGACCAGCCGGCAAAATCAACCAGCTTGGCGTTGAGTTCGGTATGGAGGGCGTGTAAGGCGGTGGTTTGGAGAGCTTGCGTCATCAGTGCATCCTTCAGGTGCAGAGAAACCTGTGAAATGATGCACCCCTCTGTCTTGGGCACCTGAGATTTTCCGTAGCATTTGCTCACGTGGCTACGTTAGCCCCTTCGGTGGTCGCAAACGCTGCGACGCTCTCCAGAGTGTTTGGGCATAAAGCCCGTTTTTTGCAGTCCATTTGCCTGAGCGATTGTGCGGGTGCGCTTGCGCCTTCGGCGGTGGTAGAAACCACACTCTCCTGCAAAAGCCGGCATTATGGTGTGCGATCAATGACTTGGCAAGCGGCATTCACATTGGACAGTTGCCAATGTGCCCGCGCCCATTGCCATAACTCGCTGATCTGTTGGCATTCTGGCGGTGCTAATAGCCCTAAACGTTGTAAACCTTGACGCAGTGTCTGCGCGGGTTGTGTCAAATCCAGTGGTGGAGCGAGCGTCTGTTTACTGAGTTTTTCCCCGGCCTGATTGACCAATAACGGCAGGTGGCAATAGCTTGGGGTAGGCACTTGCAGCGCCTGTTGCAAGACAATTTGTCGTGCCGTCGAATCTAATAAATCTGCCCCACGAACCACATCTGTTATGCCCTGTGCAGCATCATCCACCACCACCGCTAATTGATAGGCAAACAAACCATCAGCACGCCGCAGCACAAAATCCCCAATGTCTGCTGCAACATTTTGTTGTTGCCAACCACGCAAGCGGTCATAAAAACGATAGTCACCTGCTGGCACACGCATCCGCCAAGCACGCGCTGTTTTGCCTTGTGGTAAGCCATCTCGACATAAATTGGGATAGATCCATCCTTCCAAACCACGGCGGCCATAGGCAGCAATTTCACTGCGGCTACAGCCACAGCCATAGGCCAAACCTTGTTGCTGCAGTTGATTGAGTGCGGCTTGATAGGCCTCAAGACGGGTGTGTTGGTACAGCACGGGACCATCCCATTCAAACCCGAGTTGTTCCAAAGTGTGCAAGATGCCAGCAGCAGCGCCTGCCACTTCTCGTGGTGGGTCGATATCCTCAATCCGCAGTAACCATTCACCGCCGCGACAACGCGCTTCAAGATAACTGCCAATGGCGGTAGACAATGAACCCGCGTGTAAATGACCAGTGGGGCTGGGCGCAAAGCGTCCACGATAGGGTAGAGCAACAGCAATCATGGGCGAGAAGGTTTACCAGAAGCGATATTGATTAAAGGCAGTTGGGTATGAGGCTCTACTCGGTGGACATGAAATAGCCCTGTTTGGGTATCAAAGCTAATCCGTCGTGGATGCAAGCCGCCGAGGTCGGCATGAATCAGTTTTAAGCCAGATTCACGGACAAATTTTTGTGCAAATTCCGCATTTTTGTCACCCACTTCACAACGCAACACCCCCGGCATCATATTGCCTCCCCCAAACAGCGCCACTTCAATGCGATTGGGGTGTGCCCCTCGTTGAATCATTTCATCCATTAACATCGGCAGCGCCCATTCACCATAACGTGTTCGTATTGCCGCCGGCAATGCCCGCCCCCCTTTGGGCAATAAAAAATGATTCATTCCGGCAATTTTGGTCAGCGGGTCGCGCATACAAGCCGCCACACAAGAACCCAGCAGGGTAACTAAACATGCTGGTTGTTGGCTGATGTGATACCCCCCCGGTGGGATACAAACACGCGGTAGGGCAGGGTTAATCATGGCAGGGTAAACTCAGACGAAAACGACAACAATCATCACGGGTAGGGAGCAAACAAATTTCTCCACCAGCTTCTGTTAACACGCGCCGGACAATGGCCAGCCCTAATCCTGTCCCTTCGGAACGTGTGGTGAAGAATGGCTCAAAAATTCGCTCTGCTAGCGCGTCGGGGATGATAGGCCCTTGGTTGCTGATGGTGATGGTGAGTTGGTTGCTCTCACGTTCGGCTTGCACGCGGATTTGACTGGCTGGGGAGGCAAAATGCATGGCGTTTTCCAACACATTCAGCACAGCACCACCGAGGGCACGACTGTCAATTTGAATCACCACGTCTTGAGGCAAAAGTTGCAAGTCTAATTCCAAGCCTCGACTTTGTAACTGTGGCTGTAGGCTGCGTACGGTTTCAGTCAGAAAACGATTGGCGCTGACTGCTTCAACTTGGGAGGGGCCACCACGAACAAAGCGCAACATGTCTTGCACCAAGCCTTCTAACACCCGCAATCGTTCAGAAACTTTATCCGCAAAGCGTTGTTGTTCTTCCCTCGTGAGCCCTTCGCGCCGTAAATGTCCTGCATACAACATGGCGGTACTCAACGGCGTACGCAGTTGGTGGGCCAACGATGCAGCCATTTGCCCCATGGCAACCAATCGTTGTTGTTGTTCAATTCGTTCTTGCAAATTGTGATGACGAGTGACATCTTGAATCAACACAATTTGTCCTGCGTCCTCTGGCAGTGGGCGCTGTCTGATATCAAGTTGACGAATATCAGCTTCACCACGACAAAAAACAAAGCGATCCTCAACCGGTGTCGGTGTAAAATAAGGCTGATACGCTGCCCAAGTCGTCTGTGTGAGTGCCTCACCAAATAACTCGCGTGCCGCTGGATTCAGCCGCAGAATTTGGCCCTGAGCATCGATTTCGATGACCCCAGCGGGTAACAGTTCGAGCAATAAACTAAGCCGTGCTAATAAATCTTGATTTTCAGCGGCTTTACGCTCTAACTCTAAGTTAGCGCGGGCCAGTTCTGCCGTCAGTTCAGCAGCACGTTGTTGTAACTGTTCATAGGACTCGATTAACTCGGCTGAAACTCGATTAAAAACAGAAAAGGCCTCTTCGAGAGAATGCACTTCAGCAGGAGAGTTTGTGGGGGAATGAGACATTCACAAATCGCTTTTATGACGTTTCTTGGGATTTTGTGGTAATAATAGCGTGATGATGCATTCCGTACAGGTTTTGCGCGTTTGACTGCTAAACTGTTTTTGTTTGGCATCATGCCTGTAAATTGTTCGCGATGTCATCCTAAAATTTAATTCAACTCTGACAAAGACCCATTCAGCGGAGCCGCCTGTGTCCGACCTTCTGAAAAGAATCGACGCCCGAACCAAACTTGCGGGTACCAACAAACTGGAGATCCTTCTCTTTTCTCTCGGTATGGATCAGCGCACCGGGCGAAAAGAAATCTTCGGCATCAACGTATTTAAAGTGCGTGAAGTCATGCGTACACCAGAAATCACTACTGCACCAGAAATGCAAGCTTCTGTAGAAGGCATGGTCAGTCTACGTGGTCAACTGGTACCGGTGATCGACTTGGCAAAATACACTGGCATTATCACAGACAAACAGCCAGAAATCATGATCGTGACTGAATACAACGGTCACACGCAAGGATTTTTAGTCGAAGCCGTGGATACCATCTTGCGCCTCGACTGGTCGGCAATGCGTGTTCCCCCCGAGATGATTTCTAACCGGATGGGCGGTTTAGTCACCGCAGTCACCGAGTTGGCAGATAACTCGTTAGTGATGATGATTGATGTCGAGAAGGTGTTAGCCGAAACCACCAACATCGACGACTCATTCCAATACGTCAATATCGAGCCCATACAACAACCTTGTATGGTGTTTTATGCCGATGACTCTGCCGTTGCCCGTAAACAGATCGAAAAAACGCTGGATATGATGGGCGTGCGCCATGCTGGGGCCATCAATGGCCGTCGCGCCTGGGATGAGCTGTCACGCATGGCAACCCAATCTGATTTATCTGGTGTGCCATTACGAGACCACCTGCAATTAGTATTAACTGATGTCGAAATGCCAGAAATGGATGGCTATATTTTGACCAAGATGATCAAAAGCGACAGCCGTTTTGCTGGTATTCCCGTATTGATGCACTCATCTCTTTCTGGAACCTCAAACCAAAAACTTGGGCAGTCGGTTGGGGTGGATGCGTATGTATCCAAATTTGAACCACAGAAATTGTCGCTAAAAATCCGCGAAATGCTCAAATTGGGCTGATTGCGTGTGGCTCTCCCTCTTTACTCCGGCATAGCCAAGATGATTTAAGGTCAAGTCATTATGACAGTACAAGACGCTCCTCTTCTGGCGGATATTGATGTTCGCTCACGTATGGCAGGCTCCAATAAAATGGAGATCCTGCTGTTTTCGCTTGGCACACGTGAAATTTTTGGCATCAATGTATTCAAAGTGCGTGAAGTTTCACAAACACCTGAAATCACAAAATCACCCAACATGCCTTTTGGCGTACAAGGCGTGATTTCCTTACGCGGTAACATTATTCCGATAATCTCGCTGGCTAAGTTTATTGGTGCGGCTCAGGCAGAAACACGCACCTATAATTCGATGATTGTGACGGAATTTAACCGCAGTACACAGGCGCTATTGGTCGATTCGGTAGATCGTATTATTCGGGTCGATTGGGAAAAGATGCGGGCACCAGAAAACGTCGTCAGCAGCAGTGGCGGCAACCAAGCCATGATTACCGCGATTACCGAATTGGAAGACGGTAAGCTGGTATCGATTTTAGACGTTGAGCAAATTCTGTCTTCTGTAGTGGGCGAGTCACGGATGCCAGATATCCCACAAGCGGACTTAGCCCCCGATCAATTTGTCTTTTTTGTAGATGATTCGGTGGTAGCACGTAAAGAAATCACCAGCGTGCTCGATAAGATGCGGGTGAAATACCATCAGGCCACCAATGGTCGTGAAGCATGGGATAAATTGCAGTCTTTTGCCAACCGTCAACCAGCAGGCCAAAGCCGCTTGGCTGATACGCTCAAATTAATTTTGGTTGATGCTGAAATGCCAGAGCTAGACGGTTTTGTGCTAACGCGTAATATTAAGAGCGACCCACGCTTTGCTGGGATTCCAGTGGTGATGCACTCATCCATCTCCTCCAATGCCAATCGTGCGATGGGGGCCAGTGTTGGCGTGGATGCTTACGTGGCAAAATTTGAACCGGCGTTGTTGGCAGAGACTTTGCTTCCTTATCTACAAAGATAACAATCTTCTCAAATTGCCATAGAATACGCGGCTCATTTACAACTCTCGACCAACTAGGACATGACAAATTATGGTAGAGGCAAACAAAAATCTTCGTTTTCTCGTCGTTGATGACTTCTCGACGATGCGTCGCATCATCCGTAACCTTTTGAAAGAATTGGGTTTTACCAATGTGGATGAGGCCGAAGATGGGACTGCCGCGCTGCACAAACTCAAAACACAAGCGTATGAGTTTGTGATCTCGGACTGGAACATGCCGAACATGACAGGGATCGAACTGTTGCGTGCCGTGCGTGCAGATCCACAAATTAAACATCTGCCTTTCTTGATGATTACTGCAGAAGCTAAGCGTGAAAACATCATTGAAGCGGCAACTGCAGGTGCTAATGGTTATATCGTCAAACCATTCACCGCAGCAGTCTTGGAAGAAAAACTGGCAAAAATCTTCCAAAACTTGGCCAAACAGTGAGCTAACGCTTAACGGGAGGAAATCATTATGCCGGATCATCTATTGGAAAGCGGAGACTCACCGGAGTTAGAGGCGCTGTTTGACAGCGTGGCACATCAAGGACAAGGCCCTGCGCCTGTGCCCACTCCCGTTGCGATGGCGCCCAGTCCGTCTTTCGATACTGGCTCAGGCGATAGTCCCGAATTAGAGGCGCTGTTTGATAGCGTAGCGCAATCTGCTCATGTACAAACAGCAGTTGTCATACCGCCTCCTATACCGGTTGCTGCTCCCGCCCCATCTTCCCCTTCGGGCGATAACCCCGAACTTGAAGCTTTATTCGATAGCATTGCTCAAGCCGCCCATGCCCCCGTTGCGCCCCCTCCGCCAGCACCGGCACCGGTTTCAATGGAAATGGAAGGGGACAACCCTGAACTTGAGGCGTTGTTTGATGCGGTGGTGCAACAGACACATGCCATGCCAGCAGCGGCACCGGTATCAAGCCCTGCGCCCAGTCCGGTGAATGAATCCAACACCTCGGATCGTGAGGCCGTGATGTATTCCCGTGTCGGTCAGCTAACACGGAAATTCCATGACGCATTACGCGAGTTGGGCTACGACAAATCGCTGGAACGGGCCGCTTCCGCCATTCCTGACGCAAAAGATCGTCTGCAATATGTCGCGACCATGACCGAACAGGCCGCCGAACGGGTGTTAAATGCCACCGATCGCGCTAAACCCTTGCAAGATGAGATGGAGCGTCAGGCACAGGCGTTGTCGCAAGGTTGGCAACAGTTGTTCGACAATAAATTGTCGGTTGAAGAATTCAAATTATTGGCGACAAATTCGCATCGCTTCTTAAACGAATTGCCATCAAAAACCCAAGCAACAAATCAACAACTAATGGAAATCGTGATGGCACAAGATTTCCAAGACTTGACTGGCCAAGTCATCAAACGTGTCTTGAACATGGTGCAGCAAGTCGAAGGTGAGCTGGTTGAGTTTTTGATGGAATATTCTCCTGAGCGAGAGCCAGAACAATGCAGTACAGGTCTGGAAAACGGGCCAGTGATCAATGCCACTGGGCGTACCGATGTCGTTGCAAATCAACAGCAAGTGGATGATCTATTAGAAAGCCTTGGCTTCTAGGGTTCTCGAGAAATTGACCGACACCCGCCCCAGATATCTAAAAATTATAGTGAAAGAGGAACCCCATCATGAGCGACTTCGCCGGAATGGAAGAACTATTGCAAGACTTTCTGACCGAGTCGTCCGAATTGCTGGCCGATGTCGATAACAAACTTGTCGAGCTAGAGAAACGACCTGGCGATACGAATTTGTTAAATGACATTTTCCGTGGGTTCCACACCATCAAAGGCGGAGCGGGCTTTTTAAATGTCGCTTCTCTGGTGTCGTTGTGCCACCGTACGGAAAACTTGTTCGACAAACTCCGTAATAACGAATTGCAACTCTCGGTACAGTTAATGGACGTCATCATGGATGCCACAGGCACAGTCCGTGATATGTTCGATTATCTGGCACAACGCCGGATGCCACCGAGTGCCGACTCTAATTTATTAGATCGCTTAGAAGGCGCCTTGCGTGGTGAAGCAGCAGCACCGCCCCCAGTTGCCGCCCCCCCTGCACCAGCACCGGTTGCGCCCGCGCCGGCACCTGCTGCCGCCGCACCCGCGCCAAGTAGCGGCCCAGACTGGCAACAGTTATATCAAGCTGTGGTTGTCCCTGCAGCGGCAGTACCAGCGGTCACCAGTCAGGCAGTCGTTGCCACACCGGCTCCAACACCTGCGCCCGTTGCCACACCAGCCACCGAAGGTGAATTGATTCCTGCCGCTGCCCCACCTGCTCCACCGCCTCCGCCACGGACACAAAACAAACCAAGCGGGATGGTGACTGCAGCACCACAAGAAAACACCATTCGGATTGATACCCAGCGTCTCGACCAAGTGTTGAACTTGTCTGGTGAGATTGGATTAACCAAAAACCGCCTTACCACCCTACGTACTGAAATTCTGCAAGGCAATAACTCGCAAAATACTTTACGTGCGTTAGACGAGGCAGTCAGCCAGCTCGATTTATTAGTCGGTGACTTGCAAAATGCGGTGATGAAAACCCGCATGCAGCCAATTGGCCGCTTGTTCCAAAAATATCCTCGTTTGGCTCGTGATCTAGCACGACAGTTAGGCAAAGAAGTTGAGTTGGTCATTTCGGGTGAAGAGACCGAACTCGACAAAACCATGATTGAGGATCTTAACGATCCACTGGTGCACTTGGTACGTAATGCGGTCGATCATGGTGTTGAAACGGCAGAAGAACGTATTTCGGTGGGCAAACCTGCCAAGAGCGTGGTTGAACTGTCTGCCACTCAGGTAGGCGACCATATCGTTATTGAGATCAATGATGATGGTCGTGGGATGAATCCTGAGGTGTTGCGTAAAAAAGCGGTGGAAAAAGGGCTGATCGACGCAGAAACCGCCAACAGCATTGACGACAAACAAGCTTTGCATCTTATTTTCTTGCCCGGCTTTTCAACTAAAGATCAAATCTCGAATGTGTCTGGCCGTGGGGTTGGGATGGATGTGGTACGTACCAACATCCAAAAATTAAACGGTCGCATCGACATCAGCTCAGTGATGGGTGAAGGCACACGTTTGAGCATTTCCTTGCCCTTGACCCTCGCTATTTTGCCGGTGTTGGTGGTGAAAGTGTGTGGACAACCCTTTGCCGTGCCGTTGGCAATGGTGCGTGAAATTATCCCTATCCAGAAAAATTCGATTCAAGAAGTCTCTGGCCGCCCAACCATTGTGGTGCGTGATGAAATCCTCCCTGTACGCCCCTTGGCAGATTTATTGAACTGGCCACCGACACAAGACCCTGCTTTTGGTGTCTTGATGCAATCGGCAGAAAAAGCCTTTATTTTGGCAATCGATGCCTTTGTGGGCCGTGATGATGTAGTGATTAAGCCACTACAAAATATCCGTCCTAAAGGTGTTGCAGGTGCCACGCTGTCGGGCGATGGTTCGGTGGTTCTGGTATTGGACATGGAAGATTTATTGTCTGGGAAAAGCAGCGAGTCGAGCTCTCGCGTCAGCAATAACTTAGCCTTGTTTGATGCTTCATAAGTCTTTTTTGAAGGACGGTCATGCCTAGTGCTGCATTTATCGGTAGACAACCGGTGTTAAACCGTAACCAGCAAATTATCGGTTACGAGCTTTTATTTCGTCTTGATGGTCAGGCGGTTACAGCCGACTTCGACAGTGATTTACAAGCAGGAATCAGCGTATTGGCTAACACCTTGGCCAATATGAGCGCAGGTTGGTTGATTGGCAATAAACTGGCTTTTATCAACGTCGGTGAACGAATGTTGATGAGTGAGTTTTTAGAATTGTTACATCCACAACGGGTGGTGTTGGAAATCAATCCTTCCATCACCTGCAATGAAGAAGTAATCCAGCGGGCGAAGCGTTTACGGGCACAAGGCTTTGGTATTGCACTCGATGATTTTGCCTTGGGCACCACGCAAGCGCAGCTTTTGGGGATTGCCAACTATGTCAAAGTGGATATTTTGCATGCAGACGTAAACCGTTTGCCGCAAATTAGCCAAGACTTGCGTAAACACGCGGTGATCCAACTGGCCGAAAAAGTAGAGACCCGCGAACACTTCCGCTTAGCGCGCGATGCAGGGTTTGATGGCTTCCAAGGACACTACTTTGCACGCCCAGAAACATTATCTGCCAAAACCATTCACCCCAATCTGTCGAATATCATCGTCATTTTGAATTTACTGCGTAAAAATGCAGAGATTCCTGATATTGAACGGGCGATGAAGGCCGATGTAGCAATGTCGTATAAGCTATTCCGCTACATCAATTCAGTCGGATTTGCTCTGTGCAGTGAAATCACCTCGATTCGACAAGCGTTGACCTTGCTTGGTTATCAAAAACTCTACCGGTGGCTGACCTTGTTGTTGGTCTCTGCTGGCGAAGAAGCCGGCTTACCTCCAGCTTTATTGAAAACCACCGTGACACGCGGTCGTTTTGCCGAGTTAGTGGGACAATCCATCCGCCATCGCTCTAACAATGATGACTTGTTTATCACGGGCATGTTCTCTTTGCTGGATGTGATTTTAGATATGCCAATGTCGGAAGTATTAGACAATATGCTGTTACCTGAAGAAGTCCGCGAAGCGTTGTTAGAACGCCGTGGCTTGTTTGGTACGGTATTACAACTGATCGAGGCATGTGAAGATCCACAAATGACACAGGTACAGGCACTGAGTGAACAACTCGGTTTATCGGCCAACGAGATCAACCAAGCGCATGTCAATGCTTTGGCGTGGGTGGAAGAACTCGGTATCTAAGTCTCTTGGAAATATGATTTTCGACAGCGGCACCGTTTCCTACGGCTGCCGCTTCTTTATTTGCGATACACAAAAAATGAATTGTATTGTTCTCGATACCGCAACCGAGTGGGTTGCATTAGGGGTCTATGCGCATGGCCAGCTATGGCAAGCTGATGCCCATATCAAGCAAGGTCATGCGGAATACACCTTGCCACAACTGCGACAATTGCTGGAACAGGCGAATCTGACTTTAGCTGAGATCGATCTGATTGTGGTAGGCAATGGGCCCGGTGCTTTTACTGGTTTACGCATTGGTTGTGGTTTAGCACAGGGATTGGCTTTTGCTCACCATCTACCGTTAATGCCCGTTTCAACCTTAGCCGCCGTGGCTGCGAGTACAGAGGCAGATTATCCATTGGTCGCAATGGATGCGCGGATGGGCGAAATCTATTTCGCTGCCTATCAAGCGGGTGCATGGCAACAACCGATTGTGTCTCCTCAACTGACCACACCAGAACATATTGCTGCCTTGCCTACTCAGGCATGGACAGGCTGTGGCACAGCATGGTCGGTCTATACAGAGGCCTTGCAACAAGCAGTACAAGACAGCCCGCTCACTATCAGTCCGGTTTCAGTTCCTAGCTCTGCCGGTCTGCTGCGATTGGCGTTGTCGGGACAATTCTCAACCGTATCTGCCGAACAACTGTCGTTGTTGTACCTGCGCGATAAAGTGGCACTGAAAACCCATGAACGACACTAAGGCTCGGCCACAATGTATTTTCTCACTGGCAGAATCGGATTTACCTGAATTGGCCATCATGGCGGCAGAAGCACAAATCGGTGCGTGGACATTGTCGCAATTAGTTAGCTCTTGGCAAGCAGACCACCTTATTATCGGCTTGCGATGGCAACAACAGTGGGTAGGATTTGCGGTGTTATTGCCCTTGCCTGATGAAGTGGAATTATTGGAAATCGTGATTGCGATACCACAACAACGGCAAGGATGGGGACGCTATTTATTAAGCCAGTGTGAAGCATGGGCAATCCAACAGGGTAAGGAACGGATGCTATTAGAAGTACGCGTCAGCAATCAGCCTGCCCGTGGTTTATATCAAAGTCTAGGTTATCAAGAAATTGGGCGACGTCGAGGGTATTACCCTTTGCCTGAAGGTGGGCGCGAAGACGGGCTGGTGTTAGAAAAAATCTTGCCATTACAGGACGCAACATGACCCCAGAACAACAATTTGTTTTAGAGGCAATGGGCGTAACCCCACTCTGGCACTCACGCCATGCCCCGCCTATCGCTGCCACTGCGGCACCCATACCGCCGGCGGCTACCGTATCAGATACAACAGCACTCACCGCAGCGCCAGCAGTCGCCACTGTCGCACCAGTCATAGCGTGGGAAAGCCTACAACAACAGGTTCAACAGTGCCAAAAGTGTGGCTTGGCACAGACCAGAAGCCAAACCGTATTTAGCCGAGGGTCAACGCAAGCGAAGTGGATGATTATTGGAGAAGCCCCCGGCGAACAGGAAGATAAACAAGGTTTACCATTCGTTGGGCCTGCGGGTAAGTTGCTCGATGCAATGTTGCATGCAATCGGGTTAGATCGAGAACAGGATGTCCTGATTGCGAATATTTTGAAATGTCGCCCACCGGGAAACCGCAACCCACAGCCAGCAGAAATCGCCGCTTGTTTTTCATATTTGGAAGCACAGATTGATTATGTCAAACCAGCGATAGTGATAGCCTTGGGGCGCTTTGCCGCACAAACTTTATTAGAGACCGATTCAGCCATCAGCCGTCTGCGTGGGCGGGTACATCGTTGGCGTGATATTCCTTTGGTGGTCAGTTATCACCCTGCTTATTTATTGCGCAATCTACCTGACAAAGCGCGGGCATGGGAGGATTGGTGTTTAGCGCGAGAAGTGATGTCTTAGTGGTTTCGGATGTTGCTTTGATACGAAAAAAGCCTCCAAACGGAGGCTTTTTTCGGTATCTGTCGAGAAACAATCGGCTTATTTGAGCTTAGTTTCTTTATAGATGACGTGCTTGCGTAAAACGGGATCGTACTTCTTGATCTCCATTTTTTCAGGCTTGGTACGTTTGTTTTTGGTTGTGGTGTAGAAGTGACCAGTACCACCGGTCGATTCCAGTTTAATTTTTTCACGCATGGTGATGAAACCTTCCTACTGTCAGATTTCGCCGCGTGCACGCAGATCTGCGAGCACAACGTCGATACCGTTCTTGTCGATGGTACGCAGGGCCGCATTGGACACACGTAAGCGTACCCAGCGGTTTTCGCTCTCAACCCAGAAACGACGATACTGCAGGTTGGGCAGGAACCGGCGCTTGGTCTTATTATTGGCATGGGACACATTATTCCCAACCATCGGACGCTTGCCGGTGACTTTGCAAACTCGCGCCATGAGAGTTATCTCCAGAAACCGATAAAAACCGTCTTTATATCATGAACTAGCAGCTTCACTCAAGCCAAACATGACGACGCAAACACCCTGATGATGAAAATATTGGCAATTTTTGGTGCATGAACTGCATTCGGCGAGGGAATAGGTTTTATCTTGTTGAGTCAATAGTTTGGTTAGCGCAAGGTGCATTGAGAGTGCGCCGCTTTCGGGTTACAATTACCAATTCCATTAGCCCCCGTACTCTCTAATGACCAAGTTTATTTTTGTGACCGGCGGCGTTGTCTCCTCTTTGGGTAAAGGCATCGCCGCCGCGTCTATTGCGGCGATTCTCGAATCTCGTGGCCTCAAAGTCACCATGTTAAAACTCGACCCGTATATCAACGTCGATCCGGGTACGATGAGTCCATTTCAACATGGCGAGGTATTTGTCACCGAAGACGGTGCAGAAACCGACCTTGACCTCGGCCACTATGAGCGTTTCATCAAAGCCCGTATGAAGCGCAGCAATAACTTCACCACCGGCCAAGTTTACGAGTCTGTCATCACTAAAGAACGTCGTGGTGATTACCTGGGCGGCACGGTGCAAGTCATCCCTCACATCACCGATGAAATCAAAGCCAAAGTGCGCGAAGGCGCGGGTGATGTGGATGTGGCGATTGTTGAAATCGGCGGTACAGTGGGTGATATCGAATCGTTGCCTTTCTTAGAGGCCATTCGTCAAATGCGCTCGCATTTGGGTCGCAAAAACACCTTATTTGTCCATCTGTCTTACGTGCCATTTATCGGTGCAGCAGGCGAGATTAAAACCAAACCAACGCAACATTCTGTGCGTGAATTGCGTGAAATTGGTATCCAGCCTGATATTCTGCTGTGCCGCATGGATCGTCCATTACCCGATGAAGAACGTCGCAAAATTGCCTTGTTCTGTAATGTCGAAGAATCGGCGGTCATTGGTTGTTACGATGCCACCTCGATTTACAAAATCCCTGGCATGTTACATACCCAAGGCATCGATGACATTATCAGCGAACAATTCCAACTGGACTTGCCGGCGGCTGATTTATCAGCATGGGATCGCATCGTCCATGCCTTGGAGTTCCCAAAGGACGAAGTCAATATCGCTATGGTCGGCAAATATGTCGATCTGACCGAATCCTATAAATCACTGTCTGAAGCCTTAATTCATGCAGGGATTCACACCAAGTCACGCGTCAACATTCACTACATTGATTCTGAAGAAATCGAACGCAATGGCGCACAAAGTCTGAAAGACATGGACGCCATCTTGGTGCCGGGTGGCTTTGGTAAGCGTGGTGTAGAGGGTAAAATTTGTGCGGTGAAATTTGCCCGTGAACACAAAATCCCCTATTTGGGTATTTGTTTAGGGATGCAAATTGCGCTGATTGAATATGCTCGTGACGTCGCTGGGATGCAGGGCGCTAATTCAACAGAATTTGATCTCGAAACCGACTACCCTGTCGTGGCGCTGATTGATGAATGGGTCAATCACGATGGTAAAGTCGAAAAACGTGATGAAAACTCCAACCTTGGCGGCACCATGCGCTTGGGTGGTCAAGAGTGTGATTTAGTGAGCGACAGCCTTGCTGCCACAATTTATGGTGCCGAGCGAATCGTCGAGCGCCATCGTCATCGTTATGAAGTCAACAATCACTATGTTGAACGCTTGCAAAGCGCTGGCTTGGTCATCAGTGGTCGTTCGGTGGGTGCTGAAAAATTGGTTGAAACGATCGAATTGCCTGCGGCAACCCATCCGTGGTTCTTTGCTTGTCAGTTCCATCCCGAATTTACTTCCACGCCGCGTAATGGTCACCCTTTGTTCATTGCGTATATCAAAGCCGCTTTAGCTCATAAAACAGCTAAAAAAGTGAAATAAATCAAAGGTCTGACCTATGCAATTATGCGGATTTGAAATCGGTTTGAACCAGCCACTGTTTTTGATGGCAGGCCCTTGTGTGATCGAGAGTGAGCAATTCGCTTTGGATACAGCGGGTCGTTTGAAAGAGATCACCACTGAGTTGGGCATCCCTTTTATCTACAAATCCAGTTACGACAAGGCCAACCGCAGTTCTGGACAGTCGTTCCGTGGTTTAGGCATGGAACAAGGTTTACGCATTCTCGCCGAGGTGAAACAGCAAATTGGCGTGCCAGTCGTGACCGATGTGCATACCGAAGCCGAAGTACCAGAAGTCGCCAGCGTGGTGGATGTTTTACAAACCCCAGCATTTTTATGTCGGCAAACCGATTTTATCCGCGCAGTTGCTCAATCCGGCAAACCAGTGAATATCAAAAAAGGCCAGTTTCTTGCCCCAGAAGATATGACACAGGTTGTGGCAAAAGCCCGTGCAGCAGCACAAGAAGTGGGCCTAGATGATGACCGCTTTATGGTGTGTGAACGTGGTGTGTCCTTTGGTTACCACACTTTAGTATCAGATATGCGTAGCTTGGCCATCATGCGGCAAACCGCCTGCCCAGTGGTGTTTGATGCCACACACTCGGTACAACAACCGGGTGGCTTGGGTCATGCGTCAGGGGGTCGCAGTGAATTTGTCCCAGTATTGGCCCGTGCCGCAGTGGCGGCAGGGGTGGCAGGGCTGTTTATGGAAACCCACCCTGAACCAGCTAAAGCCTTATCTGATGGCCCGAATGCTTGGCCGTTGTCGCGAGTCGCCGAACTGCTGTATACCCTGCGTGAGATTGATGCTTTGGTCAAACAGCGTGGGTCGTGGCCAGAAGACATGGCCTGATCTGTACCTAATTTTTTCTTCCTACCTATAAATAGGGACTTTTGAATGAGCTCGATTATTGATGTGATCGCCCGTGAAGTGTTGGACTCGCGTGGTAACCCAACCGTAGAAGCTGATGTGTTATTAGAATCGGGTGTGATGGGACGTGCTGCAGTGCCTTCTGGTGCCTCCACCGGTGAAAAGGAAGCATTAGAACTGCGCGATGGTGACAAGGGCCGCTATTTAGGTAAAGGCGTGCTCAAAGCGGTAGAACATATCAATACCGAAATTTGTGAAGCCTTAGTGGGTTTGGATGCCGCTGATCAAAGCTATATCGACAAAGTATTGATCGAATTGGATGGCACCGATAACAAAGGCCGTTTAGGTGCGAATGCAATTTTAGCCGTATCAATGGCCGTGGCACGTGCAGCTGCGGAAGATGCTGGCTTGCCACTGTATCGCTATTTGGGTGGTGCGGGCCCAATGAGCCTGCCAGTACCGATGATGAACGTGATCAACGGTGGTGCACATGCTAACAATAGCTTGGACATCCAAGAGTTCATGATTATGCCAGTCGGCGCAGGTTCGTTCCGCGATGCCTTGCGTTGTGGCGCCGAAATTTTCCATACCCTGAAAAAAATCTGTGCCGATAAAGGGCACTCGACAGCGGTGGGTGATGAGGGTGGTTTTGCTCCTAATCTGGAAAAGAACGAAGACGCGCTGAAGCTGATTTTGGAAGCGATTGAACAAGCAGGCTATGTCGCAGGCCAAGATGTGTTGTTAGCTTTGGATTGTGCCAGTTCTGAGTTTTATAAAGATGGCAAATACCATCTGGCTGGTGAAGGCTTGTCGTTGACATCGGAAGAATTTGCTAATTACTTGGCAACCTTAGCCAGCAATTACCCGATTATCTCCATCGAAGATGGCATGAGCGAGCATGATTGGGCCGGTTGGAAAATCTTGACGGACAAGCTCGGTCAAACCGTACAGTTGGTTGGTGATGATGTGTTTGTGACCAACCCAAAAATCTTGGCTGAGGGTATCAAAGCCGGTATTTGCAACAGCCTGTTAGTAAAAATCAACCAGATTGGTACCCTCTCCGAAACGCTGCAAGCAGTGGATTTGGCAAAACGCTCTGCGTATACCAGTGTGATGAGCCACCGTTCTGGTGAAACCGAAGACAGCACCATCGCCGATTTAGCAGTAGCAACCAACTGTATGCAGATCAAGACCGGTTCGCTGTCTCGTTCTGACCGGATGGCCAAATACAACCAGTTATTGCGCATCGAAGAAGAACTGGGCGATGCCGCAACCTATCCTGGTCGTGCTGCTTTCTATCATTTAAAGTAAGCTGCCACGATGCGTAGTGTTACCCTGATCCTGATCGCCCTGATTGTTTCCTTACAATGGCCCATGTGGTTTGGTAAGGGCAGTTGGGTCAGGGTAATGCAGATTGATAGCCAACTGGTTGAACAACGGCAAGAAAATGAACGCCTGTTGGCGCGCAATCAGGCGCTCACCGCCGAGGTGGCAGACCTTAAACAAGGGACAGAGGCCATTGAAGAACGTGCTCGCAGTGAGCTTGGTATGATTAAATCGGGCGAAGTGTTTTTCCAGTTGCTAAATAAAGAACCTTAATTCCCTAACCCTCTGTGTCGTGCGTTGTTGTCCCCAACTCCATGCCTTATAAATGCTCCACCATGACACCTACCGAAATTGCCAGAGAAACTCTCCTCCGCCTTGCCACTGAAAAACTGGCACCGACTCCTGAAAACTACACCCGCCTCTACCAAGAAATTGCAGGGTTACAAACCGAACCAATCACTGATTCCGCCCAACCCGATTGGGGACATCTATTACAACACTCGCTTCCTGCCGATCATCCGCATGCCGAGGTTGAACGCGACCGGATTCAACAAGCGCTCAATGAACGCGATTGGTTAAAAGCAGTGCGCTATGCCTGTGAGTATGGGCAGGAACGGGTGTTGGCAAACAGTATCGGTCAAGAGTGGGGAACCCTGTTTGAACGCTTTGTACAAGAATGGGAAGCCCATCAACCCGGATTAACCCAATCTAAAAAACGCCAAGCGTTACAGCGTGTGCTCGCCATGCAAGCGGGGGCAAGCCCAATTCAGCTGTATCAAAAACTGAATAATTTGGTGCAGGGCTGGGCCAAGCCGATGGATAAAGCCCCAGCACTTCCCCCAGTAGCAGCCGATCTATTGTCGTTGGGCATGGAAGATTTAGAAGCGGAGGCTGAACGGGCTGCCGCCGGTGGGCTCACGTTGTTACCCCCTGAATTACCGGTGGGGTGGGAACGGTGGCGAGCGATGTTGGCCGAGACCTTATACCAAGGCGTGGCACCCCGTTTTCATGGTTTCCCTGAATTACAGCATGAACTCGAGCATGTCTCACGAACCTTGGATGGGGTATCAAATTTAGATGAGCAAGAGTTGCTTGCCCGCAATCTGAAAAAACTGTGGATTAAAACGGCGATTCACCAGCAACATGAAGAAAGAATCGTCAATGGCTTGGTCAATTTACTTGATTTACTGTTAGAAAACTTAGATGAACTTGCGGGTTCCGACCGCCATCTAGGGGGACAAATCGAGGCAGTCCGTACGCTATTAACGTGCGAAGTGATGACCATGCGGGCGATTTATCAGCTCGAGGCCTCACTGAAAGAGGTGATTTATAAACAGGGTTTGTTAAAACACAGCCTCAATCAGGCCACCGACTCGTTACGCGACATGCTAAACACATTCACGCAACGCTTATCGATGATGGTTGACCACACCGATCAATATCAAAATCGGATTCAGGGTTACACCGAACAGCTGCAAACCGCACAAGACCCGATTGCCCTTGGTCAGATTGTCGATTATTTAATGAGCGATACGCGTTCGATCCAAGTAGATTTGGTCAGTGCCCGCGATGAATTGCTAGCCACACGACAACGGGTGGAAAGCGCAGAATATCGAATTCAAGAGCTAGAACAAGCCTTAGATGCTGCGAGTGCAAAGATTAAAGAAGACCAACTGACCGGTGCCTATAACCGGCGGGGTCTGGAAGAAATTTTTGCCCGTGAGCGCGCACGACAAATCAGCACTGGCCGTCCTTTATCATTGGCGTTGATTGATATTGATAACTTCAAACAACTCAACGACCGTTATGGACATTTGGCAGGGGATGATGCACTGAAACATCTGGTGGCAATTGCACAAGAAAAATTGCGCCCAACAGATGTCGTCGCTCGTTTTGGCGGCGAAGAATTTGTGGTGTTAATGCCAGAAACATCGATTGTGCAGGCGCTCGATATTATTCGACGCTTACAACGCGAATTGACCAAAGCCTTTTTTATGGCAAATAACGATCGCTTGGTGCTGACATTTAGCGCAGGGGTAGCGGCATGTGGGACGGAAGAAACCGAGATCGAGATTATTGATCGTGCCGACCGTGCCATGTATGCCGCTAAAATGGCTGGAAAGAATCGGGTTTTTGCAGCCAATGAGAACGGTGTCGATGAAGAGGGCTCGTTTTCAGCAGAGCCGCCCTTACTCTAAGGATTTAAGGCGCTGCCCGTTCCGAAACGGGCAGGCTTCACACGTCGAACAATAGTGTTTTCGCGAGGCGCCGTTAAGCATCCCCCCCGCCTTTTTTCATCACCTTACCCGCCTCAGCGCGGCTGCGGCGCACCGCTTTCGGGTCAGCAATCAGTGGGCGGTAGATTTCAACCCGATCACGTTCCCGCAACACCGTATCGCTTTTAATTGCCTTGGAAAAAATCCCCAACTTTAATTGGGTCGGATCAATTTCAGGAAATTGCTGCAAGATGCCTGATTGCTCCACGGCTTGTTGCGCCGTTGTTCCTTCTTCAACTATCAGTTTTAACAAGGCTTGCTGTTCTTGTTTTGCATAGACCACTTCGATTTGAATTTTTGCCACAACAGTTTTCCTCAATCATCACCATACAAACGGTCGGCTTCTTGAATAAAAGCATCGACTAAGGTACCCATGATGCGGCTAAACACTGGCCCAATCACTTTTTCTAATAATTTGCTAGAAAACGTGTATTCCAGTCGAAATTCAATTTTGCATCCCTCGCTACCCAAGGGGTGAAAACGCCAGCCACCACCAAAATTTTCAAATGGGCCATCGACCAACACCATATCAATCGTGTTCGGGGGCGTGTTGTGGTTGCGGGTGGTGAAATGCTGGCGGATTTTCAGATAGTCGATATACAGGCTGGCAACCAACTCATTGCCTTGGCGCGAAATCACCTCACCTTTGGCACACCACGGTAAAAATTCGGGATAGCGCTGCACCTCATCTACCAATTGAAACATCTGCGCTGGGGTGTGCATGACAAGAACGGTTTTTTCTATCGTTGGCATAACTTTGGCAAAACTCATAAAAAGTTGATTGGCAAACTCAGAGCTTGACTTTTCCTTCCCGCGCTAAACCTCGGGAAGGCGGTCAAAAACTGGTACACTGGCAGATTATTTGCCTGTTTTGACAGGGGTAAGCGTCGTGAGCATCGTACAAAATAAAAAAGCAACCCATGATTATTTTATCGAAGAACGCTATGAAGCGGGTCTCGTCCTTGAAGGTTGGGAAGTGAAATCCATCCGTGCCGGTAAAGCACAGATTAAAGAAGCGTATGTGATTCTAAAAAACGGCGCTTTTTGGCTATTGGGTAGTCATATCACGCCGCTCTTGAGTGCTTCTAGCCACGTCCACCCCGACGCCACCCGCACCCGCAAGCTGTTACTCAAACAAAACGAAATTAACAAGCTGATTGGCTTAGTCGAACGTTCGGGCTACACCTTAGTGCCGTTAGATTTGCACTATTCCCGTGGGCGTATCAAAGCCAATATCGGTTTGGCGCGTGGTAAAAAACAACACGACAAACGCGAAAGCGAAAAAGAACGCGAATGGCAACGTGAACGGCAACGAATCATGAAGGTTCACAACCGTTAATCGTTTCGCCTACTCTTTCTCTCTCTGACTGTGATAAACATGGATAAAATCCTCATTCTTGATTTTGGGTCACAAGTTACCCAACTGATCGCCCGCCGTGTGCGCGAGGCGCATGTCTACTGCGAATTGCATTCGTTTGATATGTCGATCGACGACATCCGTGCTTTTGCTCCCAAGGCGATTATCCTCTCTGGTGGGCCAAATTCGGTCTATGAATCGGACTACCAAGCCGACCCTGCTTTGTTTGAACTGGGTGTGCCAGTATTGGGGATTTGCTACGGTATGCAATGGATGGCCCAAACTTTGGGCGGCAAGGTTGAATCCGGCGATACACGCGAATTTGGCTATGCACAAATCCGCGCCCGTCATCATTCGAAATTGTTAGAAGGTCTGCAAGACAGCATCACCCCAGCCGGTGAAGGCTTGTTGGATGTGTGGATGAGTCACGGCGACAAAGTGACCGAGCTGCCAGCAGGTTTCAATGTGATTGCTGAAACACCGTCTTGCCCGATTGCGGCGATGGCAGACGAACAACGCCAATTCTACGGCGTGCAGTTCCACCCTGAAGTCACGCATACCAAACGTGGCACAGAAATGTTGCATCGCTTTGTGCTGCATATTGCCAATGCAAAACCAAGCTGGACCATGCCAAACTACATTGACGAAGCCGTCGCTAAAATCCGCGCCCAAGTGGGTGATGAGGAAGTGATTTTAGGCTTGTCCGGCGGAGTGGATAGCTCGGTGGCAGCAGCGTTGATTCATCGTGCCATCGGCGATCAACTGACTTGTGTGTTTGTCGATCATGGTCTGTTGCGTTTGAACGAAGGCCAGATGGTGATGGAAATGTTCGCGCAAAACTTAGGCGTGAAGGTGATCCATGTCGATGCCAGCGCGGCATTTATGGGCAAATTGGCTGGCGTGACCGACCCTGAGCAAAAACGCAAGATTATCGGTGCAGAGTTTGTCGAGGTATTCCAGTCCGAGGCGAAGAAACTCGATAAGGCCAAGTGGTTGGCACAAGGCACAATCTATCCTGATGTGATTGAATCGGCAGGAGCAAAAACTAAAAAAGCGCACACCATCAAGAGCCATCACAACGTAGGGGGCTTGCCTGAAACGTTGAATTTGAAATTGCTCGAGCCGTTGCGTGAGCTGTTTAAAGATGAAGTGCGGCAGTTGGGTGTGGCCTTGGGCCTACCGGCTGAGATGGTCTATCGTCATCCTTTCCCGGGCCCGGGTTTGGGTGTGCGGATTCTCGGTGAGGTGAAAGCGGAATATGCACAGTTGTTGCAACGTGCAGATGCGATCTTTATCGAGGAGTTGCGTAATACCATCGATGAGAAAACAGGTAAGAACTGGTACGACTTAACGAGCCAAGCGTTTGCGGTGTTCTTGCCGGTGAAGTCGGTGGGGGTGATGGGCGATGGCCGCACTTATGAGTGGGTGGTGGCGTTACGTGCAGTGGTGACAAGTGACTTTATGACCGCTCATTGGGCGGAGCTGCCTTACAGCCTGTTAGGCCGTGCGTCGAACCGTATCATCAATGAGGTACGCGGTATTAACCGTGTTGTCTATGATGTATCCGGCAAACCACCGGCAACGATTGAGTGGGAATAACCACACCGTTAGCACCTGCCAGTTTTTAGCCCGCGTTGAGCGGGCTTTTTTGTCTCTTTATCTTTATCAGGTGCGCACAGGTTTGCCCACGCACTACCAATACCCAGTATGCCGGCTGGCGCGTCATAGGGAAACCACAAAAATCACTTAACATAAAAAGCTTTGACAGCAATTACCTTTGCCGAAGAAATATTGTCAAATGCACCAAAAAAGATACAAATCTATTTGGCACAGCTGAAAAGGGAGGTGATAATTCCAAAATCACGACTTCTTTGGATCAATTATGTTTTCCTCCGGTTCGCACAAACTCAAACCTCTGTTATTGGGTTTTGTCTTGTCAATGATTGTGTTGCTGCTAGCGCAGTCTTGGGGGATTAGTTATCAACTCTCTAAAGTGGCGCAAATCAGTCAACACGAACACCAGTTCGCCAATGCTTTGATTCAAAACATGAAAGATGTACGTTTTCATGTGGTTCAAATTCAGCAATTTCTAACTGATGTCAGTGCAACAGGCGACCGCGATGGCTTTTCTGATGCCAAAGAACACTACGGCAACGCCGTGAGTAAATTGCAGAAGCTCGCAGAAATCGACCCTCAACACGCGAATCAAGCCACAGAAGTGCAAAAAGCCTTAGACATCTTTTACCAAACAGGCCAAAAGATGGCCGAGGCTTATATTACCCAAGGTCAAGCAGCCGGCAATTCTTGGATGAAGCAACCACAAAGTGGATTTGACGACCGAGCAGAGCAACTCACCAAACATTTGGAAACCCTGCAAGCAGGCGTAGAAAAAGAAACCGAAAAGATCATTCAAGAGAGTCAGTCAGAGATTGAGGCTTCTCGAAACCTACTTTTAGGCAGTAATGTCACGTTGATCGCCTTGGTTTTGCTCGGTGGTTGGCTGCAATATCGCCGCGTATTTCACACCTTGGGCGGTGAACCGATTGATGTCATGCGCCGCACGGCAGACATTGCCGCCGGTGATTTGCGCCAGCCAACTGACCAGTCAGAATACCAACAAAAAGATACCTTATTTGCCGCCCTATTTGACATGCAGACACAACTGCGCAAGATGGTTGGCCACATTGACGGATCCTCCAAAGACATGCGAGAACACGCCGACGTGTTAAGCAAATCGGTTTTTGCCGTTCAACAAGCCAGCCACACCCAAAGCGAAGCCTCGCGCGGCATTGCAGTGGCGGTAGAGGAGGTGTTGCAAAGCATCACTCAATTAGCGAATCAAATGCACGCTGTGCAATTGGAAGCACAAGACGCGGATAATGCGGTGGAAACCTGTGCTGGTTTCATTTCTGGAACAGCCGGTAATGTTCAGCATTTGGCTGAGGAAATTTTGGCATCGAGTCTCACCTTGGACAATTTACAGGCACAGGCCAACACCATTGTGAGTATTACCCAAACAATTCACGATATTGCCGACCAAACTAATCTGCTGGCATTGAATGCAGCAATTGAATCAGCCCGTGCGGGTGAGGTGGGGCGAGGGTTTGCAGTGGTAGCTGATGAGGTGAGAAAACTGGCGGAAAAAACCAGCTCGGCGACGGTGGACATCAGCCGGCAAATTCAGGTCTTACAATCGGGTATCAGCCGAGTCGTCAGCGAGATGAAGAATAAGGTCAGCGTCACCGAAACAAGCGTAGCCCAAAGCCAACAAGCCACTCAATCTATTCTTGGGGTGAAGCAGAATGCTGAAAGTATTCGCGTGCATCTAGACAGTATTGGTTTTACGCTCACCGAGCAAAAACAGGCAATTCAAGACATTGCGCAGCGAGCGGAGGTTATTTCGACGATGACTGAATCTAATCAGATGAGCATCGATCAAACCGCACAAGGGGCGAACGCACTCAATCAAAATGCCCAAAGTTTGCAACTTGCCGTTTCAGCTTTCAAACTTTAAAAAATCCAGCGGTACCATCCCCGCGCTAATTAGCCCGCATTAAGCGGGCTTTTTTGTGTTCTTATTAAGGTGGACAAAATTTTGCTCGGATTTCAGCGACTTGTTATAAGATTTGCAATCACCTTAGAGTAGAGTATTACCCCACAAATTAAAAGATCTGAAACACCAAATTTATGTTGTGCGGTTTCGAAGTGCATGATCATTTTTTCAATCTCCTCTTTGCTATAATCCTTTGCACTCCTCAATTTCTTTAGCTCATCAGCAGACAGATTGTTTATATAGGATATTTTGATCTCAAAGGTTTCTTCTGGTTTCGATCGAAACGCTACATTTATTTCTTTTTCTTACAAGAAACTTTCTGCAATATGCACGTTATAGTTTCTGAGCATTTTCATTATGTGAAATAATGGGTTCGGCTGTTTATAAATAATGTAATTTTCGCGCTTTAGTTGTTTGAAGTTTTGCTCTATAAACTCATCTATTCCAGCAAACTCTGCTAGGGCGGCTCTAGTGTAGCCAGTTGATGATTGCACACCTATGTTTGAAGCCATATAAATAGCCGAGCAAAATCGATCATATAGATCACTGAATTCTTTTAGCCCCTCATCTGGTGTTGGAGTGCAGAGATAGCCATATTCCATTTTTGGAAATAGCGAATAGTCTAGATTCATTGCTTATAACGTTTGAATTCACCGACCTGCACGGTTTTTCGCGCAGCTCCGGTGGAATGATAGGTTAGAAATCGGATTTCTAAATTTGGAGCCAGCATTGCGTAGGGTGCATCACCCTGAAAGGGCGATGCACCAATTACCCCAAATCAATCAGCTATGACCATCAAGAATGTTGGTACATCACCCCTTTGGGGTGACTGCACCGTACAGGTGAATTAACCAACCTTACAGCTTTTAAGTAATTTTAAACTCAGCCACCACTTCACGCAGTCGGCTGGCGGTGTAGTCGAGGTGGCTACAGCGTTCTGCCGCTTGTTGCGCGGCATGAGTGTTTTGTTCACTTAACACACTCACCTCCTCAATTCGGTTTGCAACATCTTGGCTGGCTTGTGCCTGTTGCCCTGCGGCAGTCGCAATCCGTTCTGCCTGAACCGCGACCTGATCGGCAGCCGCTTCCACCTCATCCAACCCCGCGACACTGCTACGCATATTGCTCATGCCATCATCCACTTGCTGCACAGCAATTTGCATCATCTGTACCGCACGCTCCGTCACGGTTTGGATTTCGTCCACCATGCGAGTGATGTCTGCCGTACTGACCCCCGTACGTTCCGCCAAAGTGCGCACTTCATCAGCCACCACCGCAAAACCTCGCCCCACCTCACCTGCACGGGCCGCCTCAATCGCGGCGTTTAAGGCTAATAAATTGGTCTGATCGGCAATACCACGGATGGTTTGTGTAATGGCGCCGATTTGATCAATAGAACGATGCAATTCATCAATCGCCGAGCCCGATTCACTAACCGCAGTCACCACTTTTTCGGTGACATTCAAACTGCTCTTAATCGCCTCACTGCTGTGACGCACCAGTTCCCGCGATTGTTGCGCCGCAGCGGCTGCTTGTTGTGCCCCATGTGACACTTCGACAATGGTTTGACTCAGTTCTTCTGTCGCGGCAGCAACCGCTTGTGTACGGCCTTGTTGCTGGTGTGATTGGCTTTGCACCAAATCCATTTCATGCCTGAGCGATTCCACATGACCATCAATTCGGTGTGAAGCACGTGAAATACGTTCCAACACCGCTTTTTGTCGGGTTTGTGCCACGGCAAGATCACACAACATACGGCCAATTTCATCACGGCCACTGACATCAATAAACCGGCTTAAATCACCCTCGGCAATCCCTGCCAGCACATATTGGCTATTACGCATCCCCTGTGTCAGACGGCGTAAAATCCACAGATTGATTAACAACACTAAGCTAATTGATACGATGGCACCTATCGTCCCTAACCAGAAAATCCTCTCAAAGTTGGTCTGTTCGTTTTGATGTAACGATTCGGTATGCTGTTCAAAATACTGCATCAAATCACGATTAACATTAAACGCCTGTTGATAAATTGGATTCACCTTTTCCAATAAAATACGGTTGGCTTCTAAATAATTGTCTTTTTGTAAAGCTTGAAATGCAGGGCCAATACCTTCTTCAACGTAGCGTTGGCGGATTGTGCTCCACTCACTGATTTTTTGTTTAGCAGTGTTATCTAGCGGTAGGCTGGTTAACTTATTGAGCAATTCATCAATACGCTGACGGTTGGCTTGAATTTTTTCCAAGTGCATGGTCAAGGCATGGTCATGTGCCTTAGCAAAAGGATTAGTGGGTTCGTGTTGTAGCGAAAGCGCGATTTGACTGCGATTTTCGCCCATCAATAACACCACTTCACTGACCAAGTTGGATGGAACTAAGGCCTCATCATGCAGCGCACCTAAGGCTTGGTTGCTGTGTTGAATCCCCCACATACCAATACCCGTACCGGCAATTAACGACACTACCGATAGCGCAGTGGCAAACCACAGTTTTATCCGCAGCGGAATGGCAGCAAGACCACGCGCACTGCCCGAGAGCCGTCGTTTCGGATCGGCTTTCAACTTGGCATACAACGCCTCTGCCGCTGCGACATCATGCGATTTTGGGGCAGCGCGGACAGATAGATAGCCGGTGACTTCACCGTCTTTTCTCACCGGCACCACCACCGCCTCGACCCAATAGTGATCACCATTTTTACAACGGTTTTTGACCAAACCACGCCAAGGGTAGCCTTTTTTTAATCGCCGCCACATTTGCTCAAATGCCTGCGGTGGCATGTCGGGGTGACGCACAATATTGTGGCTAGAACCTACCAATTCCTTTTTGTCAAAACCGCTAATTTCAACAAAGGCATCGTTGCAATCCACGATCTTACCTTTGAGATCCGTACGCGAAACTAGGTAACATCCAGTAGGGAATGGAATGTTTTTTTGGGTAATTGGTAAGTTAATTTTCATATTTGGTCACAGCAAAGCGGGTGAGTACGCAGATTGAAAATGCGAAAAACACATATTAGTGCCTTAAAAGTGGATTGTGCAGATTTTTCGCAAAAAATTTTCTGCATTAAGCATGAATTATTCTCGCATTATGCAATATGCCCAAGACATGGTGCATGGCGCAATTGCACAACACTCTCTAAAATCGAAGCTTATTTTGTTCTCGGCTCGGACGATCATGCGCCTTCCTTCTCTTATTGTTGCAGCCGCTGTGTTGGTGTTAGCGGCCTGTTCGACTCCACCTAAACCCCCGACCACGGTAACCCCTCAGGGACAGTCGCCACAGCCGCATTACCTACGCAGCCAATGGCAGATGTTACCCGGTTGGCAAAGCAGCGATTTCCGGTCGGCGTGGCCAGCATGGGTCGCCAGCTGTCGCGTGTTAGAAAAACGCGCTGGCTGGGAACAGGTGTGCCGTCAGGCGCAAGGCGTGGATGGCCGTGATGCTCAGGCGATTCGGGCCTATTTTGAGAGCCAATTTTTGCCGTACCGTTTAATGGATCAAAGTTATCGCTACACGGGTTTGGTCACTGGCTATTACGAGCCTTTGTTGCGTGGCAGTTTGCAACGCACCGCCGAAGCGCGCTATCCAATCTATGGCATACCCTCTGATTTGGTAAGTAAAGGCACCCAACGGGGACGGATTGAAAATGGGAAGTGGCTGCCGTACTACAGCAATGTTGAAATTGCCCAAGGTTTCGGCCCACGCCCCGAACAGGCCTTAGCATGGGTAACCGATCCCATTGAACTGTTATTTTTACAAATTCAAGGGTCTGGCCGAGTGGAATTGCCAGATGGTCGCCATTTGCGGGTAGGTTTTGCCGATCATAATGGCTTTGCTTATCAATCGGTTGGCCGTTGGTTGATTGATCGTGGTGAATTAAAACCGAACGAAGCCTCGATGCAAGGCATCAAAGCATGGGCACAAGCCAATCCTCAGCGTTTACATGAATTGTTAGCCGCTAACCCGCGTTATGTGTTTTTCCGCCGTTTGGCTGATGCCCCAACACACCAAGGCCCGCCCGGTGCATTGGGTGTGCCGTTAACACCAGAGCATTCGGTAGCCATCGACCCCCGTTATACCCCATTGGGTGCACCGATTTGGTTAGATACAACCTTACCGCTGTCGAGTCAGCCGCTACAACGGTTGGTGTTTGCTCAAGACACTGGCTCGGCAATTAAAGGGGCGGTACGCGCGGATTTTTTCTGGGGATTTGGTGCCAAAGCGGGTGAGGTGGCTGGGCGGATGAAACAACCGGGCCAGATGTGGACATTATTACCGCGTGGAGTCTTACCTCCGGCGGGTGTCGCAATTTATTAACGAATAAGGGAAAGGGCGTTATGCCGAGGCTGAAACAACTAATCACACTGATCGTCCTGTGGGGTGGGCTGCTGTTACCTGCTATGGCAACCACGGCAGAAGCACCACCACGACAGCTCTCAAGCAGTGATGTGGTACAGGCTCGGCAACAGGCATTAGCGCAAACCCTAGCGGTGAATGGTCTGTTAGAAGCCACCCAAAGTGCAGTGTTATATGCACAAGTGGAAGCTGTCGCAAAACAGGTGCGGAAACAAACCGGTGAGACCGTCTCAGCAGGGGAATCATTGGTGGTGTTCGAGGCGCGTGAATTGCAGGAAAAAGTGCGAGAGCAACAGGCGCTACTGGCCACCACAGAAGCGCGTTGGCAGCTTGCACAACAAAAATTGCTCAAGCAACAAGAGCTGTACCAACGTCAATTTATTTCGCATTTGGCCCTGGAAGAATTTCAAGCAGAATTAGCCGTGCAACGCGCTCAGCGACAGGCACAACGCGCACAATTGCAACGCGCACAACAAGAATTAAGTTACGCCGAGGTAAAAGCCCCTTTCGCTGGTGTGATTGCCGAACGCCATATTGAAGTCGGCCAATTGGCTGCCCGCAATAGCAAACTGTTTCATATCGTGAACCTCGACCGTTTGCAATGGAAGGTCACCGTTCCTGCTCAACATATTGCTGGCGTCAAAGTGGGACAACACGCTGAATTGCGTGTCGAAGGCGATTCCCGTCGCTATCAAGGACAGGTTGAGCGCATCAATCCGGTTGCCATTGCCGGCAATCGCAGTTTTCAGGTGTATGTCGCAGTCGAGAATCGCCATCACCATTTGCGAGTAGGGCAGTTAGCACGCGGTGAGTTGGTGTTGGCACAGGCCGCGCCAGCAGTTGTATTGCCCTTGAGTGCGATTCGACAACGACAAGGCGAACAAGGATGGGTCTTGCGGGTTCGGCAAGGTAAGGCAGAGAAACAGGCGGTAAAACTGGGTTTTACCAATCAACAGTGGGCGCAGGTTGAAGGGATTGCTGCTGGAGAGTGGGTGATTTTGCCACAGGTGTTGGGTATTGCGCCTGCAACACCAGTGCGTTTGCCACAGCCTTAACCCTGAGAAAGTTGCCCTATGTGGATTACCCGCGTCAGTTTAAATAACCCCTATTTTGCTGCCATGTTGATGGCGGCATTGGTGGTCTTGGGGTTGTTCTCGTTGGCTCGCTTGCCAGTAGAAGAATTTCCAGACATTCGCTTTCCAATTGCTGTGGTCAGCACACAATACCCGGGAGCATCCCCGACAGTGGTGGAAAGTGAGGTCACTCGACCTTTAGAAGAAGCATTAAATACCTTGGCAGGGATTAAACACCTGCGCTCGTACTCGTTTGAAAGCTCATCGGTGATTGTGGTTGAGTTTGAGCTCAGCGTAGACCCAGCTACTGCGGTACAAGAGGTGCGCGATAAGGTGGCGACAGTCACCGGTCAGTTCCGCCGTGAAATTTCCAATCCAACCATCAATCAAGTCAACCCATCAGATAGCCCGATGATGACGCTGATTGTCTCTTCAGACAGCCTACCGCCGCGTGAGCTGAGTACATGGGCCGATCAAGTGTTGCGCAAGCGTTTGCAAACGGTGTCTGGCGTGGGTGAGGCAAAGGTTGTCGGGGCGATTACACGAGAAGTGCGAGTTGAAATCGACCCCATTCGCCTGCAATCGTACGGGCTAGACATTGCAACGGTAAATGATGCGATTGCACGAGCCAATCGAGATTTCCCAGCGGGTCGTCTGACAGGACAAGAACCCGAGATTGCTTTGCGGGTGGATGGTAAGTTAAAAACCGTCGCCCAGTTTGCCGAGATTGAACTGGTTTGGCGCAACGGCAGTGCCGTCTATTTGCGCGATGTTGCAACGATTCGCGATGGCGAGCAGGAATACCAGTCATTGGCGCTGATCAACGGTCAACGAGCCCTTTCTTTAGAAATTAAAGCGGCGAGAAGTGCCAACATCGTTGCCACTTCTGCCGCAGTGAAAGCGGCATTAGCTGAACTCAAAGCCCAATTACCAGCAGGGGTGATGCTGCGGGTGATGAACGATAAAGCGGATGATGTCCGTGATTCACTCACCACGGTGCGCGATACCTTGCTAGAAGGAACAGCGTTGACTGTCCTGATTGTGTTCCTGTTTCTCGGTTCGTGGCGCAGTACGGTGATTACTGGTTTAACCTTGCCGATTGCGCTGATTGGTACATTATTCGCGATTGCTGTGGCAGGGTTTTCCATCAATGTAATGAGTCTATTAGCACTGACTTTGTCGATTGGCTTATTGATTGACGATGCTATCGTAGTGCGTGAAAACATTGTCCGTCATGCAGGTTTAGGGAAATCTCATTTTCAAGCAGCCCTAGAAGGAACGGAAGAAATCGGGCTCGCAGTCTTGGCAACCACCTTCACCGTAGTAGCAGTTTTTCTCCCCGTGGGCTTTATGGGCGGCATTATTGGGCAGTTTTTCCAACAATTTGGTCTGACTGTGGTTGTAGCGGTCTTGATTTCGTTGTTGGTCAGTTTTTCCCTCGATCCAATGCTCAGTTCCATCTGGTATGACCCACACCGACACGGTGATGCCCACCGTGGCCCGCTAGGGCGTCTGCTGGATCGCTTTGAAACGTCAATGGACAGTTTGGCAGAGCGTTATGCTTTGGCGATTGATTGGGTGTTACAACATCGTAAAACCACCTTAGCCGCTGCCACGGTGTTGTTATTGGGCAGTTTTGCGCTAGTGCCGGTGATTGGGGCTGAGTTTTTGCCCAAGTCAGACACCGGAAAAGTGACTGTTAAGTTTAAAACCGCTGCGGGTTCTAGCTTGGAATATACCGAACAAAAAGCCCGCCATGTCGATCAACTGTTACGGCAAGCCACTGAGGTAAAAGATATTTATATCAATATCGGCGGTGGATTTGCTGAGGGTCGCAATCAGGCCTCTTTGCAAGTGATTTTGCATGATAAAGCGGCACGTGCCCGCTCTGTTTTTACCCTAATGGAAGTATGGCGACAGCAGCTACCTCATATCGCGGGGATTGAGTTGCAATCGGTCGCCGTGAGCGGCGGCCCGGGGGGAAATGAAAAACCGATTCGGGTCGGTATCCGTGGCCAAGATATGGCAACTTTAGAACGCATTGCTGTTGATGTGCGACAGCGTTTGCGCCAAATTGACGGCGTAACAGATATCGAATCCAGTTTAGATGCCGCTGAGCCAGCCCTGTCATTGCGTCTACAGCGCGATGCTGCAGCCAGCCTTGGGATTGACATGGAACAACTGGGGCAAACGTTGGCAGTGTTATTGGCGGGTAAAGTGGTCTCGACGTGGGAAGCACCAGATGGCGAAAATTACGATGTGCGGGTCATCGTCCCCAAACCAGCACGACAGCCCCTGTTGTTGGAGGACATTCAAATTGCTGGACGCAGTTTAGGCGATGGCAGCCGTGAAATGGTGCCCTTGAGCACCGTCGCAACAGTGGTGGAAACACAGGTACCGCGTCAAATTAACCGCATGGATCAGGCTCGCGAGTTAACCCTCACTGCCAATATCCAAGGCCGAGATGCCCAGCATGTGTTTACTGAAGTGGCAACCTTGCTACAAAACTATCGTTTACCGACTGGCTATCAATTTGACCAAGGTGGCGAGAGTCAAGATTTACAAGAGTCGTTTTCGTATGCGGTTCAGGCTTTGGCTATCGGTGTCATTTTTATTTACATGATTTTGTGCGCTCAATTCCGCAGCTTCTTCCAACCGATCGCGATTATGATGTCGCTACCCTTGGCCTTTATTGGGGTGTTTTTAGCCTTATTGGTCTGGGGCAGTACCCTCAATATGTTCTCGGTAATTGGGGTAATTATGTTGATGGGTTTGGTGGCGAAAAATGGGATTTTGCTGATCGATTTCGTCAATCAGGCACGCCGTGAGGGAATAGATCGTCTAGCTGCCTTGAAAGCTGCAGGCCGAGTGCGTTTACGCCCCATTTTAATGACCAGTTTGGCAATGATTTTTGGCATGTTGCCCTTGGCACTTTCCCGCGCCAGCGGAGCAGAACTGAATGCTCCGATGGCACAAGCGGTGATTGGTGGGCTGTTAACATCCACTTTACTCACCTTGTTTGTGGTACCGGTGGTCTATAGCTATTTGGATACTGCCTCGGCGTGGTTGCGCCGCAAGTTTAGTCCTCCTCGCCAGCAAACATAACTTTATCCACTTCTTTTCGCGTCAGATGGGCGGCAAATAGCTCGATAAAGTGGTAAGCAAAACCACGTAAATAAGCATCACGTCGGATGCCAATGCGGGTGGTGGAAGGCTGAAACAGATGAGCAGCATCGATAAGGCGCAAACCGTGATCGCGCTCTGGCTCAAACGCCATTGCAGCGATAATGCCAATCCCTAAACCGATGTTGACATACGTTTTAATCACATCGGTATCGATGGCGGTTAGCACCACGTTAGGTTCCACCCCTGCGTCGGCAAAGGCACGATTGATTTTCGAGCGGCCCGTAAAAGCAAAGTCGTAGGTGATAATCGGCCAGCGGCCAATATCGGCTAACGTCAATGGTCGGTTGAGGGTCAATAACGGATGGCCTTCTGGTACGACAATGGCACGGTTCCATTGATAGCAAGGCAGCGCAGCCAACTCAGGAAACGAGGAGATCCCTTCGGTAGCAATCGCAAAATCAGCTTCACCCGTCACCACCATTTCACAAATTTGGGTTGGGCTGCCTTGTTTAATCGACAAACCCACTTCTGGATAGCGTTCACGAAAGCGGCGTACCGTTTGTGGGAGCGCGTAACGCGCTTGGGTGTGGGTGGTGGCAATAGTTAAACTGCCTTGATCTTCATGGGCAAATTCTTCACCTACCCGTTTCAGATTTTTGGCTTCTAGTAAAATTCTTTCGGCGATATGTAACACATGCTTACCGGGCTCACTGACTGCCACCACTCGCTTGCCATTGCGGATAAAGACTTGAATGCCTAATTCATCCTCTAGCAATCGGATTTGTTTTGACACCCCCGGTTGTGAGGTATGCAGTTTTTCTGCCGCTTCCGAAATATTGAGCCCTTGCTTATAGACTTCGACCAGATAACGCAGCTGTTGTAATTTCATCATGAGCCCCTTGCTGAATTTTTAATAACTAATTGTGCTTAAATCCTAACATAATCTTCTTTCATAGTTCTAAACTGCTTGCTTTAGACTGCGGCAAGATTTTATTTTGCGAGAAATTCAGCATGTCATTAGCCGCAAAAATTGCCATCGCACAACAGTTGTTGGCAGAAATTGCCCAACACCACGCCCCCGCTGTGTTTGCCAATAGTTTGGGCGCAGAAGATATGGTGTTGACCGATCTTATCGCTCGTCAGCAGTTACCGATTCCAGCATTTTGTTTGGACACCGGCCGTCTGCCTGCTGAAACCTATGAATTATTAGCCAAGGTGCGCCAGCATTACCCTGATTTGGCGTTACAAGTTTATTTCCCAGACACCCATGCCGTTGAAACATGGGTAGCAACGCATGGTATCAATGGCTTTTATGATTCTGTTGATTTGCGCAAGGGCTGTTGTGAAGTGCGTAAGATGCAACCCTTACGCCGTGCCCTCGCCGGGCAACAAGCGTGGATTACCGGCCTCCGCCGACAACAATCGCCAACACGACAAGATTTGAGTGATCGCAGCTTTGATGCCGATCACGGGTTGATGAAATTCAATCCCTTGATTGAATGGACAGAACAAGAAGTGTGGGAATACTTGCGACAATACCAAGTACCCTATAACGCCTTACATGATCGTCACTATCCCTCCATTGGCTGTGCGCCCTGTACGCGGGCAATTGCAGTGGGGGAAGATGTTCGCGCTGGCCGTTGGTGGTGGGAAAACCCAGAATCGAAAGAATGTGGTTTGCATGTGTCTTCTGCGCTGAAACGGCCTCGTTAAAACCGCGCTGTTTTGCATAAAGTGAGTTGCTATGTATCAATATGATGAGTTTGACCGCCGAGTGGTTCGTGAACGGGTGGCACAGTTTCGTGACCAAACCCGCCGTTTTTTAGCCGGTGAGTTATCTGAAGATGAATTCCGTGTATTGCGGTTACAGAATGGTCTGTATATCCAACGCCATGCGCCGATGTTGCGAGTAGCCATTCCTTATGGCGTGTTGTCCAGTCGCCAGTTACGGGAGTTAGCAGGGATCGCCCGTGATTTTGACCGTGGCTATGGTCACTTCACCACCCGGCAAAACATCCAGTTCAACTGGGTTGAGCTGCCTAAAGTACCCGATATTTTAGAGCGTTTAGCCGAGGTAGATTTACACGCCATCCAAACCTCGGGTAACTGTATTCGCAACACCACCACCGATGTCTTTGCTGGTGTAGCAGCGGACGAGTTTGTTGATCCTCGCCCGTGGTGTGAAATTATCCGGCAATGGAGCACCTTACACCCTGAATTTGCTTTCTTACCACGTAAATTCAAAATTGCCGTTGCAGGCAGTGCTCAAGACCGTGCCGCCACATTTGTCCATGATATTGGCTTGCACATGCAACGTAATGCGGCAGGTGAAATTGGCTTTAAAGTGATTGTCGGCGGTGGATTGGGACGGACACCGATGATCGGTGATGTAGTACGCGAATTCCTCCCTGCACCGCATCTGTTAACGTATCTTGATGCAGTCTTACGTGTTTATAACCGCTTTGGTCGGCGTGATAACAAATACAAAGCGCGGATTAAAATTCTCGTCAAGGCAATGACCGTCGCAGCTTTTGCTGCCAAGGTAGAAGAAGAATGGGCGCACTTAAAAGATGGCCCAGCAACCTTAACGGTCGAAGAGATTCAACGTGTCGCACAGGCTTTTGTTGTGCCGCAATATGAAACCTTGACTCAACCTGACACCGCCTTCCAAACCGCGCTAGCCGAGGTACCGGCTTTTGCCCGTTGGGTGAAACGCAATACCCATCTGCATAAACAACAGGGTTACCGTGCTGCAATTTTGTCCTTGAAAGCCACTGGCCAAGCTCCTGGCGACTTAGATGCAGATCGAATGGAGAAAGTGGCTGAGTGGGCACAGCAATGGAGCTTTGGTGAAATTCGTGTCAGCCATGAACAAAATCTTGTGTTGCCACACGTGGCCGAGCGTGATTTGTTTACTTTATGGCAAGCCGCAGACGCAGTCGGTTTAGCCCATCCGAATGCAGGTTTGTTAACCGATATTATCTGCTGTCCGGGGGGAGATTTCTGTAGTTTGGCCAACGCAAAATCGATTCCTGTCGCCGAAGCAATTCAGCGCCGCTTTGCCGATCTCGATTACTTGTTTGACCTCGGTGATATTGCCTTGAATATCTCTGGCTGTATGAATGCCTGTGGGCATCACCATGTCGGCAATATCGGGGTATTGGGTGTCGATAAAAACGGTGAGGAATGGTACCAAATCACCCTCGGTGGTCACCAAGGCCCCGATGCCAGTTTGGGCAAAGTCATTGGCCCATCCTTTGCTCGGGCAGCCATGCCAGATGTAATTGAAAAAATCATTCAAGTCTATGTCGAACGACGTGAACCGGAAGAGCGTTTCTTGGATACCTTCCGTCGTATTGGAATTGATGTGTTTAAGGAACGAGTGTATGCCAAAGCTAGTTAGACGCGGAATTGAGGTAGAAGAACAATTCACTTGGGTTGACGAAATCAACCCCGCCGAGGGTTTACCAACGGGGGCGATCTGGGTGCCATTGGTCAGTTGGTTAAATCATCATGCCGCTTGTTTAGCACATAGCGCCCCAGTCGGTGTTTATTTGCAACCAGAGGAAGATCCAGCGTTACTGCTCCCAACCTTGCAGCAAGTCAGCGCGATTGCAGTCTGCTTCCCTGCGTTTCACGATGGGCGGGGATATAGCACAGCACGCCTATTGCGTGAGCGTTATGGTTATACTGGCGAGTTGCGCGCCGTGGGTGATATCGGTCAAGATCAGGCTTATTATCTGGCACAAGTTGGTTTTGACAGCTTCGCCCCTCACGATGAAACGCGGGTGGCGGGTGTCTTGCGCGGTTTGCAAGACTTCTCAGATGGCTACCAAAGCACTTGGGCTCGTCCACTCCCCTATTTCTTACGCCGTCACGAAAAGCCGTGACATTTGTAAAAAAACAACAACTTTGCCCCCAAGATGATAATTTTTGCGCTCAAAGTGTTGTGTATAGGATACGTTTCGCGGCGCGCCCGAATTGACAAGGGTAGAGCCCAAAACCTATATTGGCCGCTAACTGCATAACAACAGTTTGGCAATGCCCTGTCTTTGCAGTGAGCGGGTTCTAGGCGCATCGCTAACACTCCTTAAATAAACAAGAGGCATATCGGATGAAAACTTCGAACAAATTGAAATTGACTAGCCTTGCTGGTGCGATGCTGGTAGCACTGCTGTCCGCACAAGCTCACGCTGTTAAGCCGGGCTACGTGGCCGATCAAGGCACCGATAGCGTGGTTCGCAACAGCTACAACGAATGCTGGCGCACCAGCGCATTCGACAAAGCCACCAACGGCTTGGTTGAGTGTGGTGATGCCGAGAAAAAAGCAGCAGCACCAGTGAAAAAATTGGTGAAAGAAAAAGTGTCTTTGAGCGCAGAAGTGCTGTTTGACTTCAACAAATCCACCTTGCGCGCTGATGGCCGTAAAGCCGTTGATCCTGTGATTGCCAAAATCAAAGGCAATGGCGCTGATTTGCAAGCGGTTGAAGTGGTTGGCCACACTGACTACTTGGGTTCCGATTCCTACAACAAAGCACTGTCCGAGCGTCGTGCTAATGCTGTGAAAAACTACCTGGTGGCCGGTGGTATTCCTGCAGATCGCGTGACTTCGGTTGGTAACGGTGAATCCGAAGCCAAGATGACCAAAGAGTGCCAAGCGAAATTCAAAAAACGTGCTGACCTGATTGCCTGCTTGGCACCAGATCGCCGCGTTGATGTTGAAATCTCCGCTATGCGCGAAGAAGCTGCAAAATAATCGACTGATTATTGCCCGCTTCACCACCCCGTCCCACTGGACGGGGTTTTTTATTGCTTCGATGCAGCATACAATCTGAGCCTTTCTCCCCGTGGCGTAATTTTTCTGATGCAGGTCTATTCTGGTTCTTCTTCTGCTATCGCCATCCCACCCTGTGCTTTGACGATTGGCAATTTCGATGGTGTGCACTTGGGGCATCAGGCGATGTTGGCACATTTGCGTGAGGCAGCGCATCGGCGAGGGTTGCCAACCGCCTTACTGACCTTTGAGCCACTCCCGCGTGAATTGTTTACCCCACTCGACCCGCCCGCCCGCCTCACCACCCTGCGTGATCGTTTAGCGCGGTTAAAGGCCATTGGCTTGGTGGATTATGTGATTGTGCAACGTTTTAATCGTGCTTTTGCAGCCCTCAGCCCACAGGCTTTTATTGAGAAAATGCTGTGCCAACAGTTACACACGCGTTATCTGTTGATTGGTGATGATTTTCGCTTTGGGGCGAAACGTGAAGGCGACTTTGGCTTACTCGCGGCACAACCTTCTTTTGAAACAGAAGCCATGCCAACCTTGGCACTAGAAGGTGAGCGAGTATCAAGTTCGCTGGTACGACAGGCATTGCAACAGGGCGATTTGGTATTGGCAAAACGCTTATTGGGCGCGGATTACCAGATTTCTGGTCGGGTGATCCACGGTAAGAAACTGGGCCGTACCCTCGGCTTCCCAACGGCAAATGTCAATTTGTTGCATCGCAAACCCGCATTGCAAGGGGTGTTTGTGGTGGAAGCAGAAACCACTTTCGGCTGTTTGCGTGGGGTCGCAAGTTTAGGATTAAACCCCACCGTGACCTCTGCTATCTCGCCACGTCCAGACTATCACCTAGAAGTCCATTTCTTTGATTTTGCAGAAGATTTATATGGGCAACGCATCACCGTCCGCTTTTTATCTAAGTTGCGTGATGAAGAAAAATACGACAGCCTAGAACAGCTGGTTGCCCAAATTACTCGCGATGCTGCTGCCGCTCGCGCCTTTTTCCATTGATCAATTGATGTACGAGAGCCCGCATGAGCCTTGATTACCGTAAAACTGTAAACCTACTTGATACGCCTTTTCCGATGCGTGGCGATTTAGCCAAGCGTGAACCCAACTGGTTAGCGCAATGGCAACAACAACAGCGTTATCAAAAGCTGCGTCAACATGCAGCAGGACGGCCTAAATTTATCCTGCACGATGGCCCACCCTATGCCAACGGTGATATCCACATTGGCCATGCCGTGAATAAAATTTTGAAAGACATGATTGTGCGTTCAAAAACCCTCTCGGGTTTTGATGCCCCTTATGTCCCCGGCTGGGATTGCCACGGTTTGCCGATTGAACATCAAATCGAAAAATTGGTGAAAGGCGATAAAACAGCTGTTGCTGCGGCACCAACCATTCACGCCAAAATCGTTGAATACCGCCAAGTTCACGGTTTAGATGCCAAAGCAACTGATCTGCCAGCATCGTTTATCCGTGAGTTATGTCGTGATTACGCCGCAATTCAAATTGAGCGGCAGAAAAAAGACTTTATCCGCCTCGGTGTATTAGGTGAATGGGATAACCCCTATCGCACCATGAGTTATCACTCAGAAGCCGGTGAGATTCGTGCCTTAGGGCAGTTGTTTGCACAGGGCTATTTATTCAAAGGCCTGAAGCCGGTGTATTGGTGTTTTGACTGTGGTTCGGCATTGGCAGAAGCAGAGGTCGAATACCAAGACAAACACTCCCCGACTATCGATGTCGGTTTTCCTTGCGTGGAACCAGAAAAACTAGCACAGGCTTTTGGTTTAGCGGCACTACCTGCTGAAAAAACCGCCTATATGGTGATTTGGACAACCACACCGTGGACGATCCCAGCAAACCAAGCGTTAAATGTGCATCCTGAATTTGACTATGTGTTGTTGGACACAGAACGCGGTTTAGTGGTGGTCGCGGCAGAGTTGGCAGCGTCTGCGTTAAAACGCTTTGGCTTGGAAGGCGAAGAAATCGCCCGTTGTAAAGGCGCGGCCCTCGATCATTTACGTTTCCAACATCCTTTCTATGACCGCACTTCGCCAGTGTTCACAGGTGATTATGTGACATTAGATGCTGGTACCGGTGTGGTGCACAGCGCGCCAGCTTATGGCCTAGAGGATTTTGACTCCTGCCGTAAACACGGAATGAGCAATGATGAGATTTTAAATCCAGTAACCAGCAACGGTACCTACGCCAGCCAATTACCCTTTTTCGGTGGTCAACACATTTGGCAGGCCAATCCGCAGATTATCGAAAAACTGCGCGAAGTCGGTTGTTTATTCTCGGCGGAAAAAATTGAGCACAGCTATCCGCACTGCTGGCGCCATAAAACCCCTGTGGTCTATCGTGCAACGACACAGTGGTTTGTTGGGATGGATAAACAGGTAGAAGGTCGTTCACTGCGTGAACGCGCGCTGCAAGGGGTAGAAAATACCGCTTTCTTCCCAGCATGGGGACAAGCCCGTTTACACGCGATGATCGCAAATCGCCCTGATTGGTGTGTGTCGCGTCAACGTAACTGGGGGGTGCCCATTCCGTTCTTTTTACATAAAGAAACGGGGCAACCCCATCCAAACACCCTCGCTTTACTGGAAGAAGTCGCCAAGCGGGTTGAACAAGGTGGTATTAACGCATGGTTTGAACTCGATCCTAAAGAACTACTCGGTGACGAAGCAGCACAATACGACAAAATGCGCGACACTTTGGATGTGTGGTTTGATTCTGGCACCACCCATTACCATGTCTTGCGTGGCACCCATGCCGAGCATCTGACCTACCCTGCTGATCTCTACCTCGAAGGGTCAGACCAACACCGAGGGTGGTTCCACTCGTCGTTATTGACCGGTTGCGCCATGGATGGTCGCCCACCTTACGACCAGCTGTTAACCCACGGTTTCGTAGTCGATGGTCAAGGCCGTAAAATGTCGAAGTCGATGGGGAATGTGGTTGCACCGCAAAAGGTCAATGACTCGCTTGGTGCGGATATTTTGCGTTTGTGGACCGGCGCGACGGACTATTCTGGCGAATTGGCAATTTCCGACACGATTCTCAAAGGCGTGACGGACAGCTATCGCCGCCTGCGTAACACGCTGCGTTTCTTATTGGCCAACTTATCTGATTTTTCTCCCGCAACCGATGCCGTGGCCATCGAGCAGATGCTAGACATCGACCGTTACGCACTGGTGCGCGCCAAACAGCTCTCTGACCGTATCACGGGCGATTACTACCCACGCTATGCCTTCCACTTAGCAGTACAAGAAATTGTTGGCTATTGCTCAGAGGATTTAGGTGCGTTCTACCTCGACATCCTGAAAGACCGCCTCTATACCACCCAAGCCAACAGTGTGGCACGCCGTAGCGCACAGACGGCGCTGTGGCACATCACCCGCAGCCTATTGCTGCTGGTGGCACCTATTCTCTGCTTTACCGCAGACGAAGCGTGGGCAGTGTTAACGGGTGATGAGGAAGACAGCACGCTGTACCACATATGGCACGATATTCCACAACCAGCCGATGCCGAACAGTTAGCACAGGTTTGGCCTTTGGTACGTACGGTGCGCGCAGCAGTGAACAAAGAAATCGAAGCACAGCGCGAGGCGGGTAAGGTCGGTTCATCATTGCAAGCTGAGGTCACGCTTGTTGCCCCTGCTGCCGAATATGCCGCCTTAGCCACCTTGGCCGACGATCTCAAATTTGCTTTGATCGTGTCGCATACCCAACTGCTGGCAGGCGAGACCTTGCAAATCACCGTTACACCAACCAGCCACGAGAAATGTGAACGTTGTTGGCACCACACCGCTGATGTGGGACAACATGCCGAACATCCAACCTTGTGTGGTCGCTGTGTAAGCAATATCGCTGGCACAGGTGAGGTAAGAGCGCATGTCTGAGCTGCCCTCGGTAGCAACACCCCGTCAACCGCTACGCTGGTTCGGCGTGGCAGGGGTGTTATTGCTGTTAGATCAGGTGACCAAGCTATGGTTTGACAGCCAGTTGCAATATGGTGAAGTGCGCGAAGTCATCCCGCATGTCTGGAATTGGACGTTGCTCTACAACCCCGGCGCTGCGTTTAGTTTCTTGGCGGATGCAGGCGGCTGGCAACGGCACTTTTTCACGCTATTGGCGCTTGCCGTGGCCGCCGTGTTGAGTTGGATGCTAGTCAAGGGTAAGCAAAGTCGCCTGATGGATGCCTCCTGTGCCTTGATTCTCTCAGGTGCCATCGGTAACTTGATTGACCGTGTGCTATATGGCCATGTGATTGATTTTATCCAGTGGTATTGGCAAGACTTCTATTGGCCAGCGTTTAATATCGCAGATAGCGCCATCACCGTTGGTGCGGTATTGATGGTGTTAGATGGCTTCCGTTCTGGGAAAAATAAGGAATAAGGCGTGACAACTTCAATTATTCTGGCCAATCCCCGTGGCTTTTGTGCTGGCGTTGATCGCGCCATTGCAATTGTTGAACGGGCATTGGAACGCTTTGGTGCACCGATTTATGTGCGGCATGAAGTGGTGCACAACACCTTTGTGGTAGAAAACCTCAAGCAAAAAGGCGCTATTTTTATTGAGGATTTGGCAGAAGTACCAGAAGGATCCACGCTGATTTACTCAGCTCACGGTGTCCCTCTATCTGTCCGCCAACAGGCAGCTGAACGAGGTTTGCATGTGTTTGATGCCACCTGTCCTTTGGTGACCAAAGTGCATGTAGAAGTCAAAAAGATGCGTGAAGCCGGTTGTGAAATCATTATGATCGGTCATGCCGGCCACCCTGAGGTTGAGGGAACGATGGGGCAATCTGAGGGAGGCATGTATTTGGTTGAAACTGTGGCGGATGTAGCAGCTTTACAAGTCAACGATCCAAACCAATTAGCCTACGTCAGTCAAACCACCTTGTCTGTCGATGAAACGGCAGAAATTGTTGCCGCTTTGCGTGCACGCTTTCCGGCCATTCAAAGCCCGAAGAAAGACGATATCTGTTACGCCACACAAAACCGACAAGATGCGGTAAAAGCATTAACGCAGCAATGCGACATTGTGATTGTGGTTGGTTCACCGACCAGTTCAAATTCGAATCGTTTGCGTGAAGTCGCCGCCAGTCGCGGTGTAGCTGCCTATATGGTCGATCAGGCAGACGAATTACAAGCAGAGTGGTTTGTCGGTAAACACTCGATTGGATTGACTGCAGGGGCCTCTGCGCCTGAGGTCTTAGTGCAATCAGTGATTGCGCGGATGCAAAGCTTGGGCGTTGCGCAGATTACAGAATTGGATGGTGTCGAAGAAAACACCGTATTTGCACTACCAGCAGGATTACGCGAGGCATAAAAAAACCCGCCAGAAGGCGGGTTTTTCTCATGTCTGGAAAAGCTTAGGCAGTCTGAATATTGGAAGCCTGTTTTCCCTTAGGGCCTTGAGTCAGCTCGAAAGAAACACGTTGGCCTTCTTTCAGCGTTTTAAAGCCGTTCATGTTGATTGCCGAAAAGTGGGCAAACAGATCTTCACCACCGTCATCCGGAGTGATAAAACCATAACCCTTAGCGTCGTTAAACCATTTGACGGTACCAGTTGCCATTTGAAACTTCCTATCAATACAAAAACAGGGCGGTGGGATCCCCAAATAACACAGGTTAGAGCAGCATAAAAAGGGCAAGCCCTGTTTGTGTTGCAGACCTCATGCAATCCACCTGTGGGACGTTGTACGCGACTCTTGCCAGCCCGTCAAGTCATTGTGCATGATAATTTTGTGATTCCCCCGCAATCCCTTGAAAACAGGCAATATAAGGCCAAGATTGAAACTCGATCAGACAGGAAAGCAGTACGATGTCTAACCCACAATATCAAGACAATGTTGGCCTTTCGCCAGAAAAACAAAAACTACGACCACCACCGATGTATAAAGTGTTGTTGTTGAACGACGATTACACCCCTATGGACTTTGTGGTACAGGTTTTGCAGGAAATCTTTCATTTGGATCGGGAACGTGCCACACGTGTCATGCTCCAAGTCCATAATGAAGGCAGCGGTGTTTGCGGTGTGTTTACACGTGACATTGCAGAAACTAAGGTGATGCAGGTGCATGAAAGTGCACGCGCCCATCATCATCCCCTTAAATGCGTCATGGAGGAAAACAAATGATCGCCCAAGAACTGGAAGTCAGCCTGCATATGGCCTTCATGGACGCTCGGCAAAAACGCCATGAGTTCATCAGTGTGGAACATCTACTGTTGGCCATGCTAGATAACCCCTCGGCTGCGGATGTGCTGCGGGCATGTGGGGCTAATCTTGAGCAGATGCGGCAACAACTGACTCAATTTATCGAAGAACACACCCCGAAAGTGGAAGGGGATGATGAGGTAGAAACTCAACCTACCTTGGGTTTCCAACGCGTTATCCAACGTGCCATTTTGCATGTGCAATCCTCCGGCAAAAAAGAAGTGACCGGTGCCAATATTTTGGTCGCCATTTTTGGCGAGAAAGATTCACATGCAGTGTACTTCCTGCATCAACAAAACATCAGCCGTCTGGATGTGGTGAACTTTATTGCTCATGGTGTGAGTAAACAAAAATCCCCTCCGCCGGCCGAATCGCGCAACCACGACGATAACGAGCAAGAACAAGAAGGCAGCAGCAGCAACAGCCCGCTCGATGCCTATACGCAAAACCTCAACCAACAGGCGTTAGCAGGCAAAGTAGACCCACTGATTGGTCGCGATCACGAAGTCGAGCGCGTGATTCAAGTGTTGTGCCGTCGGCGCAAGAACAATCCTTTGCTGGTTGGTGAGGCAGGGGTCGGTAAAACCGCGATTGCCGAGGGTTTAGCGCGCCGTATCGTGCGTAACGAAGTGCCTGACGTATTACGTGAAGCAGTGGTCTATTCGCTCGATATGGGCGCATTGCTGGCCGGCACGAAGTATCGCGGTGATTTTGAACAACGTCTGAAGCAAGTGATTAAACAGCTGACGGAAGACGAAAACGCCATTTTGTTCATCGATGAGATTCATACCCTGATTGGAGCTGGTGCAGCCTCGGGTGGCACACTCGATGCCTCTAACTTGTTAAAGCCTGCTTTATCCAGCGGCCTGCTGCGTTGTATTGGCGCAACAACATATAACGAATACCGTGGCATCTTTGAAAAAGATAACGCGCTCTCCCGCCGTTTCCAAAAAATTGATGTTGTCGAACCCACAGTGGAACAAACCATTCAGATTCTCAAAGGACTGAAATCGCGTTTCGAAGCCCATCATGGGGTGAAATATACCGCGTCGGCGTTGAGTTCGGCAGCAGAGTTATCGGCACGTTATATCAACGATCGTCATTTGCCAGATAAAGCCATTGACGTGATTGATGAAGCGGGCGCCGCACAAAAAATCTTGCCTAAGTCACGGCAGAAGAAAGTGATTTCAAAGCATGAGATTGAAGAAATCATTTCTAAAATTGCGCGTATTCCAGCAAAAACCATCTCAAGTGATGACCGCAACACCCTGAAAACACTTGAGCGTGATCTTAAATCGGTGGTCTTTGGACAAGACAAGGCGATTGAAGCCTTATCATCGGCCATCAAAATGTCACGGTCTGGATTGGGCAATCCAAGCAAACCGATTGGAGCATTCTTGTTTAGTGGCCCAACTGGGGTCGGTAAAACGGAAGTGGCCAAACAGCTGGCGTATATCTTGGGCGTGGAGCTACTGCGCTTTGATATGTCAGAGTACATGGAACGCCACGCGGTCAGCCGGTTGATTGGTGCGCCCCCCGGCTATGTTGGGTTTGAACAAGGTGGCTTGTTGACTGAACAAATTACCAAACATCCCTACTCAGTATTGTTGTTGGATGAAATTGAAAAAGCCCATCCAGACATCTTCAACATCCTGTTGCAAGTGATGGACCATGGCACATTAACCGACAACAATGGCCGTAAAGCCGATTTCCGCAACGTGATTATTATCATGACCACCAACGCTGGGGCGGAAAGCCTGTCTAAAGCCACCATCGGCTTTACTAACAGTCGTGCGGTCGGTGATGAGATGGTTGATATTAAGCGTCTGTTTACACCCGAATTCCGCAACCGCCTAGATGCGATTATCTCGTTCCGGATGTTGGATGAAGAAATTATTCTGCGAGTGGTAGACAAGTTCTTGATGCAGCTTGAGCAGCAATTGGCAGAGAAGAAAGTGGATATTCACTTCTCAGACAAACTCAAACGCTATCTGGCACAGAAAGGTTTTGATCCACAGATGGGCGCACGGCCAATGGCGCGTTTAATTCAAGACTCGTTACGCAAAGCTTTGGCTGATGAGCTGTTGTTTGGTCGTCTGGTAGGCGGAGGTGAAGTCACCGCAGATTTGGATGACAACGAACGGGTGATTTTGCACTTCCCCGAAGCACCACAGTCAGCAGCACCCTCGGTGGAAGAAGCTGCTATCTAACGCAACACAAGCGCAACAAAAAAGCCCACCAATTGGTGGGCTTTTTGCTGTCTGGCGAATTAAGCAGAGGCTTTTTTCGCTGGCAGTTTTTCTTTGATACGAGCGGATTTACCGGAACGGTCACGCAGGTAGTACAGTTTGGCGCGACGCACATCACCACGGCGTTTCACTTCGATGCTTGCCACCAGCGGGGAGTAAGTTTGGAAGGTACGCTCAACGCCTTCGCCGGAGGAGATTTTACGCACGATAAAGGCGCTGTTCAGGCCACGGTTGCGTTTTGCAATCACCACGCCTTCGTAAGCCTGCAGACGCTCACGGTTGCCCTCTTTCACCTTCACTTGCACGATCACGGTGTCACCGGGGGCAAATTCAGGGATGGTTTTACCCAAACGAGCGATTTCTTCTTGTTCCAGTTGCTGAATCAAGTTCATGTTTTCAGTCCTTTTTTGTGGAATCTTGTTCCTGCTGATACTGTGCCAGCAGCCGAGATTCCTGTTTACTTAAAGTGCGTGCTAACAACAAATCAGGCCGTCGTTCTGCTGTACGTCCAAGCGATTGTTTTAATCGCCATTGGGCAATAGCAGCGTGATTGCCTGACAATAAAACTTCGGGCACAGCTTCCCCGTTGTACACTTCGGGGCGCGTGTAGTGTGGGCAGTCGAGTAGACCGCTGGCAAAAGAGTCTTGCTCTGCCGACTGATTGTCGTTAAGCACACCAGGCAGACGCCGCAAAATGGCATCCATTAACACCATGGCTGGCAGTTCCCCTCCCGACAACACATAGTCACCGATAGAAATTTCTTCATCGACATCTTGTGCAATCAAGCGTTCATCTACCCCCTCATAGCGCCCTGCCAATAGAATCAAACTCGGCAAAGTGGCCAGTTGGCACACCTTACTGTCTGTCAGCGGTTTACCTTGGGGAGAGAGATACACTACATGGGATTGTGCCGCAGTGGCGGCATATTGCCGTGCACGAGCAGCTTCAATCGCTTGATGTAATGGGTCTGCCATCATCACCATCCCTGGCCCACCCCCATAAGGGCGATCGTCGATGGTGCGGTAGTTATCATGCGCGAAATCACGCGGATTCCAGCTATGGAATGACCAAATTTTTTGTTCTAGCGCGCGACGGGTAATTCCATGCGCGGTAATCGCGTCGAACATCGCTGGAAACAGCGTAATGACATCAATGTGCATCGAGGTTTCGCCAATCAATAATCAGCTTGCCAATCGACGACGATAGTGCCCGCTTGGATATCGACTTCTAGTACATAAACAGCAACAAAAGGAATCATGATTTCTTGTTGTTCACTGTCTTCGAGCACTAGAACATCATTTGCGCCGGTTTCAAACAGCCGTGTGACCTTACCTAAGGTTTGACCCTCGCGGTTAATCACACTCAGGCCGATTAAATCTGCCCAATAAAACTCACCTTCCTCTGCGGCAGGCAATGCAGCACGTGGAATGGCAATCAAAGAACCCCGCAAGGCAAAAGCCTGATCGCGGTCGTTGATGCCTTCTAGCTGTGCTACGACGGCTTTCGGCTGAACAGCCCCGTCGAGAAAGGTATAGCGTTGCCATTGGCCGGGTTGACCTAACCACCATTCTGGGTAGTCGAATAAGCTGTCTGCGTATTCGGTTTCAGCGTGGATTTTGAGCCAACCGCGCACACCAAATGCACCGGAGACATAGCCCATGACGACTATGTCTGTATCAGGTGCTGGATTTTTCATCATCTGTGCTGTCATGCCGAATTAGGCAGCAGCTTTCTTTTCAAACTCTTTGACGATTTTGGCAGCAGAGTCAGACAACTGTGCGCCAACACCGAGCCAGTAGTTCAGGCGATCGAGAGCGATACGAGTACGTTCTTGTTTCTCGTTAGCGACAGGGTTGTGGAAACCGATGCGCTCGATAAAACGACCATCACGACGGCTGCGAGAGTCAGCGACGATGATGTTGAAGAAAGGACGATCTTTAGCACCGCCACGGGCAAGACGAATTACGACCATTTTTCAAAACCTTCCAAAAACCGATTGCGTAAAAGCCGAACATTCTACACAGAAAGTCCGGCTGCCGGCAAACGATGTTCGCACAATTAGTCCTCAATCAAGACCTTAGTGACCCAAGTCAGGGCACGATCTTCTGGATGAGGGTCGATTTTGAAGCCTAATTTACCCATTAGCTTCAACATGCCTTTGTTGTTGGCCAACACTTCACCGTACATGATTTTCAAGCCCTGCTGGCGTGCAGCGTCAAATAGACGCTCCATCATAATCACGCCAATACCGCGCCCTTGCCAATCATCGCCAACCACCAGCGCAAATTCACATGACTCATTGTCTGGATTCATAAAGTAACGCGAGGCTGCTAACTGTTGCGTTTTGCCCTCAATAGTCGCCACCATCGACAGCGCCATCTCACGGTCGTAGTCCAACTGGGTGAAGCGTACCAACACCGGACGCGACAATTCTTTAATGCTCGACATATAGCGATTAAAGCGGCTTTCCTCTGACAAGCTGCGTACAAACTCCTGCTGCATATCGGCATCTTCTGGACGCATCGGGCGGATCATCACTTCGGTTCCATCACGCAAGGTCATGTATTCCACTAAATCAGTGGGATACGGCATGATGGCCATATGACCGTAGCGACGGCGGTTGCCTTGTGGCGCACGAACAATAATTCGTGCATCCAATGCTAAAACCCCCTGTTCGTCGGCAATCAGCGGGTTAATTTCCATTTCATAAATGGCGGGCAATTCACACACCATTTCCGACACTCGCAACAAAGTCGCTTTTAGTGCCTCGCGGTCGATAGCAGGCATGTTCTTGAAACTGCCGAGGATACGATTCACGCGAGTGCCATCAATCATGCTGTTGGCCAAGTAATCATTCAGCGGTGGCAAGGACAATTTGCGATCGTCTAATGCTTCTGCCGCAATACCCCCTGCGCCGAAGGTCAACACTGGGCCGAAGGTATTATCATGGGTACAGCCCAACATCAGTTCACGACCGTATGGGCGTTTTACCATCGGTTGCACCATGATGCCGTTGATGTTGGCATTCGGCATTTTTTCACGGGCACGTTCAATAATTGCGCTGAACATGGCTCGCAGTGCAATTTCTGTACGGATATTCAGCTCGACACCGCCGACATCCGATTTATACAAAATATCGGGTGAGTCAATTTTCAACACCACTGGATAGCCGAAGGTTTGCGCCAATTCCACTGCTTCATCAGCCGTCCGTGCCAAACGGGCTGGATTGGTTGGAATGTGGAAGGCTTCTAGCACCATCTTCGATTCAATCTCACTCAATACCTCACGCCCTTGGTTCATTGCGGTTTCGATAATCTCGCGGGCGGCATGGATATTCGGTGGGGTCGCTTCTTCTTTGAGTGGGCCGGGGGTTTGTAATACCAACTGTTGGTTATGATGGAAGGCTGCCAAAGCACGGAACACTTCAATAGCAAATTCAGGCGTCCGGAAATGGGCAATTTTTTCACGGCTGAACACTTCGCGACTGGCTGCCACACGGGCATCGCCTAACCATGACATAAACAGCGGTTTTTGAATTTCTTTTTGCAGGCTGGCCATCAACTCAGCGGTGGCGAGATGATCTGTACCTGCTTGAGGGGTAAAGATCACCAAGATGCCATCGACGTTTGGATCTTGTGCCGCCACTTTAACTGCGGTACGGAAACGGGCAGGACTGGCATCACCGATGATGTCGATTGGATTACCCCGCGACCAATCTCGCGGCATCTCGTGATCGAGTTGGGCGAGGGTTTCAGGACTGAGTTGAGCCAGCGGTACGCCGTTGGAAATGGCGCTGTCGGCTGCCAAAATACCGGGGCCAATACCATTGGTCACAATCGCAATGCGACCACCTTGCGTACGATAATTGGCCGCCAGCACACGGGCGGCAGTAAATAATTGGGCAATGGTATTCACCCGCAGCACACCGGCGCGGGCCAAAGCCATATCAAATACGTCAGCATCATCAATCAGATGGCTCGATTCGGTGATACCGTTGAGGTGGGCATCACTGCGTCCCGATTTAATCACCACCACAGGTTTACTGCGCGCAGCGGCGCGTAGCGCACTCATAAAGCGGCGGGCATCATGGATATGATGGGTGTGAATCAAAATCCCCTGCGTGTTATGGTCGGCCACCAGATAATCGAGGATTTCACCAAAGTCGATATCCGACCCTTCCCCCATCGACACCACACTTGAAAAGCCCATTCCTTTGGCATCAGCCCAATCGAGCATGGCGGTACACAACGCGCTGGATTGTGCCACTAAAGCTAGGTTGCCACTCTTGACACGGCCAGCGTAGTTACTTGCGTTCATGCCAATGATCGGACGCATCAAGCCCAAGGTATTGGGACCGAGGACACGAATACCATATTTGCGTGCGCTGGCAACGGTTTCTTCGATCACTTCGGCTTCAAGCGGCTCAAAGTCGCCAAACTCTTTCACCAAAACAACGGCTTTGACCCCTTTTTTACCACAGTCTTTCACCACCGCTGGCCAAGTGCGGACTGGCGTAGCAAACACCGCCAAATCAACTGGCCCTTCGATCATCCGCACCGAAGACACCGCAGCAATACCCGCCACCAACTTGCGGTTGAGGTTAACTGGGTAGAGCTTGCCTTTGTAGCCAGAGACTAAGATGTTGGAAAAAATGGCCTGACCAATCGATCCGGCGGTGTCGCTGGCACCCACCACTGCAACCGCTTTTGGCGCAAACAGAGGGGTGAGATAGTGAGGTTTCATGATGTTTATTCCCGTATGAAGGTGGCTGGGGTGCGGGTTGCGTGTCCAGCCAAGTTTTTCGATTGTGCAATGCAGCAATTATGCGCTGAAAATAGAATTGATCACAAAAATGAATACCGCTTTGCCGGCTTTTGCCTAGCCGTGTTGTCGCTTTTTTGCTATGTTTGACCGCTTTATTTCGTCTTATTCCGCACATCGATACGTCGTCTGGCGGCATTTCAGGAGCTTCTTCATTATGAGCAAACGCGTTGTCACGCTCGCCCACTACTACACCACTCCCGAGATTCAAGGCATGGCCGACAAGGTGGGTGACAGTTTGGAACTCTCGCTCTTTGCCCGCGATGCCCAAGCAGACATCATTGTGTTTGCTGGCGTGCGTTTTATGGCGGAGACCGCCAAAATCTTGAACCCGCAAGCCGAAGTGATCTTGCCGGATGCAGGTTCCACGTGTTCTTTGGTGACACAAACCGATGTCAATGCCTTACGCGCTTGGCGTGAAAGACATGGTGATTATGTTCATGTCTCGTATATCAATTCTTCTGCCGAACATAAAGCTTTATCCGACTGGATTGTGACTTCACGCAATGTTGACGATATCATTGCGCATTTGTATGCCGAAGGGAAAAAAGTCATTTTCTCACCTGACCGCAATATGGGCGCCTATTTGAATTATCAATATGGGTATGATATGCCTTTGTGGAGTGCGGTTTGTGAAGTTCACGACAAATTTAATGAAGCAGCCTTACAAGCCGCTTTTGCGGAAGTCGAAGGCCCGTATTCTTTAATTGCTCACCCAGAGAGCCCCTTGCCTGTGCTGAAACAAGCGCACTATGTCGGTTCAACCTCTGGTATGTTGAATTGGGTAAAAGCCTATCAAGGTGCGGTGACAGCACCGATTTTTGTCGCCACCGAAGATGGTATTTTGTTCAATATGAGCCAAGCACGCCCTGACCTAGATTTGCGCCAAGCGCCGATTTACGCTGGTTGTCAGTGCAATTCCTGTCCTTACATGAAGATGAATACCATCGAAGCGGTGCGTCGGGCACAAGCAGGTGAGGGCACACGGATTGATTACCTCAGCGCTGAACAGATGGATGCGGCCCGATTGCCAATTGAGCGTATGCTGGAGTTCAGCCAGCGCTATTACGCCTAACAGAGCAAAACGTAAATAACCCGCGACTAAAGTCGCAGGCTTTATTGTGAAGCGCAGACATGGTTGCCCATATCCACACTCCCAACATCAGGCGTATTTACAGCCGCCCTTGGCGAGACGGCAGTCTCGCCAATGCGGGCAAGGTTCCGACTTGCATTCAAGTCGCTGTGCGCCCGCAGACCACAGTGAGGGCACTCGAAACGGTGTT